>JANJTX010000151.1 GCA_024710875.1 Anaerolineales bacterium | reverse complement strand
CGGCTGCGGGTCAGTCGGTTGGGTTAGCGGGGGGTGGTTGACGGGTCAGGAAGGCGGCTTGTAGTTCATCAAACAGTTTTTGCCGCCGCCCAACCGGGATGGACTGCGGCCCACTCTGGCGGGCGAAGTGCAGCATGCGCTCGGTGGAATCCAGCACGATGTGGCAGTTGGGGCAGGTGGCAAGATGTTCGCGGGCGGCTTGCACCAGTTCCTCATCCAGGTCACGGTCAATGTAATCGGAGAGATAGGCTACCAGGTCTTCACACTGCATGAGATTTCCTTTGGCTAGGCCTGTTCGAGGACATAGCGGCTCAAGCGCTCGCGCAGTAGCAGGCGAGCGCGGTGCAGGCGGACTTTGAGCGCGCCGGGCTCGATTTCCAGCACCTGGGCGGCTTCCTCGGTCGAGAGTTCTTCGACATCCCGCAGCAGAAAGGCGGCCCGCAGGCGGGGCGGCAACTCGGCGATGGCGGCCCGCAGCTGGATCTGAAACTCGGCCCGGGCTTGCAGGTCTTCCGGGAGGTTGTCCCAATCCGCCAGGATGGTGGGCATCGGCAGGCCATCGTCTTCCGGGTCTTCTTCGGCCAGTTCGAGGGTGGGCCGCTGGCGGCGCAGGCGGTCAATGCAGGCATTGTGGGCGGCGCGGTACAGCCAGGTGCCAATCGCCGAGCGACCCTCGAAACGGTCTAAGGATTCGAAGAAGCGCAGGAAAGATTCCTGCACCACATCTTCGGCATCTTCATCACTGCCGCACATGCCGGCCGTGAGGCGGAAGAGTTTGTCGGAGTACAGGTCAAACAATTCCTGACAGGCTTCCGGGGCGCGGCGGCGCAGGGCGGGGAGGAGAGTGGGGGCTTCAGGCATGGTGGGCGTCCTTTGGACGCAGGGCGGGCAGGCGGGTTACAAAATTATACCGGACGGCGGCGCGGCCAGTTCACCAGCGCCACGCCCACCAGCACCACCAGCATCCCCAGCCAATGAAGTGGCGTCGGGCGTTCGCCCAGAAACAGCCAGGCCAGCAGGGCAATTTGAACCAGCATCAGGTTGTTGATAACGCTGGACTGGGTGGCGCTCAAAATACGCAGGGTGTGATTCCAGAGCGTGAAAGCAAAGGCAGTATTGACCACCGCCAGCCAGGCGATGTTGAGCCATTCCGGCCAGCCCAGCGCCGGCCAGGGTTCCAGCGCCAAGCCCGCCCCCAGCAGGACCGCGCTGCCAATCCCCATGCTGACGACCGTTACGGTGAGCGCATCCAGGCGCGAGTGGCGGTTGATGGCCCGGCCAAGAATGGCCGAAAGCGAGGCCGCCAGCACATTCACCCCGGCAACCAGCAACCCCGCCAGCGGGCCAGAGGGCAGCAGGGCCGGGTAGAAGTACAGCCCCACACCGGTCAGAAATACGATAATGCCCAACCATTGCACCGGCGTGGGTAATTCGCGCAAAAATATGATGGAAAGCAAAGCCACCAGCGGGGCCGAGAAGTTAAGCAACAGACTGAATGAAATGGCGGGCAGTAGCTCCAACCCGAGGAACTGCGCCCCCTGGGTCACGGCATAAAAGAGCAGGCCGTAACCCGCCAGCGCCAGCCAATCGCGCCCGGTCAGGGCCGGGCGGCGGCCGGCGCGCCACATCCAGGCGGCATAAATGGCCAGCACCACAAAGGCCAGAAAGTAGCGCAGACCGGCAAAGATGAGGGGCGGGATGCCCACCAGACCGAACTTAATCAGCACCCAGGAAGTGGACCACAGGAAGGTGACCAGCAGCGCCTGAAGAACAGGGACGATTTGCGGGGATTTGGACATAGGCGGGCAAGTATACAGGAAACCGGTCCGTTTCAGGCTACCGGTTGAGGAGCAGCCGCCGAATTGTGTCGCAAAAAGAAAACGTAATACAGGCTGATGGCTACCGCATACAGGGCGATGGCAATGGTAAAAGGCAGGCCAAACCCCGCCGAGACCTGCAAAGCGCCGCTGATGCTGGGGCTGAAGGCGCGGCCGAAATTCCACACCATGCTGTACAGGCTGGCGACCGTGGCGCGCGAGCCTTCATCCACCTGTTCCAGCACAAAATTCTGGTAGATGGGATTGCTCATGTTCATCAGCGCCATGCGCACAAAGTAAGCCAGGGCGCTGGCCCAGAACCACGGCGCAAAGCCGAGCAAAATCATAAAGGGAATCGAAAGCCCCTGAGTAATGACGACCAGCTTGAGTTTACCGAGGCGGGCGGCAAGGGGCGGAGCAATCAGCAATCCCACCCCCATGGCCAGCGAGCCCCAGGCCATTAGCCCGCCGATGACCGGGTCAGGCTGGTGGTGGACGACGCGGAAGAAGATGTTCATGAATGGCACAAACAACCCAGCCCCGACCGAAACCAGCAGCAGCGGGAAAAAGAGCTTAAACAACTGGCGCGGGTGGGCACGCGCGAAGCGCAGCGGGTCGAAATTGTCGCGGTCGTTGGCGAGGATGGGTTTCTGGCGAATGAAGAGCAGGGGCAGCACGCCCAGCAGCCCGACAATGGCGATGATTAGCAGCGCACCAGAGTACGCCCCACTGCTGGTAGCGGCCACGCCGCGCAGTTCCGCCACCCAAGAGGGCACATACCCACCCAGCCAGTTGCCGACAAACTGGGAAGCCATCTGGATGCCGGAGGCAAACGAGAACAGGTAGGCGCGCTCATCTTCCTGGCTGTTTTCCATCAGGAAAGGACCCATCGCCACCGAGGACAGGCTCTGGGCTGCCCCCAGCAGCAGGTTCATGGCATAGAAAACCGCAATCGACGGGAACACGCCCATCACGCCCACGGCAAGGATGACCAGCAACCCGCCGCTGACGAGGGCGGCCTTACGCCCGACCCGGCTGACGAGGAAACCCAGCGGCAGGGCCAGCAGCAAGGCGCTCATATTGCTGGTGGTAATCAGGTTGCCCAGCAAGGCCTCATCGTAGCCGAGGCTAAGAACATAAAAATTGAACAGCAGGCGAAAGACGCCAAGGGTCGCGCCGGTCAGCAGGACGCTGATGAGGTAAAAGCGGGCATTGGGCCGGAAGGCCTGGAGTTGGTCACGGTATTCAGCAAGAAAAGAGGGGCGCGGCGACAGGTTGGATGGAGGCATGGTTGCATTCCTGTAGAGGCCGCCTGGCCAGGGGGCGACAGAGGGTTGGGTTAGAACATCCGGCCGCGGTCAAGAGTTTCGAGCGGCTCGGCTTCGACTACATCCTGCTCCAGAAAATCCTTCAACAGGGTGTAGTTGGCCTGGATGGCTTCCATCCGGGCGGAGTACAGGCGTTCATTGCCGCCTTTAATCACAAAGCGCACCAGCCCGGCCAGACGTAAGGCATGCAGGTGATGAGTGACGGTGGGGGCGCGCAGGCGCAAGCGGCGCGAAAGCTCGGCCGGGGTGAGCTGTTCCTGCATCAGAAAACGCAGGATGCGCAGCCGGCTGGGGTCGGCGAGGGCTTTGAGAGCTGCCAGCAGGTCATCGGGCACGATTTCACCGGGAACGAGGCTTTCGCCGGTGGGGCGAGCGCCGTAAAGCAACAACATCCGCTTGTGGTCCAGGTCATCGCCGGAAATCAGTGGGCTAAGCCAGTAGGAGGGAGCGAGCAGGATTTCCTCAGCCCAATCCAGTTCGGCGAAGCTCACACCGCGCGAGAGTTCTTCCAGCAGTTCGGCTGGGTTTAGGCGCTCGGCCAGTTCGCGGCCACGCCCCAGCGCTTCTTCCAGCTTGGGGGCAAGGCGTTTTTCTTCTTCTTCAAAGAAAACATCAAAATACGACTGCAACGCGCCGAGCAGGTTTTCGCCCACTTCGGCGGCGTTGGCACAGGCGGTCATGATGCGCTCCAAACGGCGGGGCGGCATAGACCAGCCGGGTTCCTTGTGGGCCAGGTTGCGGTAGGCTTCGGTCAAAAAGACGCGATCGTCCTCGTTCCACTGGCCAGCGGCGGTAATCTGGCGCAGGCGGGCGCGCACGGGGTCATCCGGCTGGCCAGGGCGTTCAGTGACGGCGTAGATGCGCTCGGCGGCCGGGGTTTGTTTGAGGTGGTAGAGCAGAGTGGCAGCGTCTTTGGGTTCGGGCAGGTTGTGCACCCAGCGGTAGGGCAACTCAATGATGGAGAGCATCTCATCAAAGAATTCGCGCTCTTCGGCCGTCAGGCGCGAACGCACGCCGGCAGCCCAGGCGCCGCGCAGGCCGAATTTTTCCGGCTCATGCAAGACGTGTAGGCTGGCCAGAAAATCGTAGGCGGTGCCGCGTTCCCAAACAATGCGGGGGGCTTTGGAGGTGGAGGCGCTGTTCATCTGATGTCATTCCTGCTACGAGTTGGCGCAGCGTTGTTATTCTACCGCGCCCGGCCGGTCAGGCCGGGGCGGCGTGTTCTTCAAGAGCAGGTTCGCCCTGCAAATTCAGTTCTACATTATGGTCTGGCAGGATGTCCTCGGCATTGCGGATGGCGGGAACCAGGTAACCCAGCAGCGCGCCCACCACGCCGAGCGAACCGGCCAGCACAAACATCAGTCCCATGCCGGCGCCGGGGCCAACCCCCACCAGCCCGCCAAAGACATCCGCCAGCGGCTGGCCGGACTGCATGGCAGGCTCAAAGACATCATCGGCCAGCGGCCCGGCCAGCAACATGCCCACCGGGGCGGTAATCTGGGCAATCAGGCGGCGCACAGAAAAGACGCGCCCCTGCAAATCCGGCGGGACTTTCGCCTGCCACAAGGCCTGGTTGGAGCCATTCAACACTGGCAGAATCAGGCCGAACATGAAGTTAGCGAAAGACCACAACGCCACCGGCCCAGCCAGCCCGAAGGGAATCGTGGAAAACAAAGCGGCGGCGGCCATGCCGAGCAGCACGCCATGCACCCGGCGTTTGGGGCCACCCCAGGCGCTCATCAGTAACCCGCCCGCCAGGCCGCCAATGGAACCGACCGACATGACCGAACCCAGCGCGAGGGCGTCAAAATTGGTGCGCGAGAGAATCATGGGCGTCATCACGGTGAAAGAGATGGTCGCTACGAGGTTGATGTACAGGAACATCAGTTGCAAACCCAGCAGGCTGGGGCGTTGAAAGATGTAGCGGAAGCCGAAGCCGCTTTCCTGTAACAGGCTGCCGCGCGCCGCCAGCCCTTCGGCGGTGGCTTTGGGCTGGGGTATACGCACAAATGCCAGGGCGGAGAAGGCGGCCGAGAAGGTCAGGATATCGATAATCATGATGCCGCCGATGCCGATACGGCCAATCAGGGCGCCGGCCAGAACCGGGGCAAATATCGTGGCGGCGGGCTCGGCCAATGACATCAGCCCGCTGGCGCGGCCATACTGTTCTTTGGGAATCATCATCGTAATGGCCGCCGAGTAGGCCGGGAACTGAAAAGCCTGAGTGATGCCGGTCAGCGCGCCGACCAGATAGAGATGCCAGAGTTGCAGGTTGCCACTGGAATACAGGAAGAAAATGATGATAGTGCCGAGGGCCGCCCCCAGGTCACTGATCATCATGACCAGCTTGCGATTCCAGCGGTCCACCAGCGCGCCCGCAATGGGCGAGAGCAAGACGGTGGGGCCAAAATTGAAGAAGGCCACCAACGCCAGGGCAGTCGCTTCGCCGGTGAGCTGGTAGGCCCAGATGCTCAAGGCAAAGCCGGTCATGCTGCTGCCGAGGATGGAAACAGTTTGGCCAAGTTGAATCAGCAGGAAGGCGGCCAGTCCGCTGGGTCGTTTCATGGGTGTACTCCGCAGGAGAGGGGTGTCAGTTCAGGCCGCGTGCGGCGGCCAGGTTTTTCTCAATCTGCCCGAGGTGGTCTTTGTAGTGGTAGGGGGTTTCTTCCACATAGCCGGCAGCAATGCGGGTGTAACTGCTCTTGCGTTCCACAAACTCTGTGGGCAAATCGGCAAGGAAGGCCACAGTTTCATCCTGCACAAAGCCCAGCTGCTCCACCAGACGCGGAGCTTCCGGGAAGCGCAGCACCAGCCCTTTGAGGCGGCTGTGAATCTGGGAGGTGTCATGCCCGACTTCCTTGCCATGCACGGCCGAGGTCGCCCAGTTGAGCATATCCCGGTCAGAGAGAATCAGGTGCGCCAGCACTTCATGGGTGTTCCATTCCAGCGGGGCCGGGCGATGCTCGGTGTGTTCAACACTGGCGCCTTCGAGGATTTCCTGCAACTTGGCATTGGCGTTGCGGTAAATGCCCTGAATGTTATCCGCCAGGGCGCGGGCATTGGCTGGGATGGTGGGCTTGGCGCGGCTGGAAAGTGTGAATTTGGCGGTGAGGATTTCCTGACCGCGCAGGTATTCCACGTCCAGCACGTCACCGGCCAGGTGGCCGTTGAGGGCATCGGTGATGCTTTCAAAGTCCTTAATCGGGATGCCATCCAGGCGCAGGATGATGTCATCTTTCACCAGCCCGGCCAACTCGGCGCCCATTTTGGGCAGCACGCCGGCAATCTGGTGACCATAACGGATGGGCAGGTTGCGTTTATCGGCCATTTCCGAGGTGATGAACTGGCCGATGAGGATGCCCATCAGCGGTTTCTGGTAGACGCGGCGGTCAAAACCTGATTCGAGGACTTCCTTGAGGTTATCCAGGCTGGCTTCCCAGCGCGTCGCCAGGTCCGCCCGGATGGCATCCCAGGTTTCATCGCTGCCCAGGCCGCTGTGCTCCAGCGTAAGGAGCGTGCCGCCGTCCTGCTCGGTGAGGGTAACTGAAACGAGGCTTTCATGCGGGTCCTGTTGGGCGCGCCAGGTAAAACGAACGCGGGCGTTTTCCTTGAGGTCCTCATAGCGGCCGCTGACGGTGAAACCATCCTCCCAGAGCAGGAAGAGGTAATTGAGGTTTTCATAGCTGGCTTCAGCCCCTTTAACCAGCCACTCACGCAACCCGGCCGCCGTGGTAAAAGCGCGATAGCTGTGGGCGGCCGGAGCGGCAATCTGGCGGGTGAACGTGAGGGCAGGGTTTTTTTTGGTCATGCTATTTTTGCTCCCGGGCGGCGGCAATCGCATTGCGGATCTGGTCAAAGTGGCCGCGGGTGTGGTTGGGGGTGAACTGATAGCCCTGGGCCATATTCATGAGGCTGTACTTGCGCTGTTGCAGTCCTTCCGGGATGTTGGCCAGCGCACCCACCGTCGCCGCGGCGGCACGCTCAAAGGCTTGCAGCAGTTCGGCCATGCTGGGGAAGGAGGCCGCCAGGGCCGCCACGCTGCCCAGGTCATTGGCATAGTTAGGCGGGCGCTGGCCCTCGGCTTCGGTGCTGACATTCATCAGGTTCCAGTATTCGTTCATCAGCAGGTGGGCGACGGTTTCGCGCGCACTCCACTCGTTGGCCGCCGGGCGGTGGCTGGCCTCGGCCTCGCTCACGCCCTCAAACAGGGCTTTCAGTTCCTGGTTGGCTTCGGCAAACAATTTTCCAATCTCGGCCGCAAACTCTTTGGGGTCGCTGGAGATTTCCGGCACCGGCCGGTGGGAGAGGGTCATCTCCTGGCTGTGTTTCTCGCCGTCGCGGTAGTATTCAATTTTAACGGTATCCCCGGCTTTGTGCTGGCCGATGACGGCGGTGAGGGCCGGGAAATCATTGGTGGGTTGGCCGCCCATAGTCACCAGAATGTCGCCATTTTGCAGTCCGGCGGCTTCGGCGCCGGTGCCGGGCAGCGTGCCGCTGATGTTGATGCCGCCGGCAATGCCCAGCCCGCGCTCTTTGGCCTGCTCAGCGGTCATTGCGCCGGCAATCTGAATGCCGAGAAACGGCCGGTCAAAGATGCGCTTGTCCAGCCCGCGCACCAGCAGCGATTCGAGATTGAGCAGGGCTGCCTCCCAACCGGCCTGCAATTCGGGGCGGGTTTCTGCCCAGCCGTCGCCTTCGCCCAACCCGCTGTGCTGAATATGAAGCTGGGTGTCTTTGCCCGCAGCGTTGAGGGTGATGGTTACCTGGCTGGCGGCCGGGTCGGTACTGCCGTGCCAGGAAAAAACCAGCTTTTCGTTTTCTTTGGCTTCAGTGACCCGGCCGTGTGTGGAGTAACCCTGGGTCCAGTAGGCATAAAAACGGCCTTCCGGACGCGGGTCAATATCCACGGTATTGGCAAACCAGCCTTCCAGCATGAGCGGCTGGGTGAGAGCCTGGTAGAGCAGGGTGGGCGAAACGGGGTAGGTCTGGGTGAAGGTGAGGTCGGACATGCGGGTCTCCTGAAGGGGGATAAAGGGGGATGAATGCTGGGGGCGGGCGCATTGATCGGATGCGCCCGCCCCAAATCCGGAGGAGGATTACACAATCACAGTGGCGGGTGGGCAGGTGGGCAGGCCCGCGGCGCGGGTTTCTTCGGCCGGGCACACGGCGGACTGCATCGGGCGCGGGGCGCTCTTTTCCTGCGGGTCCGGGACTTCATTGCTTAGCACAATCTGGATGCGGTTGAAGCTCATGGCTTACATCCTTTCAGGCCGGGTCGGGTACGGCGAGGGGCAGCGCCTGGGCCAGGGAGGTAAGGCGCTGGTGAAGGACTTCAAGTTCAGCAGTGGTCAGCGTAGCGAAGGCGGCGTTGTAATACTGGTCGGTGAGGTCTTCGACCGCCTGGCGCAGCTGGCCGCCTTCCGGGGTGACTTCGTAGCCGGTAGCGGTTGCGCTCACCCAGCCGCGCTCGGCCAGTCGGGCGAGGGCGGCGGCATAATCGGCGGCGGTGTAGGCGCGGGCGGCGAGGGTTTCGGCCAGGTCTTCCGGGGTGCAGGCCGTACCCCGCCAGAGCAGGGTGAAGGCTTCCCAGGCGTAGCCATCAATTTCATATTGCACCCAGGCGGCCACATGGGCATCGTCGCGGAAGGAAAGCAGGTCAATCAGGGCGCGGCGCAAACGCAGCATGGCCGGCTGGCCGGGCTGATTGAAGCGGCGGCTCATCCGCAGGGCGGGCGTTTCGGCCAGGTCCGGCAGTTCAAGGGCGGCGGTGGTTACGCGCCCCAGCAAATCAATCAGGTGATTCAGTTCGTTTTCCGGTTGCGGGGCCAGTGCTGCAAGGCGCTGGGCGGTGGCGTGTTGGAGATCGGCCACGAAGGCTTGCGCCGAAGGCGTTGGGCCGTATGCGCCGGGGGTGCGCTCGGCCAGCCAGCCGCGGGAGACAGCGGCTTTGAAGTCAGACTGGAATTGCTCCGGGTTATGGTACGGGGAGCGTTTGAAAATATGGGCCAGACCGAGCGGTTCAGGGTCAAACCCGACGGCATACTGGGCGAGGAAGACATCGGTGGCTTCGGGCTGGCCAAAGGTGTGCAGCACCTGCTGAATGGCCGGGCGCATGACTGCGGCCAGGTCTTCCAGAATATGGGTTGCGAGCTGGTGGCTCCAGGACAGTGTATTGAGCATGGTGTATCTCCGTCAGGCCAAATCTGTTAGGTTGCTGTCTTTATTAGACAATCATCTAACAAAGATTGTAGTCTAACCAAAAACGTTTGTCAAGCCCTCAAAAACCGCTCATCCGCTATTTAGCCTGACAATTCTGCAAGTTTTGCGGGCAGGTGTGTGGATAAGTGCGGATATTGTGTGGATAAACAGGCATAACTGGGGAAAACCCCCCGATTAGTCTGGTTCAGACCGGTACGCCCCGCCCCTATATATGGGGGGTGGGTGATTAAGAGCCCCATATTTTCTAAAAGGGCAATCAGGCAGCGGCGAGCGGCAAATGTTATGCGCGTTTCATGCACAGGGCGGCTGGGGAGGAAACTGCCCCACCCAGCCGCCAGATGCAGGCAGCCGCAGAGCGAGTGCGGTAAATATGGCACAAAGCAACCAGCTCAAACGGGTTCTCCACTTATCCCCAGCCCCTACTGGTACTACTAATTAACTTTACTTTCCACAAGACATAAAGAGAAATCTCTTTTAAAGAACTACAATCAGCAAAGCAATTGACACGCGGCATTCGCCCTCCTACAATAAAGCAGTCCTTATTCACTTGCAAGTGAGGTATTCATGCCCGTTTATTCCCGCCGCCTGTATCAGACCACCCCTCTATATGAGCAACCCAATTCCCAGAGCAAGGTGCTGGGCCAATTGCCGGCCGGGTTGACTGTGCTGGTACTTGACCTACAGAAGACCTGGCTGCTGGTGGAAGCCGCCAACAATGCCCGGGGCTTTATCTCGTACCGGGCGATCCAACCACCGCGCGGCCGGGCCAGCGCTACGCCGGATTTAGCCACCGAAGCCAACAGCGTGCCGAGCGGCCCGCCGCCCGCCGAAGTACAGCAGGTCGTGAAGCAGGAAGCCAGCGCCCCGCCGGTGCAAAAGCCCCCGACCCTGCCTGCGGATGCCCCGGAAAGCGCACCGCTGGAGGCGGCCAAGCAACTGACCGATACGGCCACGGCGGTGGAAAAGCAGGTCGCCCAGACCTGGAACCGTTACGGTGGGCTGTTGACCGCCCTGGCTCCAAAATATGGCATTGACCCGGCCATCCTGGCGGCGGTGGTATCCGTAGAATCGGGCGGGGCGGCCTTTGGCCCCAACAACCGCATGATTATCCGTTTTGAAAACCATCTGTTTTTTGACTACTGGGGCAAACAGAACAAAGCCAAATACGACCAGCACTTCAAATTCAATGCCACCCAGCGCTGGAAGGACCATCTTTACCGTACCGCCACGACCGAGGAATGGCGGCCGTTTCATGGCGACCAGCTCAAAGAGTGGGCGGTGCTGGAATTCGCCAGCGGGTTCCACACTGCCGCGGCGCGTATGTCCATCAGCATGGGCGCCCCGCAGATTCTCGGCAGTAACTTCAAACGAGTGGGTTATGCCCATGTGAATGACATGTTTGCCGCCTTCAATGACCGCGAGCACGGCGCCCGGCATCAATTGCTGGCGATGTTCAAATTCATTGAAAATGACCCGTACAACCGCGGCCTGCCCGCCCTGCGCAATGAGGATTTTGTGGCCTTTGCCACGATGTATAACGGGGCCGGGCAGGCCCAAACCTATGGCAATATGATCGGTGAGCGCACGGTGGTGCTGCGCCGGTTGCTGGCGAAATGATTACCCGTCTGGCTGATTACCTGGCCTATTTTGAGGGCGTCCGCAAACGCACGCACCTGTTCATAGAGGCTGTGCCACCCACCCTGGCGGATTGGTCGCCAGCGCCGGGCGAATACACCTGCAGCGACATCGTCCGGCATCTGGGCAGTGTGCAATTGATGAATTGGCGGCTGGTGGCGGGCGAGCGACTGAAATACCCCGGACACGCGCCAGAGTTGGGGGCGGATCTGGCGGCCGCCACGGCCTACCTGGATGCCTGCCACGCCGAAGGGGTCGCACTCCTTAAAGGCCAGCCGGAAAGCGTGCTGGCCGAAAAACGGGTCGGGCAGACCGGCCATGCCGCCAGTGGCTGGCGCTACCTGCTGGCAACGGTGGAACATGAAGTCCACCACCGCAGTCAGTTGGCCAATTACCTGACCTGGCTCGGCCACCAGCCGCCCCAGCTGTTTGGAGTGCTGATGGAGGATTTGCCAACTTAGGCGAATTTTCCCCCGTTGATTCGAAATTCGAAATCCTGTACAATTATTCATAAATTGGCCTTTTTGAAAGTGAAATGCCCCGGCACGGGTCGCTGTAGTACATCGCACCGAACAGAGGAGCGCACCCATGGATATCATCAAGGTCTCCGGAACATCCCGCACGTCGGCGGTGGCGGGTGCCATCGCGGGCGTTTTTCGCGAAAATAAACGCGCCGAAGTGCAGGCGATTGGGGCCGGGGCAGTCAACCAGGCGGTCAAAGCTCTGGTGTTGGCCAAAGGCTACCTGGCCGAAGATGGGCTGGACACGATTTTCACCGCCGCGTTCTCGGATGTGGACATTGACGGCAAAGTCCGCACGGCGATAAAGATCACCGTGGAATTGCGCAACGGCATTACCGAATAAAAGCGGCCGGATAGGGCCGTACCGAAGATCAGTACAAATATAAAAAAGCCGACCATTCCAAATGGTCGACTTTTTTGCGTGCTGCACTTTTAGCCGGGCGCATCCTGCGGGGCGGCGGCCGGTGATTCGCAGGCCTGCCCCAGCTTCTTCATCAGGTCGCCCAGGACGGCCTGCTCTTCCGGGGTCAATACGCTGAACATCGCTACCAGGTCAGCGACATGCTGGGGGAAAACCACGGCCATCAGAGCCTGGCCTTCGGCCGTCAGGTGAACGGTAATCTGGCGGCGGTCGTCATTATCGCGTTGCCGGCGCACCAGGCTGCGTTTCTCGAGGTTGTCGATGACGAGGGTCATATTGCCGGGGCTTTTGAGCAGCTTGGCGCCAATCTCCCCCTGGCACAGCGGGCCGAGGTGGTACAGCACTTCCAGCGTGCCAAACTGGCTGGCGGTGAGACCGTGATAGCGGCCGCCCGGGTACAGGCGCGTCAGAAACGACTCGGTGGCGCGGGTCAGTTTTATATACGTATTGAGAGCCAGAACTTCGCGGTCAGAGCCGCTAAAGTGGGTGGGCATAAAATAGTTTGACCTTAAAAGGTTTCATTAGTGTATGCCTGGCTCACGGCTGTGTCAAGGTTGGCGAGTCGAAGTTGGCGCTATCCGTACTTTTGGGCGGTTGAGTTCCAGACAGACAAAAGTGCTACAATTTTGGGTAGCGGGAGATACAACTTTGGCCCTGTTCCTTGAAGGAGGATTGAATGCACAAGCGATTATTTCTGGTTTTGCTGGTCCTCGGCGTGGCGGCCCTGGCCTGTTCGGGTGTGTCGCTGCCGGGAAGCGGCGAATCGTCTGCACCGGCTCAAACAGATGCCAGTGGAGACTCTGGCGGCGCACCGGCGGCCGCACCCGGCGGAGATTCGCCCAACCCGCAGGAACTCAACTTGGATGACCCGGCATTGTACGAAGAAACCAGCAGTCCGGCTTATGAAGTCCGGATGGATTTCAATTTCACCGCGACCAACCCGGACGGCAGCGAATATTTCCGGCAGGTACTGGTGAACGGCCAGCGCAACCAACTGCCGCCGCGTTCCTATTTCCGGTTTGAGCCCAACGACCTCGCCATTGCTGGTGGGCTGGAATGGCTCGAAGTGGCCGACATCGAAGAAACCGACTATCTCTATTCGCCTTCCTTTGGCTGCATCGTGACCGCCAACTCGGAACAGCAAAATCCCTACGACGCCATGATGGATACCGGCGGCCTGTTGCATGGCACCGCCCAGCGGGTGGAAACCGGCGTCACGATTAACGGCGTGCTGACTGACCGTTACGCCATCACGATGGACAACGTAGACCTCACGACCGTGGCGGGCGGCGAAGTGCGCAGCCTGGAAGAAGGGGCGCTGTACATCAGCCAGACGGATGGCGCCATTATCCGGTTGGTGCTGAACGGGCGGGGCGTGAGCGAAGTGCTGACCAACGATCGCAACTTTGAGGGCGATGTGCGCTACCAGTGGGATGTCATCCCGGCCAGTCAGGCGTTTGATATCCAGCCCCCGGCGGATTGCCCACCGCCCGGCGAAGAGGGCGCCACCCCGTACCCTGCCATGCCGGATGCCCGCAACCTCACCACCCTGCCGGGCCTGATGACCTATGAAACCGATTCGTCCCTCGAACTGGTGATTGAATTCTACAAGACCGAAATGGCGGCGCTCGGCTATACCCTGACCAGCGAAAGTGTATTTCCGCCGGTTGGTACGCTGACTTTCAGCAGTAGCAGCGGGGCGATTGTCACCCTGTTTGCGGGGCCGGCGGCCAGCGGCACGGGCCTGACAATTGTGATTGCCCAACAATAATCGCACAATCCGATGAAAAAAAGAAGGCCTGCTGGAAAGCAGGCCTTCTTTTTATGCAGAGGGAGTGGTTTCATTCAACGGAGGCGGGGCTTCTACGCTGGCATCTCCGGTTTCAGGCAGGTCCAGCTCTACCTGTTCTTCCATTTGAATTTGGCCGCGCAAGAACGCGCCTTCTTCGGTGGAGAAGGCCACGGTGGTCACGTTACCCCACACCCGGCCGGTGCTGCGGATTTCGACCTTCTCGGCGGTGATGTCGCCGCGCAGGGCACCCGCCACAATGACGGTCTGGGCCTGCAAATGCGGGCAGGTCACGCGCCCGGTGGTGCCAACCACCAGCGTGCCGTTGAGGGCGATTTCGCCTTCAAACGCGCCTTCAATGCGCACGCCGCCGCGCCCGCTGATTTTGCCGAGGAAGACCACGCCATCGCCCAGTACAGAGGTGATGCGTTCCGGCGTGCTGGCCGGGGCGGCGGTAGTTGTTTGTGCGTCTGTGCGTTTACGAAACATGCGAGTTCCTCATTCCGATTCCCCCTATTCTAGTACAGAAACCGGGGCATGACCGTTGGCCATGCCCCGGCGCATTCATTCGGTCGTCTTATTCGGCGCTGTCGTCGCTAACGATGTCATCCGCAATGGCGACGATGTTGAAGCCGCCATCCACAAAGATGATTTCGCCAGTCGTCTTGGCCGAGAGATCGGAGGCGAGGTACACCGCCGTGCCGCCGACATCCTCAATCGTGATTTCCTGACGCATGGGCGAGACCTCGGCAAAGCGTTTGTAGAGGTCGCGGAAGCCGCCCACGCCGGCGGCGGCCAGGGTACGGATGGGGCCGGCCGAAATGGCGTTGACGCGCACACCCTGCGGGCCAAAGTCGCGCGCCAGGTAGCGGGTGGTGTTCTCGAGGGCGGCCTTGGCAATCGCCATTACGTTGTAATTCGGTACGACCTTTTCGGCGGCGTAGTACGAGAGCGTCATCATGGAACCGCCCGACCGCAGCAGGGGCTGGAAGGCGCGCGCCAGCGCAATAAAAGAATACACGCTGATGTCGAGAGCAGTGGCGAAGCCGGCCCGGCTGGTGGTGTAAAAGGCGCCGGTTAGTTCTTCGCGCGGGGCAAAGGCGATGGCATGCACGAGGATGTCAATCTGGCCGAAATGGGCTTTGGCTTTGGCGGCCACCGCCTCAATCTCGGCATCGCTGGAGACATCGCAGGGCTCGATGAAGTCCAGCCCGAGCGATTCGCCCAGCGGGCGGGCGCGTTTTTCCATCATCTCGCCGGCATAGGAAATGCCGACCTTTGCGCCGTGTTGGTGAAAGGCCTGGGTGATGCCCCAGGCAATCGAGCGGTTATTGGCCACGCCAAAAACGAGGGCGTTTTTTCCTTCCAAGAGTTTCATACGTGCTCCTTGTGGGTCGGTCTGACTTGCGATTGTGCGGGCTTATTCTACTGTGAAGTTTTCCGGCAGGGTCGCCAGAAAGCGCCAGGGGGTGCTCTTCCACGGCTCCGGCACAGTATATAACCCGATGCGGGGCGTGGTGGTTACGAAAGCATCCGGCAGCGGGCGGGCGCGTTCGATGAAGACTTCGGCATCCAGGGCGGTGAGGTTGTGGGTGTTCAAGCGGCCATCGATGCCGAGGGCCTGGGCCAGTTTGCCGGGGCCGTCGGTCCAGCGTTGGCGCGGTTGCTGGCCGCGCCGCTGTTCGATGACATCGATTCCTTCCAGCGGCAGGATCGCCCGAACCAGAACCGCTTCCGGCTCACCGGCGGGGCGGGTGACCACATTGAACAGCCAGTGATGGCCGTACGTGAAATACACATAGGCGTGGCCCGGTGGGCCGTAGAGCGGGGCGGTGCGATTCGTGAGGCCGGCTTTGGCGTGGCAGCCGAGGTCGGTTTCGCCGCAGTAGGCTTCGGTTTCAAGGATGAGGCCGCTGATGCGCTGGCCGTTCTCGATGCGCACCAGCCGCGTCCCCAGCAGATCGCGGGCGACTTCCAGCGTGGGGCGGTTGTAAAAGCGGCGCGGGAGGGGCGGCATGGGAGGGTTAGCGCCAGGCGCGGCGCGGCCAGCGGCCGTGTTCGGCCAGCAACTGGCGGTAGAGGGCAGCGTATTTTTCGGCCTGGGCTGCGAGGTCAAAGTCACGGGCAATGCGAGCCTGCCCGGCGGCGCCCATCTGCTGGCGCAGGGCCGGGTCGGCGATGAGGCGCGCCAGGGCTTCGGTCAGAGCCGGCAAATCATCGCTGGGTACCAGCAGGCCGTTATCGCCTTCGGTGAGGATTTCGGGGATGTCGCCCACGGCGGTGGCGACCAGCGGCTTGCCGGCCGCCATGCCTTCCAGCAGCGAATTCGGGATGCCTTCGTTTTCCGGGCGCGAGGTGCAGGTGGCGATGTCATAGCCGGCGGTGATGGCGGCCGGGTCGGCGACTTCGCCGGTGAAGACCACGCTCGCGCCCAGCGGGGCGGCCTCGGCCTGCAGGGCGGCCAGCATTGGCGGTGCGCCGCGTTCGGTGTTATCTCCGCCACAGATGACCAGCCGCACGTGCTCGTGGCGCGGCTCGGCCCGCAGGCGCAGTACCGCCTGAATGAGCAGCGAGATGTTCTTGCCGCCCGCCAGCCGTGATGTCCGGCCAATCAGCACATCCTCGGGAGCAAAGCCAAAGCGCTCCGGGGTGGCCTGTTGGTAATGGGCGTGGTCAATGCCATTGTAAATCAGGTGGATTTTCTGGCGGTCAATCAGGCGCGCAATGTGCGGGATGGTGCCCTGCGTGCTGGCGACCACCGCTGCCAAACCGTGTTTTGGGCCGAGGGCGGCCCCGTTGCGCAGGCCATCGGTGCGCTCCACAATCGCCGGGACACCCGCCAGCCGGGCGGCATCTGCATACAGGCGCAGATTGGCGAACTGCACCAGGTCAATCTGGTGGCGCGCCAGCCAGGCGGCCAGCCGCCACTTGCTGGGGGGCAGGTGGGCGGTGTGGGCGACGGCCCGGTATTCGGGCAGGATGTAATCCGAGTGGGTGGCGATGAAGTAGAAATCGAACTCGTCGCGCAGACTGGCGGCCAGGCGGTACAGCCATTGTGGCATGCCGCCCACGCCGAACATTTGCAGCAGAAAGGCGATGCGCGGTTTGCGGCTCATGGCTGGGGCTGGCCGGCCAGAAAGGCGGCTTCGATTTGCTTGTAACGCGTGTAGGCCGGCAGCAGGCGTTCGGCTACCAGGAGTTCTTCTTCAGGCGTCAGGCTGGAGTCCACTCGCTGGTGGGCAGCGGGCATCACCACAATTTTGCCATCCACCACATTGCGCAGGCCCTTGCCGGGTTTGGCCGGGCGGTCTGGCAGCGGCAGGGGGGTGGGACGGGTCGTGAGCCTGGCAAAGGCCGCCACCCGGGCCAGGCTGGCGGGCGGGTCGGCGACCAGCGTGTCGTAGGCCAGCGGGTAGACCTGCCCGCGGTAGTCGGCTGAATCTTCCAGAAAGCGTTCATGCATATTAAGCCAGAAATCGCACAGGTCGGTAAGGGGTGAGCCGCCAAACACCTGCTTCCACTTACGGCGCAGACCTTCAACCGATTCGACCGGCTGGCGGAAGAGGAACACAAAGCGGGCAGCTGGAAAAGCCGAGCGCAGCCATTCAAAACGCACCAGATGGGCGTTTGGGCCTTTATCAATCACTACCGGGCTGGTTTTGGGATAGATGATTTCGCGGCGGTACAGCCGCAGCAACTGGCGGCGGATGGCGGCCGGGGGGCGGTGAGCGGGAATGAAGAGAGCGTTGTAATAGGCGTTTACATCCGGGTATTCATCGGCTTTGTCCATCCACAGGTCGCGGCCGGTGTTCAGCATGCGCACGCTTTCGTTCAGGTACAGACCGACTTCATAGTTCTGATTCAGCAGACTGGCGATGAGGGTCGTGCCGCTGCCGGAGGCGCCGCAAATGAAAACCGGGGCAAAGTCCTCGTCCCACAGTCGTTGCGCGGTTAGCCAACTGCGCCAGCGCCGGCGGCGGTCGGCCGGACTGGAACCGAGTTCAGACATGCGCATGGCGGGCCTCCACAGGGGTGTTGAGGTAGTCGCGAATGGTGTCCAGTATGCGCTGGCTGCTGGGGGTGGCTTCCATGCCCAGATAGTGCTGGCGGTATTCATCGGCCCGGGTTGAATCGAGCCGGAAGTCGGCCAGCGTTTTGCCGTTCAGCCAGCGCGGGAAGGATTGCCACGGCTGGCTCCACATGCAACCGGGGGTGTTCATCAGGCTGTCCGGGGCGCTGCCGAGCAGCACTTCCAGGTAGCGGGCATAGGTGCTGCGGCTGGGTTCATCGATTTCGCGGAAAGGCACATGGATATTGACGGCCGGGACGTTGGCGGCCACCGCCTCCACCAAAGACATGCTCTGGGCGCTCACCACCAGGTCAGCGGCGGCCAGCAGGCGGTACATGGTGAAAAGCGGATAATATTCTTCATCGGCGCCGTCCAGATAATGGTCGGCGGCGGCAATCAGGTAGGGCGGGTCGTCTTGCTTGAGGCGCGACTTGACCACCAGCACGGCGTTGTGGCGGTCGCAGAAGGCGCGCACGGCCGCCACACAGCGTTCAAACGACGGGCCGCTGAAAATCTGGGGCAGGAAGTCCAGCCGGCGGGCGCTGAGAGCGCGTTTCAGGCGGGTGCGCAGGGCGGGTTCGCGCCACACCACCCAGCGCCACAGGGTCACGGGCGAGAGCACCGGGGCGGCCAGCACCACCACTGGCCGGTCGGGCGGCAGGCCGAAGTGAGCGCGGGCGGCGGTCTGATCCAACCCCGCGAGCTGGTCAAAGGTTGGCGAACCGGCGGTGGCCATGCGCGGCCGGTAGTGGGCGCGCTCGGCTGGGGTGGCGGCGTTGAGGTCAAACATCAGCTCGATGCCAAACTCGCTCATGAAGAAGGTCAGGTCAAAGTGGTCGAGGGCTTCCAGCGGCAGGCGCGAGACCTCAAAGAAATGGGTCAGCGAAAAGACAGCCGTGCCTTGCTGGCGCAGGGTGCGAACGCTCTCCAACTGGCCGAAGCCCTGCAGGGTGTGATAGCCCTCATGGGTGATGAATGCGTCGAGGCGATATTCAGCCGCCAGCAGACTGATTTCATGCGGCTGGCAAGCCACATACTGGGGTTGGCGATCTGGAAAGCGGGGAATATTTGCCGGGGTTGCGTTTTGGTAGCTCTTGCCGGGATCTGATGTTTCGCCAGAATAGAAAATGTACACGTCCAGTCCCTGATTCAGACAAGCATCTATCAAAACTCCCATCGTCTTCAAGACTGGAGTGCGATAAACCAGAAAACCGAATCGCAATGGTTTTTTCATCGGGTCAAATCAGCCAGAAAAACGGGCGAGCCGATCCTCGGCCTTTTGCCAGTCCGCAAGGGTATCCACCGTGATGGATTCATCTTCCGCAAGAATCAGCGGCCAGCAGCTATCGCCGTAAATACTGCCTTTTTCTTCCAGAGTCTTGCGCCAGAAGGCATAGACCGTGCCATCCCGGCAGTAGGCCGGCGGGGCGTCCTGGCGGCGGGTGTATTGCTGGCCGCCCGGTAGAAAATTCAACAGGCGGTCATCTTCTATCTTCATTACATAATACGGCGAATACACCGCCGGTACCGCCACCACGCTCGCCACGCTATCTACGTCGCGGGATTGCAGTTCGGCCACCGCGGTGCGGATGTGTTGCGGGGTGCGCAGCGGCGAAGTCGGTTGGAGCAGCACAATGATCTCCGGGGTGTAGCCTTCAGTGGCGAGGTATGCCAGCGCATGTTGGATGACGGCCAGCATCGGGGTGTCATCGGCGGCCAGTTCGGGCGGGCGTATGAACGGCACCTCCAGCCCGGCGGAGCGGCCCACCGCGGCAATGTCTTCGGCATCCGTAGAGAGAATCAGGCGGTCAAGCACGCCGCTGGCGCGGGCTGCTTCGGCGGTGTAGGCCAGCAGGGGTTTGCCCGCCAGCGGGCGGATGTTCTTGCCCGGGATGCCCTTGGAGCCACCGCGGGCCGGGATGAGCCCCAACACCGCGGTCATGCTAAGTAGTCCACCGAAAGTCTTTAGGCATGTTGTCCTCAAATTTCAGCATGTTTGCACTCATAGATTCCCAATGACTACTTTTAATAGTTGGCCGTTCGAGTGCATTTCAAATGCTAACAACTTGCGGCCAACTACTTACGCCCACCGGTGGCCGGTGTTCTGGACGGTGCGGATTTCGTGCAGTTGCTCGTTCACACTCTCCGGGCTGGGCAGGGCGGCCGGGTCCGGCGTGCCGGCGGCGCACAGGTAGGAGATGTGCAGATGGTCGGCGGCGTAGGCCTTGCCGAGGATGTCAAAGCCGGCGCGGGCCAGGTAGGCCTCGGCGGTCGCCTGGGTGAGGTAATAGGGATGGTCGATTTTGAGGGCTTCATTGATGCGCCAGTGCCGCAGATAGGCGGCCCGGAAATCGACGATGTCCACAAAGAACAGGCCTTCGGGGGCCAGCAACTGGCGGATTTTCGCCAACGTGCCGCGAATATCCAGCAGGTGGTCAATCGTCTGGCACAGGATGACGAAGTCAAACTGCTGCTGGCCGAAGTCGGCATCTTCCACCAGGCCGGTGATGGTCTCCAGGCCGCGGCGGCGGGCTTCTTCCAGTTCATCCGGCGAGGGGTCCAGCACGGTGGCAGTCAGGTTGTAGGTTTGGGCTAAGCGCTCGGCCACCACGCCGGTCGAGCCGCCGATATCCAGCATGGTACGGACCGCCCGCCCGGCCAGAAACGGCGTGAGGAAGGCCTCGCGCTCGATGGTGTAGGTGAGTTGCTCGGCCTGAATCGATTGAGCGTTGATGTCGCGGCCGTGGTAGGCGCTGACCAGCGGGCGGTACGTGCCGCCATAGAACGCTTCGTAAGCGCTGGCGGTCATGCGCGGGTTAATGAAGGTCAGGCCACAGCGCCAGCAGGTATTGGCGGGTGCTGGGTAGCCGTAGCGGTCTTGGTGCGTAATGACCACCAGGCGGGTTTCGCCGCACAGGTTACAGGCGGTCTGGTGCTCTTTGGGCTGGGCCTCATAGTCAAAGCCCAGAGCGGCGATGCGCTTGAGTTTGGCTTCCTGATCGATCATGGTTTCACGCAGTAGGCGGTCGGGCTGGCGGCCCAGGTGAACTGGTTGAAGACCACCGACTTGTCCTTGAAGTACTCATCCACCGCGTCTGATTCGCCCATGCCGGAGACGGCATACTCATCAAAGACGATGATGCCGTGCGGCACCACCAGCGGGTAGAAGGTTTCGAGGGCGGTTTTGGTGGGGTCGTAGAGCACAAAGTCCAGGTCCAGCAGGGCGATGCGGAAGCCGGGCTGGCTGGCCACATACTGCGGGATGGTCTGGGTGGCGTTGCCGGGAATCAGTTCAATGCGGTGCGAGAGGCCGAGCGATTCGGCGGTTTGCAGCAACCGCTCGCGGCTGACATCGGCCGGATCCTGAATTTGCTGGCGTTTGTATTCCTGCCCGGTCTGGCGGTCCACCTCCAGACTGGTATCGGCGGGGTAGCCGGCAAAGGTATCAAACCCCACCACTTTGCGCTTGGAGCGCGGCGAGTAGATTTCGAGCAGTCGCGCCCACAGGAACAGGCCGGTGCCTTTCAATACGCCGCACTCGACGATGTCGCCGGGCAGCTCCAGCACCTGCTTGAAGAGTTCGTAGCGGGCAAAGAGCTTGGTGAAGCGTTCAGCCTCACCGGTGAGCATAAATTCATTGTAAGAATGCCAGGGGTCAGTCACACACAAGTCCTTGAAAGGGGATAGATACAGCCGCTATAGGATACCCGATTTTACCCGCCCGTACGGCCCGAATCCAGGCCCGGGAGCGCGCTTGACAAAACAATCCAACAAATATACAATCATACAAACAAACAATGATACAAACAGGACGAAACAGATGAACTTTGACATTGACTTCACCACCCACGTCCCCATTTACATCCAGTTGATGGACCAGATCAAGCATGCCATCGCCACCGGGGAGTTGCAGCCCGGCCACCAACTGCCGACCGTGCGCCAACTGGCCGCCGACCTGCGGGTGAATTTCAACACTGTGGCACGCGCCTACCGCCTGATGGATGAAGAAGGCATCATCTCCACCCAGCATGGGCGCGGCACATTTATCCTGGAGCCCGTTTCAGTAGAAGAGACCGCCCGCCTGCGCCAGCGCAGTCTGACGCGGCTGGCACAAATTTATGCGGTCGAGGCCGATCGTTTGAATTTCAGCCCGGCCGAGGCGCGGGCCGCCTTTGAACAGGCGTTAGCCAGCTGGGAGGCCGAAGGTCACCCGGCCGCCAGCGACGAACCTGAAATATCCACTAATGGAGAATGACATGAGCATCAACAAAATTTTTGACCAGCGTTTGAAGAACTTCGGCGTGGACAATAACCCGCAGCGGCTGAATGGCCTCTCGGCCACTCTGGCCACGGTGGGTTTTCTCATCGCCACCCTCGGCACCATCTATATGGATGTCAGTCTGAACGCCTCGGACTTCGCCATCTTTGCCTGGCTGGCGGTGTGGGTGCTGGCGGCCATCTATGTGCTGTTCTCACTCAAGGTCGCCAACCAGTGGGAGAAAGCCGTGGTGCTGCGGTTTGGCAAGTTCCACGGGTTGAAAGGGCCGGGCGTGTTCTGGCTCATCCCGATTGTGGATGTGGCGACCGAATGGATTGACCACCGCGTGATGGTCTCGCCCTTCAGCGCCGAGAAAACCCTCACCAAAGACACGGTGCCGGTGGATGTAGATGCGGTGCTGTTCTGGGTGGTGTGGGATGCCGAAAAGGCCGCCCTCGAAGTGGAGAACTACCGCACCGCCATCACCTGGGCTTCGCAGACCGCCCTGCGCGAAGTGATTGGTTCGCTGATGCTGGCGGATGTACTGGCCGGGCGGGCCAAGATGGATGCCGACCTGCAGAAAATCATCGATGAGCGCACCACCCCCTGGGGCGTGAGCGTGCAGTCGGTGGAAATCCGGGATATCGTCATCCCCAAGGATCTGGAAGATGCCATGTCGCGCCAGGCCCAGGCCGAACGCGAACGCCAGGCGCGCGTGATTTTGGGTGAATCGGAAGAACAGATTGCACACTCCTTCGCGACCGCCTCGGAGGCCTACATCAACAACCCGACCGCCCTGCACCTGCGGGCGATGAACATGCTCTTTGAAGGCCTGAAAGAAAAAGGCGCATTGGTGATTGTGCCTTCCAGCGCGGTGGACACGATGAACCTGGGTGGCTTGAGCGGTATGGTGGCGCTGGCCCAGAACCAGAAGCCGCAAGAGAGATCCGGATAGTCAGCCGGGGTAGGTAGCCTGTTCTAAACAGCCTATGCGGGCGGGTTGTTTCACGTGAAACACAATTTGAGCGCAGTACAATAGTGGGCGAATGTTTCATGTGAAACATGGTCTTTGAGAGGTGTTGAATGAAGTTTTTGCGCATTGTAAGTACACTGGTCGTGGTGCTCCTGCTGGGCGGCGGGCTGTGGTTTTTGGTCAGCAACCCGCATGCCATCCCGCCGTTTCTCAACGGCGCGCTGATGATTGCCATGCCGCTGGCGCTGGGCATCTGGATTGCGCGGCGCTGGCGGCAGGAATGGCGGCTGTTCGGCATCGGGGCGATGACCTTTGTGGCGGCCCAGGTGTTGCACATTCCGTTCAATGTCTTCCTGCTCAACCCGCTTCTGGAGCGGCTGGGGCTGACGCCCGAGCCGGGCAGCTGGGGGCTGGTGTGGATGGCGGTGGCGCTGGGCCTGTCTTCTGGCTTGTTCGAAGAAGTCGCCCGCTGGATTACGCTGCGCCGTTTTCTGCCGGAGGCCCGCAGCTGGGCCGAGGGGCTGATGGTGGGCGCCGGGCATGGCGGTATCGAGGCTATGATCCTCGGAGCGTTGGTGCTATACGCCTTTTTGCAGATGATTGTGCTATATGGCGCCAGCCCGGAAGCGTTGGTGGTCCTCGTGGGCGGAGACAATCTGGAGCAGGTGCGGGCTGCCATGGCCGCCTATTGGGACATTCCCTGGTACGACCAGTTGCTCGGCGCGCTGGAGCGCGTGAGCGCCCTCGTGTTTCATTTGAGCGCCGGCCTGCTGGTGATGCAGGCCGTGGTGAGTGGCCGCAGCCGCTGGTTGTGGGCCGCCGTGGGCTGGCACGCTTTGCTAAATGGCCTTACGGTCTTTGTCAGCCAGACCTATAGCATCTACATTGCCGAGGCGTTGCTGCTGGGGCTGGCGGCGGTGAGCGTGGGCATTATCCTGTGGTTGAAGCGAGTCTTGCCGTTGCTGCCCGCCCAGCCGGAACTGATTGACGCCCCGGCGCTGCAGCCGCTGGCGCCGGCCCGGCCGAAAAGAGAACAGATAGAGGACAGCCGTTATGACTGAACATGCGATTGTGGTAGAAAACCTGACCAAGCGTTTTGGCAAAGGGGAGCAGGCCGTACTGGCGGTGGACAACCTCTCGCTGCAAGTGCGGGCGGGCGAAGTCTTTGGCTTGCTCGGGCCCAACGGGGCCGGCAAAACCACCACCATCCGGATGTTGAGTGCCCTGATTGCGCCGACCAGTGGGCGGGCAGTGGTGGCCGGGCATGAGATTGGCAAAGAGGATATGGATGTGCGCCGCAAGGTCGGCATCCTGACTGAAACGCCGGGCATGTACGACCAGTTAAGCGCCGAGCGCAACCTGGCCTTCTTTGCGGCCCTCTACGATGTGGCCGATATTCCCGGCCAGGTGGAGAAATACCTGCGCATGCTCGGTTTGTGGGCGCGGCGCGGCGACGAAGTCGGCGAATTCTCCAAGGGCATGCGCCAGAAGTTGGCGATTGCGCGTGCCCTGCTGCACGAGCCGCCGGTGTTGTATCTGGATGAACCGACCTCCGGGTTGGACCCCGAGGCGGCGCGTCTGGTGCGCGAATTCATCGCCGAATTGCGCCAGCAGGGGCGCACCATCATCATGTGCACCCACAATCTGGATGAAGCCGACCGGTTGTGCGACCGGGTGGGCGTGTTCAAAGCCCGCCTGCTGGCGCTGGATACCCCCGCCAACCTGCGCGGCCAGCTCTTTGGCCGGATGGTGGTCTTTCATCTGGCGCAGGCCGAGCCCCGGCTGGCGGAGGCAGTGAGCGGCTTTGATTTTGTGCAAAAGGCCGAGTTAATTGACCAGAAACTGGTGGTGACGCTGGATGACCCGGAGGCGCACAACCCGGCCATCATCCGGCGGTTGGTGGAGGCCGGGGCCGAGCTGCGCTTTGTGGGTGAGGTGCGCCGCAGTCTGGAAGATGTCTACCTGCACCTGATGGACAAGGAAGAAGGTAATCATGGATAAAGTCTGGGTGATGGTTCGTAAAGAGTGGGCCGAGGTCTTCAAGAATCGGTTTGTGTTTTTCTCGGTGGCGTTCATGCCGCTGTTGTTCATTGCCATCCCGCTCGGGGTGCTGTACAGCATGCGCGGGGCCAGCCCGGAGCAGGCCCTGGGGCTTTCGGAAATCCCACCGGAGTTCATGGCCCTGTGCGGCGACCTGGCCGGGGCGGATTGCGCCCAGTTCTTTCTGGTCAGCCAGTTCCTGATGCTCTTCCTGCTGATGCCGGTCATCATCCCGGTGACGATTGCTTCCTACAGCATCGTGGGCGAGAAGCGCACCCGCACGCTGGAGCCGCTGCTGGCGGCGCCCATCAGCACCCTGCAATTGCTGGCGGGCAAAGCCCTGGGGGCAGCCCTGCCGGCGGTATTCGTGACCTGGGGGGCCTACATCGTCTTCGTCATCGGGGCGGTGTGGATTACCGGCAGCAGCGTGATTGCGGCGCAACTGCTCAAACCGCTGTGGTTGCTGGCAATTGCGGTGGTCGGGCCGCTGCTCTCGGTGGCGGCCGTCAGTTTGGCGGTGATGGTCTCCTCGCGCGTTAATGACCCCCGGGTCGCCGAGCAGATTTCGGCGCTGGTGATGCTGCCGGTGCTGGGGCTGTTCATGGGCCAGACCTTTGGCCTGATTCAGGTCGATCAGTCGGTGGTGGTGTGGCTGGCGCTGGTGCTGGTGCTGGTGGATGCGGCCCTGCTCACGCTGGCGATTCAACTGTTCCAGCGTGAAACCATCCTGACCCGCTGGAAGTAAAAAGAGGTCGTATGATGCGAATGAAGAAAAATTTGCTGTGGCTGGTCCTGCTGGCGCTGTTGCTCGGCATTGCCAGCCCGGCGCTGGCGCAAAGCGAGTCGCCCGAACTGATTCTCAAACTGCGCCGCGACTGGGGCTATGGCGGCTTCAATGGGGATATTCAGGGCAACTTCAGTGTCACCGTGGAAGGCCCGGCCGACCTGGTATCCGTGCGCTACTATCTGGATGGCGAGACCCTGCTGGGAGAGTCCGGCGAGACCCCAGCGTTCCGGGTAGCGTTTGTGACCGATGATTACCCGCCCGGCCAGCACACGCTGGTGGCGGTTGGCGTGCGAGCCGATGGTACGGAGTTGCGCTCGCAGGAACTGGTGCGGCTGTTCGTGGGCCGTGAGCAGGCTGGCGAGATGATGGGTCGGATTGGTGTGCCGCTGGCGGTGATTGTGGTTGCGTTGCTGGCGGTCAGCGCGTTGGCGCCCCTGCTGGCCACCGGCCGCAAGAAAGCCCATCGTCCCGGCGAATATGGCTGGCTGGGCGGCGCGGTGTGCCCCAAGTGCGGCAAGCCCTATCGCTTAAGCGCCCTGGGCCTCAAGCTCGGTTTCAGTCGGCTGGAAAACTGCCCGCATTGCCGCAAGTGGTCTTTGGTGCGGCGGGCAGGGCCGGAGGAGCTGGCAGCGGCCGAAGCGCGCCTGGCCGCCGAAGACGGCGCCGGTGGGCTGACGCCCGAGCTGGATGCGCAGGAAACGCTGCGCAAACAACTGGATGACACCCGCTACGATTGAGGTTTTTTGGGCCGGAGAAATCCGGCCCTTTTTCTTGCGGAGGGCGGGGATTTCAATTCTTCTGTATAGCACAATATCGTGCTGTATATAAAATAATGCATAATATTATGCAATAAAGAGGGAATAGACAAAAGGCCGCTTTCACGCTACACTAGGAAAACCATGAGCCAGGTACACCCCGCAACCGGACAATTGGTCGATTCACTGGTCGAGATGAAGCGCACCCTCGGCCAGTTCGCGCGGCTGGTGGAAATCAGCCTGACCCTCAACTCCACCCTCGACCCCGACCGCCTGCTGAACTTCATCATTGATACCGGCACCGAGATCCTCGAATGCGAGAGCGTCTCGGTGTTACTGTTTAACGAAAAGACCGGCGAACTGCGCTTTGCGGCTGCCACCGGCTCCGACCCGGAAGAACTGGCGAAAATCCCGGTGCCGCTGGAATCCAGCATCGCCGGTGCGATTTTCCTCTCCGACCGGCCGGAAATTATCAACGAAGCGGAGAACAACCCGCAGCACTTCAGCGAAGTGGGCGAAAAGACCCAGTTCCACACCCGCAATCTGGTGGGCGTGCCGATGAAAATCAGCGAGAAGACCATCGGCGTGCTGGAGGGCGTGAACAAGAAGCTGGGCGATTTCTCCAAGGAGGATGTGGACATCCTCTCGGTCATCGCCTCGCAGGCGGCGGTCGCTATCAACAACGCCCGCCTGATGCAGTCCCTGCAGAGCGCCTTTGACGAACTGGCCCAACTGGATAAGCGCAAGAGCGATTTCATCGCCATTGCTTCACATGAGTTGCGCATCCCGCTCAACACTGTGCTGGGCTACTCGCAGTTCTTAAGCGAAGATGCCCCGCCCGAACTGGCCGGCTTTGCCGAGAAACTGAACAAGGCCGCCCTGCAAATGCGCACGCTGGTGGACGACATGACCAACATGAACCTGTTGCAGGCCGGTACGCAGGAGTTCCAGCCCACCGCCCAGCCGGTACAGCGGATTGTGGCCGAAGCCTACAGCGAAACCCAGGCGCTGGCGCGCGAGAAGGGCCAGGAGTTCAATATCCGCCTGCCGAAAGAGCCGCTGACGGTCAACGCCGATGCCGACAAGCTCAAGCGGGTGTTCCTGAACGTCCTGAACAACGCCATCCGCTTTACGCCCAACAACGGCAAAATCAACATCGCCGTAACCGGCCACCCGGATGGGGCGCTGACCGCCATTCAGGACGATGGTATCGGCATCCCGAAAGACCAGTTGCAGCGCATCTTTGAGGATTTCTACCAGGTGGAAGGCCACATGACGCGTACCTACGGTGGCATGGGCCTCGGGTTGGCGATTGCGCGCGGCATCGTGCAGTTGCATGGCGGGCGGGTGTGGGCCGAGAGCGAAGGCCCGGATCAGGGCGCGATTTTCTACGTGCTGCTGCCGCTGGCGGGCAAGAAAGCCACCGGGCAGTTGCTGGCGGGGAATTTGTAACAGCCCAAGAATTCTTAACAGAACAAGCGATGGGGAGGAGTTCTATTGAAGGCTGTTACCCCACATCAAGATGATAGGTAGTCAGATAATTTTTCCGACCAATCTCTTGGTTCACATAATCATGTAACTGTTAACATCATAGGCTATCCAATGAAAAGAGTTGAACTTACCAGCCTCGAGAAATTAATTGCGAAGCGACTTGAATCGGTCACCTTTGTGATGGATTATCTCCAGTTGAATATTGAAGAGTTCCGTATAAACGTAACCACTGATCCAATAATCAGGAAGGCGGGGCAAAAGGAGATAACCTTCCCTTCGGATGCGTTTAAGCTAGCGCTCATAGATCTTATTCCCAAAGAAGTGACGAGTGTAAGCTTTGAAAACAATGAGATATTGCTTGAATTTGGAGTTGAAACGACATTGGTGCTTCCGCTGGAAGGCGATTATCCTGGGAATGAGGCGATTTTGTTTCAGTCCGTAACTGATCAAAGAGAGTGGTGGGTATTACATCAGGTAGAAAAGAGCAATATTTAAGAGCGGGGCATTACCCCACGCCGCGTTCTTTTTTCCAGCTGTCAAACAATTCTTCCAGCGTATCCAGGTAGGCATCCAGCCCGGCCAGGCGGTCTTCCAATGCTGGCCCGGCCAGGCCCAGTTCGCTCATCGCGTCCAGCCAGCGCTGGTGGGGCGGGCTGGCGGGCAGCAGCCCGGCGGCGGCCCCGGCCCAGGTGCGCAGCAGCGGCCAGGCGGCTTCCTGCGGGTAGCCGCCTTCGGCCAGTGAGAGAATCGCCTGCTGGTAATACCTGCGGCGCAGGGGGTGCAGGTCCGGCTCGGTCTGGCCGCTGGTGGCGGCTTCGGTGTAGGCGCTTTGCCAGTCCGGCAGCCAGGCGGTTACCTGCGCCGGTGTGAGGTCACGTGCCCCCAGCAGGCCCAGCAGGCCGGCCGCCAGCCCCGGCTGGCCGAGGGCCGCGGCGCGGGCCGGGAACTCCAGCAGCAGGCGGCGGGTGGGCAGGGGCTGGCCGGTCAGGCTGGCGGCGGCGTTGGCGGCCGCTTCCACCGCCAGCAGAAAGCCGCGCACCCGGGCGGTGTCATCCGTGAGTTGCTGGTTGTAAAACTGGAACCAGGTCTGGCGGGCGGTTTGCAGCAGCGGCTCGGCGCGCGCCAGTACATTCTCCGGCTCGTCGTACATGCCGCGGGCGCTGGCCTGGGTGAAATCCAGAAAGTGCTGCGGGTCGTACAGGGCTTTGGCGTAGAACACCGCCGGCCCCAGCCAGGAATGCTGGCGCAGGGTGCGGGCGGGTTCGTAGGCGGCGCGTTCATGGTGCAGGATATCCAGCGTGACGTCATCCGTCAGGCGCACGATTTCGCGCGGCGCATCGGCCCCGATGTGCACGAAGCTCAGGTCAATATCGGCCGCCCCGCCCAGCAGCGGTTCGCGGCCTTCCAGCAAACTGCCGTGCAGGTAAGCGGCGAGGATGGATTTATCCGCCCGGGCGCGTTCGGTCACGGTTTCGTTGGCAATTTTCAGCAGTAAGTCGCGGGTAATTCGCATCAGGTTAGCCGTTCAGCGGCAGCTCGGGCTGGTGAGGGGCGTTTTCCAGAGCGGCGCGCACGTCCGCTTCAATCTTGTCCAGGTCGGCCGGGTTTTTCACAAAATCCAGGCCATTGGAATTGATAATCAGCACCGGCGGGCCCTGGTAGCCGGGGCCGTAGTGGTCGTCATAGGCCTGGTTGAGCCGGGCGATGTAGTCGCTTTCCATATTGCGCTCGTAGGCCCGGTCGCGCAGGGCAATCCGTTGCATCAGGGTCTCGGTCTCGGCCCGCAGGTACACAATCAGGTCGGGCAGGCGCACTTTTTCGCCGAGGGCTTCATGGACCTTGTAATACATTTCCAGTTCGTCGCCCGCCAGGTTAATCTGGGCGAACAGCGCATCCTTAGCAAAGGTATAGTCGGTGAAGAGGTTGCGGCCGGTATCCAGCACTTCCCGCACCGAGCGGCGTTGCTGGTGGTAACGGCTCAGCAAAAAGAAAATCTGGGTCTGGAAGGCATAACGCTGGCGGTCGCTGTAAAAATCGGCCAGAAACGGGTTCTCCTCAAAGACCTCCAGTTGCAGGTCGGCTTCAAAACGCGGCTGGAGCAAACGCGCCAGGCTGGTTTTGCCCACGCCAATGACCCCTTCGACAGCGATGTACATGTGTGCGGCGCTCCTGAAAAAAGATGAATTAAGAATACCATAACGGGCGGCGGCGGGCGGGCGCTTCTATGCTAAGATTTGCGCAGGAGGCCGTATGACCCTTGAAAACATGCAACAGATTGGGGCGCAGGTGCAGCAGCACTTTGCCGCCCAGACCTACCAGCAGGGGCTGGATTACACCACCGCCGCCCTGCTCGACCACCCGGATGATTTCCCGCTGATTAACTACTGGCGGGCCTGCTTTGCCGCCCGCATGGAACAACCGGCCCTCGCCTGCCAGATACTGGAAACCAGCCTGACGGCCGGCACCTGGTACTCCGACCTCATCATGCGCCAATCGCCCTCGTTTGCGGGTTTGCAGGGCAAAGATGAATTCGAGCGCGTGGCGGCCATCTGCGCCCAGATGCAGGCCGCCGACCCGGCCGCCGCCCTGCCGGTGCTGGTGGTGCGCCCGGAAGCCGCCTGCGCTGCCGACGGCCCAGGTTGCCCGCTGGCTTTCTTCTTACATGGCAATATGGACAGCGTGCAGGCCAATCTGCCGCGCTGGAGTCCGCTGGCGCTGCGCGGCTGGCTGGTGGGCCTGCCGCAGTCGGCCCGCGCCATGTGGGCGGGAGCCTATGCCTGGGCGGATTATGAAAGCGCGGCCGAGGAGGTCGCAGGCCACTTTGCCAGCGTGGGTCGCCAGTACAACGTGGACCCAACCCAGATTCTATTGGGCGGCTTCTCGATGGGCGGCGAAGTCGCGCTGGGGCTGGCGCTCTCCGGCCAGATTCCGGCCCAGGGCTTTGTGCTGATTGGCCCCGGCGGCCCCTACATGGATGACCTCGACCAGTGGCAGCCGTTGCTGGAGCAGGGCCGCGGCCGCGGGCTGCGCGGCCTGATTCTGGCCGGCGAGGCGGATGCCACCATCCCGCTCGACAACATCCGCGAACTGGTAGCGCGCCTCAACCAGCACGGTGTTTCTACTGAATTGGAAACCATCCCCGGGTTGGCGCACGAATACCCGGCGGATTTCAACGACCGCCTGGCTTACGCCCTGAAATATATCTTTGGCTGAAATGGAGACCGTTATGCCGCACCCACTGGTGGTACAACTGCGTTTTGCGCGGACTGAGTTTGCCCGCGGGCTGGCGGGCGTGACGGATGAGGAAGGCCGCCGCCGCTTTGAGGCGCTGAACTGCATCGGCTGGATGGTGGGGCATCTGGCCAGCCAGGAAAATTACTACTGGGTGCGGGCCGCCCAGGACATCAAACTGCACCCGCAGGTGGTGGAACTGACCGCCAGCGGCCGCCCACCCAGCACGCCGGACGTGAGCGCCATGTGGGCGGCGTGGCGCGACATCACCGACGCCGCCGATACGTTTCTGGAGACGCTGACGACGGAAAAATTGAGCCAGCACATCGACTTTAAAGGCCGCACCTTGCCCGAGAGCATCGGCACGATGCTGTACCGCAACATTTATCATTACTGGTATCACCTTGGCGAGGGCCTGGCGGTACGGCAACTGCTGGGTCATACCGGCCTGCCGGAGTTTGTGGGAGATATGACCGCGGTGGCCTATCGTATGGAGGGGGGGTAGCCTGCGCGGTTGCGCATTTCAATTCGCGTTTCAGGCTTTTATGCTATCCTCAATCGTATGAAACGACTTGCCCTTCTGCTGATGTCTTCGCTGGTACTGGCGGCTTGCGTGCGCAGCGCGCCCATCGCCGAACCGACACCGTTTGAATTCCCGACTCTGGCCGCCCCCACGGCGGTGATTGTTCTGGCCAGCCCCAGCGCCGCCCCCACCGGCGACAGCCCGGCCGCGCCGACCCCCACGCCCTTCATCATCACCCCCACCAGCGCCTTCAGCCCCACGCCTGAACCGAGCGTCACGCCCGAACCGATCGTGGAGACCGAGCAGGCCGAGCAAGCCGCCACCCAGGCTGCCCAACCCACCGCCAGCCGCACCCCGGCACCGACCCCCTCTGACCCGCCTTTTGACCCGGTGCTGGCTTTTGGCGGGCCGCGCCTCACGCATGCTGCCATGGGCACGCAATACTGGGCCGACCGATCGACCGGCCGCCTGCCGAATACCAGCGAAATCCAGATGACCAGCGATGCGGCTGGCAACATCAGCGTGACCGGCAAGTTCCGCGAGTTTGATACCTGGTGGTTCTCCGGCCCCTATCTGGAAGAGCTGTATGTAGAAATGGATGTCACCACCGGTGCAGTGTGCAGCGGGCGCTCCTCGTATGGGCTGATTTTGTACGGCCCGGAGGCCGGCACCAGCAGCACCGGGGCGCATGGCTACATCGTGGCGTTTGCCTGCGATGGCACCTACCTGCTGCGCCGCCTGAACAGCAGCAATCCCTACTCGGCCGATGCGCTCTTTGCCTACCAGGCCGATGACCTGATTCTGGCCGGGCCGAACCAGAGCAACAAACTCGGCGTGCTCATCCGCGCTGGCGAAATCAGTATCTATGCCAATGGTTACCTGATTGCCACCGCCTTTGACGATACTTTCAGCGGCGGGCGCTTCGGTCTGTATGTGAACGCCGGCGATACTGATAACTTCACCTACACGATGACGAACCTGCGGCTGTGGGATCTGCGCGACACCCGCTAAGACATCCAGTCGATTACCAACAAAAAGCGCCCTGCGAATTCGCAGGGCGCTTTGCATACTGTCAAAACAAGGTTACGCGGCCGGCAGGGCTTAGAGCTCGTCCACCATGCGGGCGAGGACATCAAAGCCGCCCTGCCAGAACTCTGCCTTGCGGATGTCCACCCCGGCGGCGTCCAGAATTTCGACCGGCGGCATCGAGCCACCCGAGGACAGAATCTTCAGGAAGCGCGGCACGAACGACTGGCCTTCCTTCTTGTACTGCTGGTAGAGCGCCAGCACCAGCAACTGCCCAAAGGCATAGGCGTATACATAGAAGGGGTAGTAGTAGATGTGCGGGATGGAGACCCATTCCCATTTGAACTCTTCGCCGATTTCGAGCGCATCGCCAAACTGGGTCTTGAGGTTTTCCATGTAGGCGGCATTCAACTCATCCACTGAAGCGCCTTCCTGCACCATCTTGTGAGCGGTGCGCTCAAAGATGGCGAAGAAAATCTGGCGCATGATGGTGGCGTAGTTGTCATCCACCTGGGCGAACAGGATGTCGCGCTTGACCGCTTCGTCCTTCTCATGAGCCAGCATGTAATCCACCAGCACCATTTCATAGAATGTGCTGGCGGTTTCAGCCAGCGGCAGGGTGCTGTGGAAGTTGAAGACGTTATGGTGTTCGGCAAGCATGGCGTGGATGGCATGGCCGAGTTCGTGCGCCAGGGTGCTGACATCGCGGGCGCTGCCGTCGTAGTTCACCAGCACGAATGGGGTAACGGCCGGGTCGCCGGAGGAGCAGAAGGCCCCGCCGCGCTTGCCCTTGCGCACTTCGCTGTCAATGTGGTCTTCATCAAAAACGCGCTGGGCGAGAGTCTTCACCTGGCCGTCAAACCCGCCAAACGAGTCGAGCGTCATCTGCACCGCTTCGCGCCAGTCATATTTCTTGTCGGAGGCGGATACCGGAGCGTAGATGTCGTAGCGGCGCAGTTTGTCCATCTTCAGCAGGCGGGCTTTCATCTTGAAGAAACGCTGGAACACGCCGCCGTTCTTCTGGGCGACATTCAGCAGGGTTTCCACGACCTCATCCGGGATGTCATTGGTCAGGTTGCGGACGGCAATCGGCGCTTCGAAACCGCGCAGGTCAATGTTCTCGTTGTGGTAATCGCGCACCAGAGTCTGGTACATGTTGCCCAAAATCGGGCCGTCGTTGCCATAGACCTTGTAGAGTTCCTGGTAGGCTGCGGCGCGCAGGTCCGGGTTGGGGCCCTGAACGAGGGTCATGAGCTGGCCGCGGGTCATTTCCTTGATTTCGCCATCCACTTCCAGACGGAAGACATAGCGGTCGGTGATCATGCTGTACAGGGTTTGCAGGGCGCTTTGGCCGGTCACGTTCTTGATGTTGAGGATTTTCTCCTCGGCTTCGCTCAAGGTGTAGGGCTTGAAATTGCGAATTTGCTGCAGGAAGTATTTGTATTCGCCAGCATCCTTCATCAGGCGGTCAGCGGCGTCCTGCTCCAGCCCTTTCCACCACAGGCTGAAGAACAGGGTACGGTTCTGCATGGTGGCCATAAACTGGTCGACCTTGGCCTGCAGGCTCTGGGCGGTCTGATTCTGGGTGTCTTCAGAAAAGTACAGCCCGGCAAACTGGGCGACCCGGTTGGCGATGCGGCTGGAGGCTTCCTGATGTTCGAGGGCATCCATGAACTCTTCAAAATCCATATCGGCCGAGAGTTTTTCGCGCAGCCCCTCGAATTTCGTGACCCGGCTTTCGAGTTCCTTGAAGGCGGCGTCCAGTTCGGGGGTAGCTGGCCCGGGGTAGAGGTCGCTTAAATCCCAGCGGCCCAGTTGGTTGGCGGCGGTGGCTTCGGTCATCTCTTTCTCTCCTTGGCGTTATGAAATAGAGTTTTTGATTTCAGAATCCTGCTGGCGCAACTGCTGGCGCAGGCGGTCAATCGGGTAACGCTGGCCGTCCTGCTCGTAGTGCCAGACTTCCCAGCCATTGGCCGGGCCGTTGGCGAGGTCGCGTGCCAGAGCGTGAATCGAGGCGCGCTGCTGATTGTACTCCAGCAACCCGTCGGCGCGTACCTGCGCAAAAATCTCTCCAGATTTTCTAAGGAAGAGTTTCTGGCCGGGTTGCAGCAGCCCGGCTTCCAGCAGGCGGCCAAAGGGCAGGCGCGGCAGTTTGCGCGGGTTGGGCGTGGCAAACAGGGTGTCTGCTGTTGTGGGGGTCGGGATGGCGGCGATGCGCGCCCGGGCGACTTCGATATAGGCCGGGTCGCGTTCTATGCCAATCCAATGGCGGCGCAGTTTTTTGGCGACTGCGCCGGTTGTACCGCTGCCAAAAAACGGGTCCAGAATCACATCGCCCGGGTGGGTGCTGGCGAGAATCACCCGGTAGAGCAGGGCTTCCGGTTTCTGGGTTGAGTGGGCGCGTTCGCCGTTGATTTTGATGCGCTCGGCTCCGCTGCACAGTGGGATTTCCCAATCGCTGCGCATCTGCTTGTCGTCATTCAGCCCCTTCATGGCGTGGTGGTGAAACGTGTAGGGCGCGCCGCGCTCTTTTTGCGCCCACAGCAGGGTTTCATGGGCGTTGGTAAAGCGCACCCCGCGAAAATTCGGCATGGGGTTGGTTTTGACCCACACAATCGAGTTCAATAGCCAGAAGTCGAGGTCCTGCAACAGCGCGCCAATGCGGTGGATGTTGTGATAAGTGCCGATGACCCACAACGCCCCGCTGGGTTTGAGCACCCGGCGGCAGGCTGCCAGCCAGGCGCGGGTGAAGTCGTCGTAGGCGGCAAAGTCGGCGAACTGGTCCCAGGCATCGTCCACCGCGCTGACCTTGGTGCGGTTGGGGCGGTAGAGGTCGTTTTGGAGTTGAAGGTTATAGGGTGGGTCAGCAAAGACGAGGTCCACGCTTTCAGCCGGTAAATCGGCCAGCGTCTGGATGCAATCGCCTTGCAGTATCTGGTCCAGCGGAAGTTGGGCGGGCATGGGTGCGAAAATTATACCCGCCCAACAAATTCACGCGTTACGGGGTTACCCACAAGCCAAAGGCATACCCGGCCACCGTGCTGAAAATTGCCACCAGCACCACATACACGATGGTTTTGCTTCGCCCCAAAATGCGGCCGGTAACCAGCATGCTTTGCAACGAGAGTTCCGGGTCGGCCAGCAGGTAGGCCAGCAGTGGCCCGCGGTGCATACCCAGGTCAAGAAATGCGCGCGCAACCGGCACTTCCACCAGGGTGGGGAAGTACATGAATACGCCAAATACCACGCCGAGGAAGTTCGCCAGTAGGGTGTTTTCGCCCGCCAATGACTGCACCCACGCTCCCGGCACCAGCGCACGGGCTACACCAGCCAGGAAAACGCCCAGAATGAGGATGGGGAAGATTTGCTTTACGAACTTCCAGGTTTCCCACAACCAGCCAGCCAGTTCACTGTGGCTGAAGCCGCGCCAGGCCACCAGCGCAATGGCCGCCAGCAGCAGGGTAACGGCCAGTGTGCGCCCGGTAATCTCAATCAGGTAGCTGTTGGTTTCTGTAACTACCGGCGCGGCGGCCAGCATCGTCAGGGCCACGAGCGCCAGGGCCAGGCGCGTCCAGCCGGAAAAGCCGTCAAGCACCTTTTCCAGGCCCAGCCAGCCCGCACCGCCCAGCAACACCAGTAACGCCACCAGCAAGGCGCCCTGTGCAGTCAGGTGCAGGCTGTTTAGCCCGGTTTGCAGAGAGTTGGGCAGGTGATTCGCAATCTGCCAGCTCAGGGCCGCGTTGGTCAGCAGGTCAATTTGGAGGGTGCCCGCCACCAGCAACAGAATCATCAACCCCAGAAATGCCCAAACGGCGGGGCGGATACGTTCCTCGCTGCCAAAAGCCGCTTTGGGTTTTTCCCGAACTTCATGCCGGAAGAAAAAGGCCATTAGTAACCCGATGATGAGCCCGAAGCTTAAAGCCAGCACAATGCGGGCGGTGGCGAAGTCCAGCCCCAGGGCCGCGCCGGTGTAGGCGATGGCCAGGATATTGACTGCCGGCCCTACGAACAAAAAGGTAATCGCCGGCCCCAACCCGGCCCCGCGCCGCCAGATGCCAGCGAACAATGGCAGGATGGTGCAGGAACACACCGCCAGAACAAAGCCGCCCAACGCCGCCGCCGGGTACGATACCCACTTGCTGGCATCCGGCCCCAGATAGCGGGTAATGGCCTCTTTGGGGATGAGAGTGGAAAGCGCACCAGCGATGAAGAACGCCGGCAACAGGCAAAGGATGACGTGCGCCGCCAGGTAGTCCAGCAGCGCCAGCCAGCCTACTTCTATCAGACTCAACAGAGTGGGCATGGGGTTATCCGGCAGCGGCCGCCAGCCAGTCGCTTACTTCCTGCATCAGTGGCAGACGACCACTGACGACCACCTGCCCGTTGATGACCAGCCCGGGGGTACTCATCACACCCAGATCCATGATTTCCTCATAATCTGTAACTTTGAGGATCGTGGCTTGCAGGCCAAGTTCGCTGATCGCGCGTTCGGCCATTTGTTCCAGTCGCTTGCAATTGGCGCAACCGGGACCGAGGACTTTTATTTCCAACATGGTAGCTCCTTTTCTATCTGTCTTCTATAGATGTCTGACAGGCTGCACAGGCGCAGTCTTCTTGTGCTGGCAACAGCGGAAGCGGCTCCACTTCTATTCCGCCCAAAGCGGCAGCGGCTTCCAGTAGGTCCAGCACGGCTGGTTTTGCCAGCCGGTAATACACAAACTTGCCGCGCCGCCGTGCCCGCAGCAAACCCGCCGCCCGTAACGCCATCAGGTGTTGAGAGATGTAAGCCTGACGCTGGCCCAATTGAGCCTCCAGATGGCACACACAGCATTCGTTGCTGCCAATGGCGCGCAAAAGTCGGATGCGGAAGGGCTGGCGCAAGGCTTGCAGGGTGTGGCTGGCGGCGGATTCAAAGCTCGGGGGTTTCATATTCAAATTCCTGAATATATTGTCAACCCAGCGGACAGACGCGAGCAGGGGCAGATGTCCCATAAATCCGGCATGGTTGTCCCTTTGCCGAAGGCTTTCCCGTATAATGGCGAGAGAATATGCGGAGCCAGACGTGACCCAAGCGACACCCACCCTTACCGCCCTGCTGCCCATGCGCCACTCCTCGGAGCGGGTACCGGGCAAAAACTACCGCCCGTTGGCGGGCAAACCGCTATACCAGCACATTCTGGAAGCCCTGCTGGCCTGCGCGGAGGTTACGCGGGTGGTGGTGGATACTGATAGCCCGGTGATTCTGGAAGGCCTTGAAAAAGAATACCCACAGGTGCAACGCCTGCTGCGCCCCGAACACCTGCGGGATGGCATGATCCCGATGAACGACATCCTGCTGCATGACACCGCCGCATTCCCGAGCGACTATTACCTGCAAACCCACAGCACCAATCCGCTGCTGAAAGCCGAGACGATTTCCGGCGCGATCCAGGCTTTTCTGGCCGGGCGGGCCGAATACGATTCGCTGTTCTCTGTCACGCGCCTACAAACCCGGCTGTATGATGCGGCCGGGCAAGCGGTGAACCACAACCCGGGCGAACTGCTGCGCACCCAGGACCTCCCCCCGATTTACGAAGAAAACTCCTGCATTTACATTTTCACGCGTGAAAATCTGGTGGCGCGTAACCACCGCCTTGGGGCGCGGCCGCGCATGTTTGAAATCCCGCGCGACGAAGCGGTGGATATTGATGAGGAACTGGATTTCAAAGTGGCTGAGTACATGATGCTGGAGCGAATCAGGGGCGGGTAACTACGCCCCGCGCTCTGTTAGAATCCCGCCATGCCCACCGTCCTCCTGACCGCCCCCTACATGATTCCCTTTCGGGAACGCTTTCAGCCCGTTTTTGATTATTACGGGCTCGAGGTACTTGTGCCAGCCGTGGAAGAACGCATGGAAGCCGCCGACCTGCTGGCTTATGCCGGGCAGTTTGACGGCACCATCTGCGGCGATGACCGCTACACCCCGGAAGTCATTCAGGCCTGCCTACCGCGCCTCAAAGTGATCTCCAAGTGGGGCACAGGAATCGACTCGATTGATAAGGCCTTTGCCAACGCCAACGGCGTGCTGGTGGGCAATACCCCCAATGCCTTCACCATCCCGGTGGCCGATACCATTCTGGGCTACATGCTGGCCTTTGCCCGCCGCCAGCCGTGGATGGATGCGGCCATGAAGCGCGGCGAGTGGCAGAAAATCGCTGGCCACAGCCTGGGCGAGTGCACGCTGGGCGTGGTGGGGGTGGGCAACATCGGCAAGGCTGCGTTGCGGCGGGCGCAGGCCTTTGGCATGACCCTGCTCGGCACCGATATTATTGACATTGACCCGGCTTTTGTGGCCGAAGTCGGCGTGGAAATGACCTCGCTCGAAAATCTACTGGCGGGGGCTGACTTTGTCGCCCTCACCTGCGACCTCAATCCCACCAGCCGCCACATCGTGAACGCCGAGACGCTGGCCCAGATGAAGCCCGGCGCGGTGGTGATTAACGCCGCGCGTGGCCCGCTGGTGGATGAGCCGGCCTTGATAGCCGCCCTGCAAAGCAGCCACCTCGGCGGGGCGGCGCTGGATGTCTTTGAATACGAACCATTACCCAAAGACAGCCCCCTGCTGACGATGGACAATGTCATGCTGGCTCCCCACAACGCCAACTCCAGCCCGCGGGCGTGGGAAGCGGTGCATTGGAATTCCATCCGCAACCTCTTGCAGGGCCTGGACATTCCCCATCCGGATTTGGACACATGGGTCAACCAGAAATGACCGCCAGCCCACCGCGCACCGTACTGATTACCGGGGCGGCCGGCGGTATTGGCCGCGCCACGGTCTTGCATTTCGCCGCCCAGGGCTGGCGGGTGTTTGGGGTGGACCGCATTCAGTTCGGTAAAGGCTTCCCGGCCAGCGGCCTATTCATCAAGCAGGACATCGCCAAACCCGAAGACATCCAAGTGATTTTCAAGCAGGTGAAGCGCGCAACCAAATCGCTGGATGCGTTGGTGAATAACGCGGCCGTAGGATTGGGTAAAAAACTGGTCGATACCTCACTGGAAGAGTGGGAAGCCCTCATGGCCGTCAATCTACGGGCGCCGTTTCTGTGTACCAAAGCAGCCTACCCGCTGCTCAAAGCCGCCGGCGGGGCGGTGGTGAATGTGGCATCGGTGCACGCGGTTGCCACCAGCGCTGAAGTAGCAGCCTATGCCGCCAGCAAGGGCGCACTGCTGGCCCTGACGCGTGCCATGGCGATTGAGTTCGCCCCGGATGGCGTGCGCGCCAACGCCATTTTGCCTGGCGCGGTGGATACCAAAATGCTACGCGGCGGGGTGAAGCGCAGTACCTTTGGCAGCGCCAGCGTAGAAGACCGGCTGGACGCCCTGGCGGCGCGTACCGTCATCGGCCGGATTGGCACGCCGGATGAAATCGCCCGTGGGATTTATTTCCTCGCCGATAACGAACAATCGTCCTTCATGACCGGCCAGCCGCTGGTGGTGGATGGCGGGGCCACCACTCGCTTAAGTACCGAGTAACGGGCATGCGCAACCGGCTGAAGCAACTCACCCCGGAACTCGTGTGGCGGGCTGGCCGGGCGGCCTATCTGGGGTTGTTGCATGCCCGCCAGTGGCCGCAGGCGACTTTTCACCCGTGGCGGCGCGCCAGCATCCGGCGGCTGGGAGAACAAAAAGACCTTTTTGCAGGAGAACGCTGTTTCATCATCGGCAACGGGCCGAGCTTGAAACACACCGATGTCAGCAAACTGGAAAACGAATACACCTTTGGCCTCAACCGGATTTATCTGGCCTTTCAAGATTGGGGCTTTGAAACCTCTTTCTTCGTGTCGGTTAATGACCTTGTCATTCAACAGACCGCCGCTGAAATCGCGGCCCTCAACATGCCCAAGTTCCTGACCTGGCGCGCCCGTGAGTGGGTCGGGCTGGATGAGTACACTTCTTTTCTGCACACCACCTACATCGGCCCTAAGTTCGCCCGGGATGCGCGCGGCCGCCTGTGGGAAGGGGCGACCGTTACTTATGTGGCCCTGCAACTGGCCTTTCACATGGGCTTTCAACAGGTGATTCTGATTGGCGTGGACCATAACTTCGCCACCCGGGGCACGCCCAACACCACCATCACCTCGGCGGGTGATGACCCCGACCATTTCCATGCCAGCTACTTTGGCAAAGGCTTCCGCTGGCAACTGCCGGACCTGGAGACTTCGGAAATCGGCTACCGCATGGCGCGCCAGGCCTATGTGCGGGCCGGGCGGCAGGTGCTGGATGCGACGGTGGGTGGCAAGCTGACTGTCTTTGACAAGGTGGACTACGCCAGCTTGTTCTGACACTGGCTACCGACCCTCCGCCGGATTCCTGTATACTAATCCGTGATGACCAACCGAAACTTTCTCCTGCTGATGGCCACCCTGATCCTGCTGGGGCTCGGCCTGCGTTTCATTGACCTGACCGATGCTCCGCTGGATTTCAGCCCCACGCGCCAGTTGCGGGCGGCGATTATCACCCGCGGCATCTACTACCTGAACCTGCCGGAAGCTACCCAGGCTGAACGCGAAACCGCGGTAGCGCTGCGCGAGTCCATCGTGGATTTTGAGCCCCCTATTTTTGAAACGCTGGTGGCGGCCACCTGGCGCGTGACCGGCATCACCGAACTGTGGGTGGCGCGTATCTATGCCATCCTGTTCTGGGGGGTGGCGGCCGCGGCGCTGGCGGCGGCCGCCCGGCGGCTGGCGACTCCGGGCGCGGCATTGGTATCGCTGGCGTATATGCTGTTTCTGCCGTTTGCGGTGATTGCCAGCCGTTCCTTCCAGCCCGAGCCGCTGATGGTGATGTTTCTGTGCCTCGCTATCTGGGCGGCGCTGGGCTGGGCCGAGGAAAAAACATGGAAGTATGCCCTGCTGGCCGGGTTGTTCGGCGGGCTGGCGGCGCTGGTGAAGCTGTTTGCGGCCTATATGGTGGCGGGGCTGATGGTGGCGGTGGTGTGGCAGGCGCTGGGTTTGCGGGCGGCCTTCAAAAACCGCCAGGTGTGGGCGATGGCGGCTCTGATGCTGCTCCCCAACCTCCTGGCGTACTTTGTGGGGCGCGGCGACGCGGCCGGCAACTATTTCCAGGCCTGGTTCGTGGCGCTGGCCGGGATGCTGCTCACGCCGGAGTTCTACATCCGCTGGGCGCTGTGGCTGGGCGAACTGGTGGGGCTGGCCTTTGTGTTTCTGGGTCTGTTCGGGCTGGTACTGGCGCGCGGCGCCGGCCGGGCGGCTTTGCTGGGCCTGTGGCTGGGCTATGGCCTTTACGGTCTCTCGGTGCCGCACCAGACCATCACCCATGATTATTACCACCTGCAACTGGTGCCAGTGATTGCGCTCTCGCTGGCGCCGCTGGCGGCGGCAGTGTTGCCGCACCTTGCCAACCAGCCGCGCTTCTGGCGGGCGGCGGCGGTCGGGCTGGCGCTGGTGGCGGTTGCCCTGCCGGGCTGGCTGGCGCGTTCGCAAATGCTTTCGGTGGACCATCGTAAAGACCCGGAATACTGGATTCAAGTCGGGGCGCATTTACCGCCGGAGGCAAAAGTCATCGCCCTGACCCAGCAGTACGGCTACCCGCTTTCCTATTATGGCTGGCGCCAGGTGCGGTTGTGGCCGGTCACCGGCGAACTGGCGTTGGCCGAGGCGCGCGGCGTGGATACGCGGTCCTTTGCCGAGCAGTGGGCGCAGTACACCGAGGGTATGGATGTCTTTCTGGTCACGACCAACAATCAGTTGGAACGCCAGCCCGAATTGCGCGACCACCTGTATGCCAACTATGAAATCCTGCTGCATCAGGAAGGCGCGCTGACCATTTTTGACCTGCGCAAGCCTCTCATTCCGTGACTTCGCTTTCCATAATTACCCCGTCCTATAACCAGGCTGCCTATCTGGAGGCAACCATCCAGTCCGTGCTGGGGCAGGATATCCCTAACCTGGAGTACATCGTCATGGATGGCGGCTCGACCGATGGCAGCGTGGACATCATCCGGCGCTACGCTGAACGGCTGGCCTACTGGGTTTCCGAGCCGGATAGCGGCCAGGCCGAGGCGATTAACAAAGGGTTGGGGCGCGCCACTGGCGAGGTGGTCGCCTGGCTGAACTCCGACGATGTGTACCGCCCCGGGGCGGCGCAGGCGGCGCTGGCTGCGCTGGCGGCTGACCCGACCCTGGCGTTCGTGTTTGGCGACCTCGAATCGCTGGATGCGGCCGGGCAGGTCTTCAACACCATCCGTTACGCACCCTATACGCTGGATGACCTGCTGGCCTTTCGCATCATCGGCCAGCCAAGCGTGTTCATGCGCCGCAGCGCCCTGGAAAAAGCTGGCCTGCTGGACCCTTCTTATCATTTTCTACTTGACCATCAGTTGTGGCTGCGGCTGGGGCAGCAGGGTGGCCTGCGCTATGTGCCGCAAGTGTGGGCCGCGGCCCGCCACCACCCGGCCGCCAAGAACACTGCCCAGGCGGGTGGTTTCAGTACCGAAATCTACCGCATTCTCGAATGGGCTCAAACCCAGCCGGAATTGGCCCGGCGCATTCAACAACGCCCGCGGCGGGTACAGGGCGGGGCGCACCGGCTGGCGGCGCGCTACCTGCTGGATGGCGGCGCGCCCGGCCCGGCTCTGCAAGCCTACGCCCGCGCGTTGAAGAATGACCCGGCCTACGCCCTCAAACACAGCCACCGCATGCTGTATGCTTTGGCGCTCTGGCTGGGGCTTGTGCCGCGCCGCAGCTAGGCGGGGCTTGTCCTGTATAATCGCCGCACACTGGCAAGGAGCGCAGCGCTATGTCCAAGCCCTATATATTTGGGGTGGTTCCGGCCCGGGGCGGCAGCCAGGGGTTGATTCAAAAAAATACCCGCCAACTGGCGGGCCTGCCCTTGCTGGTGCATACCCTGCGGGCGGCCCAGGCCAGCCAGCTGCTCACGCGTACCATCGTTTCTACTGAAGATGGTCGCATCCGGGCACTGGCGCGTGAGTATGGCGGCGAAGTGCCCTTCAACCGGCCGGAGCACCTTGCCGGGGAGGACATTTCTCCGGTGGCGGTAGCCCTGCATGCGCTGGGTTGGCTGGAAGCGGCGGAAAATATCCAGCCAGACATAGTGGTTTTGCTCTCGCCCGGCGCACCGTTACGCACCGCCGAGGATATTGACAACACCCTCCAGCTGCTGCTGGATAATCCCAGGGCTGACTCGGTGATTTCCGTCAGCCCGCCGCTGAACGATAATCCCTACCTGGCTTACACGCTTAAAGGCGAGCGGCTGGAGCCGCTGTTCAAGGCGCCGTTAGGTGTTCAACGGCGGCATCTGGCCCTGCCCTACATCCGCAATGGGGCGGTGCTGGCCGCCCGGCGGGATGCCTTTATCCGCAATGCTTCATTCTATGGCCGCACGATGCTGCATTATGAGATGCCGCCCGAACGCGGGGTATATGTGGAAGATGATTTGGGGTTGGCGTTGGCCGAGTTTTTCATGGGGCGGCGAGCGGCGGAATGAGCCAGCCGGTTTATCATGCATCCATGGCTGTCTCGGCCTCCGGTCACTCGTTGCTGGCCCTGTTGCTGGATGCGCACCCGCAAATCAGCCATACCGGCGATACGATTCTGCGTGCCCACCTCAATGAGCGGGCGCACTGCGCCTGCGGCCAGCCGTTCATGCAGTGCGAATTCTGGGGCGCGTTGCGGGGCTGGCCGGGCTACGCCGCCCTGCGGGATGAATTTCAAAGCGGGCCGCTGAAAACCGTGTTCTCGCTGCCGGGTTTGTTTGCTCTGCAAAAACTGCTCTACGCCACTTCGGCGGCTCTCCAACGCTACACCGCTCATTTGCTGGATTATCCGGCGCAAGTACAGGCACTCAGCGGCGCGCCGGTGGCTTTCTTTGGCCGCAAACGGCTGGCCGACCTGTTGCTGCCGCTGGCGGCCGGCACGCCGGCGCGGGTGCTGCACCTCACCAAGCATCCGCTGGCGCAGGTGATTTCGTTTCGTAAACGCACGGCGCGGGCGCACCAATCGCTGGCAGACCTGGGGCGCGAGTGGCGGTTCTACAACCAGCGCGTGATGCAGGCGGCGCGCTTGCGACCGGATACGGCCTATCTGCACATTCGCTATGAAGACCTGTGTACTGCACCACAGGTCACTCTGACCCGCATTTGCGAATTCCTCGGCCTGGACTTTCAGCCCGATATGCTGCGCCCCGGCGAAGTGCGCCCCGGGCATGTGCTGGGGGCGCGCTCGCTGGTGGGGGCGGCGGGCGAGAAATTCCCCGGCATCCGGCCGCCGGACTTGACCTTTGATGTCTTGAGTGCCGCTGAGCAGGCCGCGGTGTGGCGCGTGACCGCGCCGCTGGCGCAGCGGTTGGGCTATCTTCAAGGCTATACGAATGATTGAAAAGCGCCCCAACCCGAGTGCGGTCATCCTGACCGGCTCGGCCGCCAGCCTGCTCGGCAACCTGATTGACCTGGTTTTCAGCTTGCTGGTGCTACCGCTGATGGTGGCAGCGCTGGGCAAGGAACAGTACGGCATCTGGACTCTCGTCGGACAGACCATCAGTTTTCTGATTCTCTCCAATTTGGGTGTATCCAATTCAGTGGGGCGGTTTGTGGCGCGGGCGCGCGCCGCGGAGGATGCCCACCAGCTGGCGGCCGTAACCAGCACCAGCCTGTTTTTGATGGCGCTCTCGGGCGGGGCGATTTTTCTGGTCAGCCTGTTCATCGTTGGGCCGCTGCCGGGCTGGCTGGGGATTCAACCGGCGGATTATGCCCTAGCGCGGGCGGTGTTTCTCATCAGTGCCAGCGGGTTGGCACTGGCCCTGCCGTTGCGCATCGGGGCGGGCGTGCTGACCGGCTACCAGCGTTATGGCTGGGTGAACGGAATGCAGGCGGTGTACTCACTCTTGCGGGTGGCGCTGGTGCTGGGGCTGCTGGCCTTCAACGCCTTTACTTTGATTTCACTGGCTATTGCGATGGCGGTTGCCTCGCTGGTGCAGTACCTGATTTTGCTGGCGGTGGCCGGGCGGGTGGGCGGCGGTTGGCGGCGGCTGTGGGCGCGGCCCGACCTGCCACTCGCCAAAGAGGTACTGGGCCTGGGGCTGGCCTCAATGGTGATGGCCTTTGGCTCTTCTATTTACCGCGAAGGGATTGTGCTGGCGGCCGGGCCGCTACTGGGGGCCGGGGCCGCCGGGGTGTACGGCGTGGTACTCACGCTCATCATGCGTATTTCAGGGCTGATTTCGCAAATCGGCAACCCGCTGCTCACGCTGGCCAGCGAAGCCCAGGGGCGCGGCGATATAAAACAACTGCGGGCGCTCTCGGATGGCGTGCTGCGGGTGACTTTTGCGCTGGGTGCCAGCGCCGCCGCCGGGCTGGCGGTGTACGGCGAACCCGCCCTGCGCCTGTGGCTGGGACGCAGTGACTGGACCAATGCCGATTATGAAGCCGCCGCCGCGGCCCTGACGCTGATGGCCGCCGCTCTGGCGGTCGGTCTGCCGCAACTGGCGGCGCGCTCGCTCTTGCAGGGGGTCGGCAAGCACTGGGCGGTGAGTTGGGGCTTCCTGGCGGCCAGCGTTGCGGGGCTGGCGCTGGCGGTCGGGCTGATGGCAGGCGGTTGGGGCATCCGCGGGGCGGCGGCCGGCTGGGCGCTGGTGCTGCTGGCCCAGGGCACGCTCATCTACCCGCCGATGTTAATGAAAACGCTGGCGCAGTCGCTGGTAGATTTGTTGCGGGCCGCTTACCTGCCGGGCCTACTGGTGGGGTTGGCGGTGTGGGGCGCGGCGGCGGGCATGGCGGCCATCCTGCCGCCGGTGGGGGTGCAGAGTGTGGCCGTGGGCGCCGGAGTAGGTTTTGGGGTGGGCGTGGCCGGGCTGGCGCTGGTCAGCCAGTACGTGCGCGCCCGGTTATTAAGGTTGCTGGGGCGCAAGAGCAAGTAAATCGCCAAAAAAACTTGGGAAAATAAAAAAACCGCGCCGTTGGCTGGCGCGGTATGCGTTTGTAGCGGTGGCGGCCGAGTTAACTGGCCGGGACGCTCTGGTCAGGGTGGACATCATGCACGTCCACGCCCAGCACCAGCAGGCGCTCTTCCAGGTCTTCTATCTGCTCTTTGAGGCTGGCTTCCATTTCGGTCAGCAGGTCGCGCCCGTCGCGGCGTTGCAGGCGGGCTTCCAGCTTGAGCTGCATCGCGGGTGATTCTTCCAACACGCGGATGGTGGTTTTCAGGTCTTGAATCACGCCATCCAGCCGTTTGAGTTCCTTGCGCAGGGCGTTGGCTTCTTCCTGGCGGCTCTGGCGTGGCTCGGCCGGGCGGTCTGGTTCATCGGCCAGTTTGCGCAGGGCTTCGATGTCGCGGGCGGTGTAGGCCTGGTTGACGCGGGTCATAATCTGGTCGCGCTGGGCTTTCTCGTCCGGGTCGCTGGTCAGGTCAGGGTGGAAGCGTTTGGCCAGCTCGCGGAACAGGCGGCGCAGTTCTTCTTCCAGTTTGGGGCTGAGGGCTTTGCCGTTCTTGTCCTCGCCGTTGATTTTGCCATTGTGGCCGTTGGTGCGGTCACGGTAGGCAAAGGCTTCTTCTTCGGCCTGTTCTTCCTCATGCAGATCGAAATCCGAGGGCTCGGGGCCGTCTTCGCCGGGGCTGCGCTGGGCTTCCAGCATCTCATAGAGGCGGCGACGTAACTGGCGCAGGCGCGCATCCAGCGGGGCGACTCGCAGGTTGTAGAGCTTGCCCCACTCGGCCAGTTCGGCGCGGGTGTTGAAGAGCTCCAGTTCCAGAATTGCAATGAACTCCCGCTTTTTGTTCAAGCGGTCGCGCAACGCTTCCAGTTCGCTGCTGGTTGAAAGGCGGGTGTCTTTGGATCGGGGGGTGGTTGAACGTTTGCGGGGCGGCATAGAGTCAGGGTTTTGACCGTGCGAAGTACAAAACGCAATTATACCGCAAGTCTGCCCAACTACCGCGAAATGTCAAATCCTGCGAACTGCACTGCCCAATTGTGAATTACTGGACAAATACCCTGCAATCAGGTATGATTACCGCGCCTTAACTCACATTGGCTCGATTTTTAAGGTGCAACCTGCCCGGTAGGGCCTGTACATAAAATCTAACACAGCCCGACAATTGGAGATGGACTGATGTCTGACATGCTTAAAGACCTTTCTGCCAGCCTGCAAAAACAAATCCAGGATTTCCAGCCCGACCTGGGCGTGCGCGACGTCGGTACGGTGTACGAAGCCGGCGACGGCATCGCCCGTGCCCGCGGCCTGCGGGATGTGAAAGCCCAGGAACTCGTCCAGTTTGATAACGGGGTGATGGGCATCGCCTTCAACCTTGAGGCCGAAAGCGTCGGCATCATCGTGATGGGCGAATTCACCGGTATTGAAGAAGGCATGACCGTGCGCTCCACCGGCCGTATCGCTTCCGTACCGGTCGGCGATGCCATGATTGGCCGCGTGGTCAATGCGCTCGGCGAACCGATTGACGGGAAAGGCCCCATCGCCGCCACCGGCTTCCGCCCGATTGAACGTATCGCCCCCGGCGTTATCGTCCGCAAGGACGTGGACACCCCGGTGCAGACCGGCATCAAGGCCGTGGATGCCCTGACCCCGGTCGGCCGCGGCCAGCGCGAGCTCATCATCGGCGACCGCCAGACCGGCAAGACCGCACTGGCGATTGACGCCATCATCAACCAGAAAGACAAGGGCGTCGTGTGTATCTACGTCGCTATCGGCCAGAAGAAGGCTGCCATTGCCCGCACCGTCGCCATTCTGGAAGCCAACGGCGCCATGTCCAACACGGTCATCGTGGTGGCGGCGGCGGATGAATCAGCCGCCCTCCAGTACATTGCCCCCTACGCGGGTTGTTCCATCGGCGAAGAATTTATGGAAACCGGTCGGGATGCCCTGATTGTGTACGACGACCTCTCCAAGCACGCCTGGGCTTACCGCCAGGTGTCTTTGCTGCTGCGCCGCCCGCCCGGCCGTGAAGCCTACCCGGGTGATGTGTTCTACCTGCACTCCCGCCTGCTGGAGCGCGCCGCCCGTCTTTCGGACAACTTCGTCATCGTGAAGAAGGATTTCGCCGGGTCTGAAGCCGATCCCAAAGACGCTGCCAATGGCCAGACCTACGAAGGTCCGCTGGCGAAGCACAATGCCGAAGAAGCCCTCAAGGCGATGGACAAGGCCGCCGATTACAAACTGGTGAAACTCAAGGGCTCGGGTGGCTCACTGACCGCCCTGCCGATTATTGAAACTCTGCTAGGCGACGTTTCGGCTTATGTGCCGACCAACGTGATTTCCATCACGGACGGCCAGATTTATCTGGAAAGCGACCTGTTCTACGCCGGCATTCGCCCGGCGGTGAATGCTGGCCTCTCGGTCTCGCGCGTGGGTGGCGATGCCCAGACCAAAGCCATGAAGCAGGTGGCTGGCGGTCTGCGCCTCGATATGGCCTCCTTCCGTGAGCTGGCAGCCTTCGCCCAGTTCGGCTCCGGCCTGGACAAGGGCACGCAGGCACGCCTGAACCGCGGCCAGCGTTTGCAGGAAATCCTCAAACAGCCCCAGTACCAGCCGGTTGAAATGGAAGATCAGGTCATCGCGATTTTTGCTGGTACCAAGGGCTATGCGGATGAGATTGACCTCGACCGGATGCAGGAATGGGAAACCGGCCTGCTGCGCTTTATGCACACCTCCCACCCGGAAGTGGTCAAGGCCATTCGCGAAGAGAAGCGTCTTACGGACGAATCCGAAAAGAAACTGCGCGCCGCCATTGACGCTTTCAACGCTACCTTCTAAGCGGCTAGGTTAACGGATTATGGCAAACGCACGCGAAGTAAAGAAACGCATCCGCAGCGTAAAGAACATTGCGCAGGTTACCCGCGCCTTGCAGGCCGTCAGCGCCAGCCGGGTGCGTAAAGCCACCGACCGCATGTTCCACACCCGCCCGTATGCCAACAAGGCCTGGAACGTTCTCACCCACATCGCCAACCAGCCCGGGCGCGAAAATCTGCACCCGCTGCTGACCTCGCGCACTGAAGTGAAGAGCGTGATAGTGCTGCTCATTACCAGTGATCGCGGTCTGGCCGGCCCCTACAACACCAACATCATGCGCTATGCGCTGGATAACTTCGGCAAGTACAGTGTGCCGGTGCGCTTTATCTCCATCGGGCGCAAGGGCACCGAACTGTTGCTGCGGCGCGGCCTGGATGTGATGGCCGATTTCAGCGGCCTGCCGGCCGAACCGACCTTTGGCGATGTCTCAGCCATCGGACGGCTGGCGGTGGAAGAATTCCTGGGCGAAAAGGCCGATGAAGTCTATCTGGTGTACACCGACTTTGTGAACATGGCCAAGCAGGAAGCGACGATGAAGAAACTGCTGCCGCTGGAATTCCGCAGCGCCGAGGGTCTGGTCGCCAGCGAACACGCTGCCGGCGGCGAGAGCAAAGCCGCCTACGAATACGAACCCGGCGAAAACGAAATTCTGGATGAAATTGTGCCGCGCTTCACCGCCCTGCAGGTCTTCCAGGCGGTATTGGAATCGCTGGCCAGCGAGCATGCCGCCCGCATGGTGGCGATGCGCAACGCGACCGAAAATGCCTCCGACCTGGCGGGCATTCTGCAACTCGAATACAACAAAGTTCGCCAGCAAGCCATCACCAACGAGATTCTTGACATCGTGGGTGGGGCGGAAGCATTGGCCCAGAGTAAATAAGGAAAGTGGAGAAAACTGACATGGCTGAAGCAACTGGACGTGTAGCCCAAATTCAGGGCGGTGTGGTGGATGTAGATTTTTCGGGCAGTCACCTGCCGGAAGTGTATTACGCGCTGGAAATCATCCGCCCGGATGCTGCCCCGCTGGTGCTGGAAGTGCAGAACCACCTCGGCAACGGCCTGGTGCGCACCGTGGCAATGGATGCCACCGATGGCCTGCAGCGCGGCCTGCCCGTGGTAAATACCGGCGCGCCGATTATGGTGCCGGTGGGCGAAGAATCGCTCGGGCGGGTGTTCAACGTGCTGGGCGAACCGGTGGATGGCGGCCCGGCCGTCAAGACCGGCATCAAGTACCCGATTCACCGCCTGGCGCCGCCGTTTGAAGAGCAGGCCACCACGGTCGAAGTGTTTGAAACCGGCATCAAGGTCATTGACCTGATTGCGCCCTTCACCAAGGGCGGGAAGACCGGCATCTTTGGCGGCGCCGGCGTGGGCAAGACCGTCATTATTCAGGAACTAATTAACTCGATTGCCGCGGTTCACAAGGGCAACTCGGTGTTTGCGGGCGTGGGTGAACGCACCCGTGAAGGCACCGCCATGTACCGTGAAATGACCGAATCGGGCGTATTGAAGGACACCGCCCTGGTGTACGGCCAGATGAACGAACCCTCCGGCACCCGCCTGCGGGTGGCCCTCACCGCCCTGACGATGGCAGAATACTTCCGCGATCAGGGCCGCGACGTGCTGCTTTTCATTGATAACATCTTCCGTTTCTCGCTCTCGGGTTCGGAAGTGTCGGCCATGCTCGGCCGTATGCCTTCCGCCGTGGGTTACCAGCCCACCCTGGGTACGGAAATGGGTCAGCTTCAGGAGCGCATCACCTCCACCAAGACCGGCTCCATCACCTCCATGCAGGCGGTGTATGTGCCGGCCGACGACTACTCCGACCCGGCCCCGGTGGCGACTTTCACCCACTTGGACGCCACCATCGCTCTCGAACGCTCGATTGCGGACAAAGGCATTTACCCGGCCGTGGACCCGCTGTCTTCCACCTCCCGTATTCTGGACCCCAACATCGTGGGCGAAGAGCATTACCGCACCACCCGCGACGTGCAGCAGGTGCTCCAGCGCTACAAGGACTTGCAGGACATCATCGCCATTCTTGGTATTGACGAATTGAGCGAAGACGACAAGCTCACGGTTTCGCGGGCGCGCAAGATTGAGCGCTTCTTCTCGCAGCCGTTCATGGTCGCTGAGCAGTTCACCGGTCTGGCGGGCAAGTATGTGCCGCTCAAGGACACGGTGCGCGGCTTCCGCGAAATTCTGGATGGCAAGCACGACCAGATTTCCGAATCGTCCTTCATGTTCGCCGGTTCGATTGAGGATGTCGTCGAAAAGCACAACCAGGCTCAGGGCTAATCAGGTCCCAGGAGGTAGGCTGTGACAATCCGCTGTGAAATCGTCTCGCAGGACCGGCTGGTCTACGAAGAAGATGTCGATATGGTGGTCGTCCCCGGCTCGTCGGGCGAGATGGGCATCCTGCCGCGCCATGCCCCGGTGCTGGCTACCCTTGGTTTGGGTGTCATCCGGGTACGTAAAGGCGCCGAAGAAGAAGTCTTTACGGTTACCGGTGGCCTGGTGGAAGTACAGCCGGACATCGTAACCATTCTGGCAGATGCCGCTGAAAGCGTGGATGAAATTGACATTGGGCGGGCCGAAGAAGCCCGCAAGCGCGCCCAGGAAATGCTGACGGACGCCAAAACTGGCGGCGACCTGGATACCTATCTGGCGATGGAAGCCGCCCTGCGGCGCTCCAACCTGCGGTTGGATGTCGTCCAGCGTTTCCGTTCCGGCCGCAGCCGGATGAGCAGTCGCAGCGAGGATTCGGGCGAATCCCGCTAAACCCCTATGGGTATTTTTTCAAAAGAGCTGGGGATTGATCTGGGGACGATGTTCACGCGCATTGCCGAAGCAGGCGCAGTCATCCTCGAAGAACCCAGCATTGTGGCGGTAGACCTCGAAGCCCAAAAAATGGTGGAAATTGGCCGCGCCGCCCAGAACATGCTTGGCCGGGTGGACGAAGACCATATCCAGGTAACGCGAGTCTTGCGGCATGGCGTAGTAGCCTACTACGAGTACACCCAGATTTTGCTCAGCCAGTTGCTGGAACGGATTGGCGGCGGGTTTGGCTTCATTAAACTGCGTCCCAAAATAATGATCACCCACCCGTACGGCATCACCAGCGTTGAGCGGCGGGCGGTGCATGAAGCCGCCCTGGATGTGGGTGATGCCCAGTTAATCCCTCAACCCCTGGCCGCGGCCCTCGGCGTGGACTTGCCGATTGGCACCCCCTCGGGCAACATGATTGTGCTACTGGGCGGCGGCTGCTCGCAAGCGGCGGTCATCGCCATGCATGACATCGTCTCTGCTGAAACCCTGCGCCTCGGTGGGCTGGATTTGGACGAAGCGATTGTGACCTATGTGCGTCGCAAATACGGGCTGATTATCGGCCTGCCCACGGCTGAACAGGTGAAAATCCGCATCGGGGCCGCCGTACCGCAGGACCAGGAATTGAGCATTGACATTCAGGGCCAGGATCAGGTGAGCGGCCTGCCCAAACCCCTCACGCTAACTACCGGCGAGATTGTAGAAGCCGTGGAAGACACCCTCGACCAGATCTTTGAAACCGTGCGCCGGGTGCTGGAAAAAACGCCCCCGGAACTGGCCAGCGACATCATTGACCGCGGCATTGCCCTGTGCGGTGGCGGCGCATTGCTGCGCGGCATGGAAAAATTGATGACCCAGAAACTGGGCGTACCTACCTACCTGGTGGATAACCCGCTGACCTGCGTGGCCGAGGGCGCCTGCCGCGCCCAGGACCTCTATAAGCTCTTGCAGCGCAACCTGCCCCAGTTCTAAGCCAGCCCCGCCTCATCAAAGGGATATAAAAACGCCCTGCCGGTTCAAAAAGGCAGGGCGTTTTTTTGATGTACTGGACTCAATCCAGATAATAGGTCATGCGTTGCAGATGCACGACCGGGTCAATGTGCTGGACGCGCACCCCGGCCGGCACATTGAGATTAACCGGCGCATAGTTCAGGATGGCCTTGATGCCCGCTTCTACCAACTGGTCGGCTACGCCTTGGGCATGGGCGGCTGGCACGGAAACCATCGCCACCTGTACCCCGGCGCGCTGGATTTCAGCCGCCATGCGGGTGGCATCCAGGATGGTGAATTCGCCGATCCGCGAGCCGATCTTGCGCGGGTCGTTGTCAAAGATGAGTTTAATTAGAAAGCCGCGCTGGTTGAAGCCGTTGTAGCGGGCGAGGGCCGAGCCGATGTCTCCAGCGCCCACCAGCGCCACCTCCCACACTCGCTCGACATTCAGGATGTCGCGGATTTTTTTGGACAGGAACTCAATGTTGTAGCCGGTGCCCTGTTTGCCGAATTCGCCAAACTGGGAAAGGTCTTTGCGAATCTGGGCCGCCGAAATGCCCAGCCGTTCGCCCAACTCCTGGGATGAAGTGACCTGCCGACCCTCGTCTTCCATACGTTGCAGCGAGCGAAGATAAATTGGCAGTCGGCCAATGACAATATCCGGGATATTTTTTTGCGCCATTACGGGAACTCTCCGTTTGTATTATTTCGTACAAATAACCGGCTAAGTTTACCATTAATAGTGCTTTTCCACACAAGAATTGTACAATTTAGGTGCAACCGCTGGATGATATAATTGGCTTTCGTGTTTTTAATTAGAGAGCGTAGTGTTGAATATGTTTATTGACGAGACGACCATTACAGTACAATCCGGCAAGGGCGGGAATGGCATGGTGCATTTCCGGCGTGAAAAGTTTGTGCCGCGCGGTGGCCCGGATGGCGGCGATGGCGGTCGCGGCGGCGATGTAATACTGGAAGCGCGCGCCGGGCTGACCAGCCTGAATGCCTACCACCGTAAGAAGCGCCACGCCGCCGATGATGGCCGCCCCGGCGGCCCCAGCCAGCGCTCCGGCCGGGCGGGCGGTGACCTGATTCTGCCCGTCCCGACTGGCACGATTGTCTATGATGCCCTGACAGGTGAACCCATTGGCGACTTGACCGAAGACGGCCAGCAACTGGTGGTTGCCAAAGGCGGCAAGGGCGGGCGCGGCAACCAGCATTACGCCACCTCGCGCAACCAGACCCCGCGCATCGCCACCAAGGGCGAGCCGGCCGTAGAACGGCAGCTCAAACTGGAACTGAAACTGATTGCGGATGTCGGCATTGTCGGTTTGCCCAATGCGGGCAAGTCCACCCTGCTGGCGGCCAGCACCAACGCCAAACCGAAAATCGCCGACTACCCGTTTACCACTCTCACGCCCAACCTCGGTGTGGCCTTGCTGGATGAAAGCAACGACCTCGTGCTGGCTGATATTCCCGGGCTGATTGAAGGTGCCCACATGGGCGTGGGACTGGGGCATGACTTCCTGCGCCATATTCAGCGCACCCGCGTGCTGATTCATATGCTGGATGGCAGTAACGAGGACCCGCTGGCCGATTACAGCCAGATTAACAGCGAACTGGCCCTGTTTGATGAAACCCTGGGTAGCAAACCGCAACTGGTGGCAGTCAACAAAGCCGATTTGCCGGATGTGAAGGCGCGCTGGCCGGAACTGAAGCAGGCCTTTGAGCAGCGCGGCCTGCAACCGTTTCTGGTTTCGGCCGTCACGGGGGAGGGTGTACGCGCCCTGCTCTACCGCGCTCACAGCTTGCTGGCCGAAGCGCCCGCCCCGCCATCGGTGGCGGCCCTGCCGGTTTACCGCCCACAGGAAGACCCAAATCAGTTTGAAATCAAACGCACCGTGGAAGGCTACTGGCAGGTGGTCGGCACGGCGATTGAACGCGCTGCCAGCATGACCTACTGGGAGCACGACCAGTCCGCCCGCCGCTTCCAGCGCATTCTGGAAAGCCTCGGCATCGACGAAGCCTTGCGCGAAGCCGGCATCAAGCAGGGCGATACGGTGGTGATTGGTGATTTTGAACTGGAATGGGAAGATTAGAATTGGTCGGTAACCGGTAACTTGTAATTGGTAATGTGAGCGAGCAGATGCGTATCGGCGTTTTTGGCGGCACGTTTGACCCACCCCATCAGGGGCATCTGATTCTGGCAGCCGAAGCCCGCAGCCAGCTGGCGCTCGACCGTCTGCTGTGGGTACTCACGCCTCAACCGCCACACAAATCCGGTCGGCCGATGACGCCGCTGGTGGCGCGCCTTGAAATGCTGCAGGCCGCCATTGCCGATAACCCGCTGTTTGAACTCTCCACGATTGAAATTGACCGCCCCGGCCCGCATTACAGCGCCGATACGGTCCAACTGGTGCGCCAGCAATACCCGGATAGCACGCTGGCTTTTCTGATGGGTGGCGATTCGTTGCGTGACCTGCCCGGCTGGCGGCGGGCGCAGGACTTTGTGCAAGGCTGCGACATTCTGGGGGTGATGCGGCGGCCCTACCAGCGTTTTGACCTGCCGACCCTGGAGGCCAAACTGCCGGGGGTAAGCGCCCGGGTGCAGTTCATCCGCGCCCCGTTACTGGAAATCTCCTCGCGCCAGATTCGGCGGCGCATTGCTGAGGGTCGCCCGCACCGCTATTACCTGCCGCCAGCGGTACTGGCGGTCATCCAGCAGCGAGGGCTGTATTTGAAGTAGGAACTGTTTAGCAAGTCTTTGAATAGCGATTGGTAGGGGCGACCTGCAGGTCGCCCCTACGCGAAAATTTCACTCAAACTGCGCAACTAAAGGTGTAAAAATTGTAGAAAGCGTGTGATCTTTCTAGACAGCTTCTATGGTCGCGCTACTCGTCAAAAAATTTCAGGGCGGCCAGGATGGCGGGGTCATCGGCCTGGGTGGTCAGGTCCCAGTCGGCTGGGGCGAGGATATCCACCACGATACCGGTTTCCTCCCAATCGATTTCCGGGTTATTGGCCGGGGCAAAGGTGTCATGCGCCAGCCAGGCGCGTGAACCGTCTGAAAAGTCATAACTCCACAGCGTTTCCACATTGCCGAGGGTCGTTTCGCCAATCAGGGTGGCGCGGTTCTGGTCGCCCAGCACGCCGGAGAAGACCTCTCCATAAGAGTAGGTGTTCTCGCCCACCAGCACCACCAGCGGTACGGTTTGCGAGCCATTGATATCCAGCCCGCTCACCCGCAGGGGCTCGCGCCCGTCGCGGTTGACAAAATAACCCACCACGCCATCCGTAAACAGGCGCAGGGTGCCGCGCAGTTCGCTTTCAAAGCCGCCATCGTTGAGGCGGTTGTCCAGAATCAGGCCGTCCAGCGGCCCGCTGGCGGTGAGGTTTTCCAGCGCGTCCCGCACCAGCCCATCCACGTTGCTGTCTGCAAAGGTCGGGATAAAGATGTAGCCGATGCGCTGCCCGGCCGGGGTGGTGAGTAGGTTATATGGCACCGGCAGCGTGCCGGTGATGCGGGTGCGGGTCAGGGTAAGCGTGCGCGGGGCTTCGCCGGGGGTTTGTACTTCCAGCACCACCGGGGTGCCCTCCGGCCCGCGAATGGTATCGGTGGGGTAGCCGAACTCATCCAGTACCGGTTGGCCGTCCACCGTCAGGATGCTGTCGCGGGCCTGCAGACCGGCCGCCTCGGCTGAGCCACCGGGGATGATCATATAAATCACGGCCCGCTCACGTTCCGGCACGCCGCCCAGATAAACGCCAATACCGACGTAATCCAGGTTGCCGGCATACACAGCCTCTTCTTCGGCGACCTGTGCCGGGCTGAGAAAGGCAGAGTGGTCATCGCCCAGCCGGAAAATCATCTCATCCATGGCGAAATAAAATTCCTGGTCGCTAAGGCCAGCCGCAATCTTGTCGCTGTATTCGGCATGGATTTCATCCCAATCCAGCCCGTTCAGATCCGGGTACAGGTATTCGGTGGCGATGATTTGCCAGAGCGCATCTAGGATTTCCTGCTGCTGATGCTGGGGCAGGCTGAAGGTTTCTGCTTCTGGCGTGCCGGCCGGGCTGGCCGCGGTGGGGGCCAGCGGGGAGACGGTGGTCGCGCTGGCAGGCAGCGGCGTGGCGGTGGACGGAGAAAGCAAACCCGTGACGGTCTGGCAGGCCAGCAGCAGGGCGGCCGAGAGAAGCAGGGTCAATTTTAAGGTCGTTTTCATGGCGGCATGCTACCACAAAAGCCATTGGTGGCAAAAAGACAGACTGCCCGGATTTATAGAACTAATGTACAATATCGGCCGTGAGGAGAACCTGCCATGCTGACCGCTGCATCTGAAACCTTCCGCCGTTTTCCGCGCCCCTTCTGGATATTGATGGGGTCTTCTTTCATTGACCGCCTCGGTGGGGCGATACTTTTTCCGTTCTTTGCCCTGTATGTTTCTGCCCGGTTTGATGTCGGGATGACGGTCGTCGGCGGGTTGTTTGCTATCTTTGCCCTCTCCAGCCAGGTGGGCGGTTTTGTGGGCGGCGCCCTGGCAGACCGCTTCGGGCGCAAGGTGCTGGTCATTTTCGGGCTGGTGGTCAGCGCCTCCAGCAGCGTGGTCATGGCGTATGTGGACAGCCTGGCGGTGTTCTACATCGTGGCGGGGGTGGTCGGCGTACTGTCGGATATGGCCGGCCCCGCCCAGCAGGCCATGGTGGCCGACCTGCTTCCGGAAGAACAGCGTACCGAGGGCTATGGCATCTGGCGGGTAGTGGTCAATCTGGCGGTGATGATTGGCCCACTGATTGGCGGCCTTATGGCCACCCGTTCTTACCTCTGGCTCTTCTGGTCAGATGCGGTAACCAGCATCATCACTGCCATCATTATTTTCTTCGCCCTGGCTGAAACCAAACCGGCCGCCGCCCCTGGCCATGAGCATGAACCCTTTGGGCGTACGCTGGCCGGTTATGGCGTGGTGCTGCGCGATACGGCCTTCATCGGTTTCCTGGTTGCCTCCACCTTTCTCAACACCGTTTATATCCAGATGAATTCCTCTTTGCCGGTTTTCCTGCGGGATGCGCGTGGCGCGCCGCCCACCGACTACGGTCTCATTTTGAGCATCAACGCCGCCATGGTCGTGTTGCTGCAATTCTGGCTGACGCGCCGCCTGAAAACCCGGCCGCCCCTGTTGCTGATGGTCCTCGGCGGTCTGTTCTATCTGGTGGGGTTCGGCATGTACGCGTTTGTCTATGGCCTGCCCCTGTTCATTCTGGCCATGGTTTTCATTACCATCGGCGAAATGATTGTCATTCCAGTAGCCCAATCGCTGGCGGCCCAACTGGCCCCCGAAGATATGCGCGGCCGCTACATGGCAGTCTTTGCGCTGGCCTGGACGATTCCCTGGGCGGTTGGGCCAATTCTGGCCGGGCTGGTGCTGGATAATTACAACCCGAACAGCCTGTGGCTGTGGGGCATGCTGTTCTGCGCCATTGCGATGGCGGGCTATCTGACTCTGCATGGCCGGGCCAAAGCGCGCCTGGCGGCAGCCGCCCCGGAAGCGGCGTGACATTCAGACGCCAGCGGGGTTATAGCCGGTAATGGATATCTCCAAGATACGCGGCCGGGTGCTGAATGCCTGGGCCATGTACGACTGGGCCAACTCGGCCTTTGCTACCGTCATTCTGGCGGCCCTGCTGCCGGTGTATTACCAGAGCGTGGCCGGAGCCGGTTTGCCGCCCGGGCAGGCCATTGCGTATTGGGGCTACACCAACTCGATTGCGTTGCTGATTGCGGCGGTGCTGGGGCCGGTGCTGGGGGCGATGGCCGACCTGCGCGGCAGCAAGAAGCGTTACCTCCTGCGTTTCGCCCTGCTGGGGATTACGGGCAGCGGCCTGTTGTATTTCGCCGGGCAGGGTCAATGGCTGCTGGCCTCGCTGTTCTTCATCCTCGGCAATGTCGGTTTCTCGGCCGCCAATGTCTTCTATGATTCTCTGCTGCCCCACATCGCCAAAACCCATGAACTCGACCGGGTGTCAGCGCGCGGGTTTGCGCTGGGCTATCTGGGCGGCGGCCTGCTGCTGGCCGTGGATGTGGCCCTACTGGCGTTTTCCCCACCGGAGCGCCACCCCGAAGTGATGCGGCTGGCCTTTTTGCTGGTGGCAGTGTGGTGGGCGGCGTTTCTGATTCCGCTGTGGGTGTATGTGCCCGAGTCGCCAGCCCAGGCCACGGCCGCCGAGCGCGGCCAATCGGCTTTCCGGCTGGCGCTGGCGCGGCTGGGCGCGACCTTCCATGACCTGCGGCGCTACCGCCAGGTGCTGATTTTTCTGCTCGCCTTGTGGTTGTACACGGATGCGATTGGCACCATCACCAAGATGGCCGCCATCGTGGGGGCGGAAATCGGCATCCAGCAGACGACCTTAATCGGCACCATTCTCGCGATTCAATTTGTAGCGATTCCATTTTCGTTTTTGTTTGGGCGGCTGGCGGGCAAAATCGGCGCGCAGCGCGTGATTTTGCTGGGTCTGGGGGTGTATGCGGCTGTAACGCTGGGGGCGGCCCTGATGCGCTCGGATATCCACTTCATGTTGTTGGGGCTGGGGTTGGCCACCGCCCAGGGCGGCACGCAGGCGATGACGCGCTCGCTGGGGGCGCGCATGATTCCCAAACAAAAAAGCGGCGAGTTCTTTGGTTTTGTCAGCGTGTTAATTAAGTTCGCCGGCATTGTCGGCCCGGCCTTGTTCGGGCTGGTGGCACAGGCCAGCGGCCGCAGCCAGGCCGGTTTTGGGGTGGTGCTGGTCTATCTGGCGCTGGGGGCGTGGGCGCTGACGCGGGTGCGAGTGGATGAAGCCGTGGCCTTTGCAGCCGAAGAAGAAGCGCGCCTGACGGCCGGCGGCTAGGTTGGCGGCGCGTCGGCTGGCACCGGCTGGCGGGATGCGACCCACAGCAGCAGCAGGCCGATGGCGGTCATGCCCGCTGAAGCCGGAAAGACATTGAACACGCTGGTTTGAGTAATTTGCGTGCCGAGCGCCGCGCCCATGGTGAAGCCGATATTGGCGGGCAGATAGGCGAAGGACATCACCCGGCCGCGCACCGAGTCGGTCGTGGAACCGGCCAGCACGCTGAACGAGAGCGCAAAAATGGCTGACACCACGCCATTGAGTATTGCCCACACCACCCCAAACGAGACGATCTCCGGCATGTAGGCGGGCACCGGCCATAGCACCAGCGTAGCCAGCCCGCCGAGGAACAGCACCCGCCATTGGCCGAAGCGGTCCGCCAGCGCGCCCAGCAGCGGGCTTAATATCAGAGTCGCGACCCCGCTGGCCCCCAGCACCAGGCCAATCGCCCGGCCGGGCTCCGGGCCGCTATAGAGCTCGGCCACCGCCAGCGGCACATAAGTGAAGGACAGCATCCAGCCGCCAAAGACGAAAAACAGCGCCGGAAACAGCCAGCGCAGGCGGCGCGAGTCCCACAGGATGCGAAACGATTCAAGCGCCATGCGGGCCAGCGGCCCGGTGTTGCGACCCTTGAAGGCATCCCGGTAGCCGAAAGCCAGGCCCAGCACCACCAGCAGCACCAGAGACGTATTGAAGACCAGCAAGGTCGGGAAGCCATAGGCATCCACAATCGGGCCGCCGATGAGCGGGCCGAGAAAAGCCCCGATCGGCGCGGCGCTGTTCATGATCGAGAAGCCCAGGCCCAGGCGGTGGCGCGGCAGGCGTTCCGTCAGGGTCGTCATCATCAGGCCGCTGTTACCGAGGGCGAAGGAGGTGATGGCGCGCGCCACTACAAAGACCCAGATGTTACGCGCCAGCAGGGCCAGCAGCCCGGCCAGCAACAGCACGACGAACGAGCGGATAATGATGGGTTTGCGCGAGTAGCGGTCGGCCAGCGCGCCCCAGAACGGCAGGAGCGGAATGCCGAGAGCATTGGCGAGGGCGGTAATCAACCCGACATAATACGGGATATCGCTTTCCGCCACGCCCAGGCGCGGCAGGTACAACGGGGTGAAGGCCAGCAACTGGCTGTAGAAGATGGTCTCCACCAGGCTGGCGAAAGTGTACAGGCCGAGCAGCCACGGCCAGGAGGCGTTGAGACGGTCGCGCAGAGCTTGCATAAGCGAAGATTGTAAGGGAAAAGAGGCTAACTGGTAATAGGTAACGAGTAAGTGGTCATTAACTGTTATTCAGAGGCAAACATCACCCGGCAAGACTTTGTCATCCCGAGCACAGTGAGGGATCGCGGCCATTTCCCTGCAACTCATCACTCATTCACTCGTTATTAATTACTGTATTTACGGCTCCGGTTCATCCAACTGACCAAGGATGCCCAGTTCAGCCAGAATTTCAAGCACTTTCTGACGGGCGCCGGGCTGAATCGTGATGCTGGTGGGGCTTAACGGCGCACCCAGAAAGCGGGCGGCGCGGCTGGCGCGAACTTGCGCCAACAGGTCCGGGTGATTGACGCGCAAGACAACCACGCTTTCCAGGTGAGCCTGCGGGCCGTGTTCTTCCCAGCCCGCGAGGGCCGGGGCGAGGTTGGGCGGCAGGGGCGGGGCGGCATGTTTCTTGAGCAGCGCCAGCAGTTGCGCACTGGCGAGGCCCTGCGATTGGGCACGCCCCAGACTGGCGGCGGTGATGCGATAGCGGTAGGAATCTTTTTGCAGCCCCTCCCACTCACAAAACCGGGCGATGAGGTAGCGGGCGGCCCGCGGTGTGTTGGGCGGTGCCAGCACTCGCAAGGCCGAATCGACCCGCAGGCGTTCCTTTTCGGGGGGCAGGCTCTTTGGCGCTTTGCCGGCCAGCAGCGCCGGCGCCAGGGCCGAATAGCGAAAGGCCAATACCGGCGCATCCGCTTCCGGGGCGGCGAGGTCCAGCAGGCCCAGCCAGTGCAGCGGGCCGGTGATGAGGAAGGTGAGCAGCGCACCCTCTACGTTGTCCCAGTATTCTTCACCGCGCAGATAATCGCCGGTGCGGGTGTCCTGAATGTACCAGGCGGTGTACTCGCCCCCGGCGCGTTGAAAATCATGTTGATGTGCTTTGATATCTGCAATAATGGCTGGCAATGCCCACCAGGTCGCTGGCTCGGCGGGGGGCAGCAGGCCAAGGACAGCTGTTCGGGTTTTCAGCGGGTCGTTTTGCCAGCGGCCGTGGGCGCGCAGGTGGGGAATCAGGCGCAAGTCGTTGAGACGCGGGCTGGCGAGCCAGACCCCTACCAGTTGGGCCAGGGCCGCACCGCGCGGCGCTTCCAGAAATGCCCGTACATTCTCGGCCTGGGGCTGGCCGTTTTTATCCAGCAGGCCGGCGGCGGTCAGCAGGGCTTCCAGCCAGGGCACGTGCAGGCCCCAGTCTTCCGCTTCGGGGGGCAGCGGCAGGCCGGCGCGGCGAGCCGCAAGAAAGGTGGTGGCGTGGTCCAGCAGGGCTGTGCTGGTCGGGCGGGGGCGTTTGCGTTCAGCGGGAGTGGCGGGGCGGCCCAGCGGTAACCGGGCGGATGGTGGCGGTTGCGGCAGGTGGACGGCCAGGTCCGTGGGCAGATAAGCAAATTCCTGCGGCCCATTCACGGTATCAAAAAAAGCGTGCCCCAGCAAGGCGCAGTACCACAGGCGTTCGGCCGGGTTGGCCGGGTGGCGGTCAGGCCGCTCGCGGTCGCGCCGGCCGGGGCCGAGCGGGCGCGGCTCGCCCCATTGGCGGGCAAACTCCGGCCAGGGCAGCCGCCCACCAGCGGCTTGCAGGGCCAGTACGGCCTCGCGGGCATCTTTCGGCAGCAGTTCAAACTGGTCTTCCGGCCGCCCGGCTTTCAGCAGCGCTTTGGCGAGCAGCTTACGGCCAGCGCGGGCATCCGGCAAATCTAGTTCCAGCCCCCAGGCTTCGGCCACAAGGCGCAGATGCCCGAGGTCGTGGTCTTGCAGGGATTGGAGCAGAGTGGGCATGGGTTAGAAGGGGGTAAACAAGTAAACAAGGGGGAAGGCTTTGGGAGAAGTTGGGATTTATGCTCCTGTATACCTGTATACCGCCCTACTTGCCTTTGGGTGTCATCACTTGCAGGGCCGACGGCAGCAGCTCAATCGTTAGCTGGCGCACGCCACTGTTGAACCCGGCGAACACTTCGCCATCGGTGTGGATGACGAGGTCCTGCTGGGTCTTGATTGCCAGCTTTTTGAAGGTGAAGAACTTGACCTGCTTGAAGCGGCTCTGGGTGCCTTGCATAAAGAAGGGCAGCATCACCAGCATCAGGCCGCGCGAGACGCGCTGCACAGTCGAGAGATTGAGAATGCCGTCGTCCAGCCGGGCTTCCGGGCCGGTCACAAAACCGCCGCCTTCGCGCGGGCCGTTGTTGACCGCAATCATCATCAGGCGGTCCTGCCAGGTCTGGCCGTCAGCGGTGATTTCCGTATCCAGGGTGATGTAAGACATGAAGATGGTTTGCAGTACGGCTGCCAGATACATGACGAAGCCTCGCAACAGCGGCATTTTGTGCGAATGGATGGTAACCGCCCCGCCAAACCCCATATTGAGGGTGTTGTTCCAGTACTCGGTGCGGCCGAGGTTATCGCTGATGGACGCCAGGTCAATCGCTTTGGGCGCGCCGGTAAATACGGCCGCCAGGGCGGCTTCGGCATCCGCCGGTACGCCCACATTATGGGCAAAGTCATTGCCGGAGCCAAACGGTACCACGCCCAGTACCGGGCGTTTGCTTACTTTGGCTTGCATCAGGCCGTTGATGACCTCATGCACCGTGCCATCGCCGCCCAGAGCGACAACGATGTCATAACCATCTTCGGCAGCTTTGCGGGCCAGCTCGGTGGCGTGGGTGGGGTAGACCGTGCCAGCCCAGTCCACTTCGGCGTGCTGGTCGGCAATGTGTTTCAGGTTGGCGGCATAGCGCCAGGCATTGCCCATATCGGCATTGGGATTAATGATGAGTTTTACACGGGGTTTAGACATGGCTCTCGCTCCTCGGGCGCAGGGTGGGGTTATTATAGCCGCGCCGCTGCTGGGCGGGTGGATATAATCAGACCTGTGATGAATCGAAAGCACGGCTCGGCCCTGTTGCTGTTGGCGCTGGCGGCCTGCAATCTGCCGCTTACTGCTCCGGCTCCGCTGCCAACCGCGCCACCCTCGGTGTTGCCCGCCCCACAGGTGTTGCAACCGGAAGCCTCGCCAACCGCCAGCGCGCCCGCTTTGGATGTGCCGCCCAACGTGATCTATACCGACCTGACGATTGAGGCGCTGGCGGCGCGGGCCTATGGCGGTGGCGAAGTGCGGGATTTGGGCGAACTGGAGCGCACCCGTCTGTTCAGCCGCCGCCTGTTCACCTACCCTAGCGATGGCCTGACGATTTATGGGTTTGCCAATATCCCCCACGGGCGCGGTCCGTTTCCCGTGGTCATCCTGCTGCATGGGTACATTGACCCGGCCGAGTATGAAACCGTGGCTTACACCCGCATCTATGCCGACCGGCTGGCTGAGGCCGGATACCTCGTGCTGCACCCCAATTTCCGCAATTACCCGCCTTCCGATTCTGGCCCGAATTTGTTTCGAGTCGGCTTTGCGATTGACACCCTGAATCTGGTGGAAATCGTGCGCGCCAGCAGCGGTCAGCCCGGCCTGCTGGCCGAGGCAGATGGGGCGCGCATTGGCCTGTGGGGCCACAGCATGGGCGGTGGGGTCGCCCTGCGAGCGCTCACTCTGGGCGCGGCGGTGGATGCGGCTGTGATTTACGCCGCCATGTCCGGCGACGAACAGCGCAATTTCGACCACATCTACTTCAACCTCTCGGAGCAGCAGCGCGGCCTGGAAGAACGTGCCGCCTTTGCCGATGCGCCCCTGGCGGCCATCTCGCCGCTAAACTTTTACGACCGGGTTGCCGTGCCGGTCAGCATTCATCATGGCGATGCGGATGACATCGTGCCGGTGGAATGGTCACAGGAATTATGCGGCCTGCTGGGCGGGCTGGGTAAAGTAGTCGAATGTTTTTATTACGAAGACGAGGGCCACAACCTGTTCGGGTGGGATGAGTTCTTGCTGATGCAGCGCACGCTGGAGTTCTTTGAGCGCACGCTGGTGGGCGATTAATCCAGAAAGCAGATATCGGCAACGACCTGCGCGCCTTCAATTTTCAGCAGGCCTACGCTGGGGCGCAGGCCGCGTTCCAGCGGGTTGGGCACGGTGGCCGAGCCGGGGTTGAAGACCAGCGTCTGGCCGTGCCGTTTGTTGTAGGGGGCATGATTATGCCCGAAGATAACTACATCAATGTCCGCTGGAAAAACCGAGAGCGCCTTTTCCGCAAAGGCTCGGTAGGTCTGCGGGCCGCGCGTCAGGTAGCGCCATTTGTCACTCAAATACCCGCGCCATGAGAGATGCCCGTGCGTGAGGCCGATGGTTACGCCCTCGTATGCAAGTGTTCGGTGCAGGGGCAGGCGCGGCTGGCGGAACCAGTCGCGGTTGCCGCGCACCGCCGTCACCGGCGCGATTTTGCCCAGTTCAGCCAGCACGCGCGGCACGCAAATATCGCCGGCATGCAGGATTTCACTTACCCCCGCCTGCTCAAAGAATTCCAGCGTTTGGGGGTGCAGGCGGCGCGCCCGGTCCGGGATGTGGGTGTCAGCGATGATTCCGAGAGTGAGCATGCCGAAATGGTATCACGCTCACCCTCGTGTTTCTTCATTGAGCGGCGGCGACCGCTGGCTCTGCGGCTTCCGGTTGTGGATTTTCCGGCAGGCGCAATTTCAGGTAGACCGGCAGAATTGAAATGGCGGCTGCAATCGTGGTCAGGATAAACGGCAGGCGCGGCGAGAAGGTTTCCCACAGGCGCGCCCCGATATACGGGGCGGGCAGGCTGACCAGCCCGAGGCTGGTACCAAACAACCCGAAGGCCACCCCGCGCCGTTCGGCCGGTACCGCTTTGGAGAATAGGGCATCAAAGGCCGGGTCGGCAATCCCAAAACCCACGCCCAGCACCACCCAGGCCAGGGCGAAGGTCACGAAGTTGCCCGCCAGCAGGAAGAGGCCCATCCCGGCGGCTTGCAGCCCAAACCCGAGCATGATGGTGCGGCGCTCGCCGATGCGGTCCGAAAGCGCGCCGGCCGGGGTCATGACCAGCATGCGCGCCAGGCTGATGATGCTGCCCAGCCAACCCACCTGAAGCAAACTCAACCCGGCGATTTCATTGAAATACAGCGACTGGAATTCAAAGGACATACGGAAGGCGATATCGCGCACCCCATCGGTCAGAATCAACCAGGTAAAGACCCCGCCGCCTACCAGCAGCGCCAACAGGCTGCCGAGGCTGGCGCGCAGCGAGGCCAGCGAGGGGCGTTCCTCCGAGGGCAGTGCGCTTTGCTGGCGAAAGCGCGACGTGAGCGCCATCCAGATGCGCAAGACTGCGGCCGAGCCGTAGAGCAGAAAGGCCAGCCGGATGAGCAGCGGAAAACCGTAAACATCCGCCACCCAGCCGCCCAGCGGCGGGCCAATCACCCCAACCACCGCGAACAGGGTGTGCATCAGCCCAAACACCCGGCCACGCGTCGCTTCAGTGGACTGGTCAGCAATGAAAGCCCCAAAGGAGGGGCCTACGAAGGCGCCGGAGACATATTCCAGCATCAGGGCGAAGGCCGCCATCTGCCACGAATCGGCAAACAGCAGCAGGATGTACCCCAGCGTGGCAATCGCGGCGCCAATGGCAATCGCTTTCAGGCGGCCAATGCTATCCGAGAGCCAGCCGCCCAGAATTTGCAGGGCCAACGGGACCAGAGCCGCCAGGGTGAAAGTCAGGCCAACCTGCGCCACGCTGGCGCCCAGGTCGCGGGCGAGGTAGACCGCCATCAGTGGCAGGAGCATCGTGCCGGCGGTGTTGGCGAGGATCATCGTGCCAAGGAACCAGCGCAGGACCGGCGTGAGAATTTGAAGAGGGTTTTTGGGCATGGGATTGGTGAGGGTGGCGAGGCGCGCCGGCTGAACCTACTGTACGCCCCAGATGGAGGAAGGCTGTTTGGGGAACAGGACGCGGGCCAGCACGCCCTTATCTGGATTGTCACGGTCTACCCAGCAGTCGGGGAAGGCGGCTTCCAGTTCATCCAGACTGCGGTAGCCGAAGAGCATTTGAACAAAGGTGCGGTCGGGGAAGGCGACATGACCTTCATGTTCGGTGGTCGGTTTCCAGGTGTCCACGCCCGCCAGTTTGCCCGCCTGAAAATCCAGGCGTACACCGCTGCGGTAAAAGTTGAGCATTAAGTCGCCGGTGTAGCCGGGCAGCAGGGAGGTCGCCAGGCGTGCTTCCAGGGCCGGGGCGATGTGACTCAGGAAGGCCGGCAGGTCCGGAACGCGCAGGTACCAGGCATAGGGTTCGGTGGACTCTTGCAGGCGGTGGGGAATGACTTCATAGACCGGGTGCTGGCTGCCGAGTACAAAATAAATCTGTTCCAGACTGCGTTCCGGGCTCTTTTCTTTTAGCAGCGCTTCGCCCAGCGGGGCCAACCCGCGCAACACGCTGTTGGAGATGGCTTGCCAGTTGTGGCCGGGGGCGACTTCAAAACCCCAGACGGGCAGGGCCGCGCCCCAGAGCATGTTTGGCCAGCGCACAAACCCCACCGCTTCACCGGCGGCGTTTTCGATGATTTCAAAGTGCAGGGCGGCGCCTTCGGAACGGCCAGTGAGTTCGAGTTGCCAGAGGGCTTCATCGCGCACGCAGAAAAGCAGGTTGCGGCGGGCGCTGGCGTCATCCAGCCTTTTCATGAAGGGGATGTCGGCGGTGGTGGCACGGCGCAGGCGGTAGGCTTCTTGCTCGCCTTCTTTGAGTTTGGGAATCAGAGGCGTGTAGCAACGCCGCCCGCCGGAAAGTTCTACGGTCATTTCATAGCCAAACTGGCGGTAGTACCAGGGGATACCGGTGATGGCCTGTACCAGGTGGCCGCGCTCGGCGCTCCAGCGGTGGACGAGGTCAAACTGTTTGCGAATCAGGCCGCGCTGGCGGTAGTCCGGGTGGGTGGCCACCAGTTCCGGCCGCCCCACGCCAAATTCCACGCCGCTGTAGGCCCAGGTCTGCGGAATGAGGTTCATGGTCGAGGCAATCCGGCCCTTAACCCTATCTTCCACAATCAGAAAGTCGGAGGGTTTAAGGGTTGGGTGCGGTTTGGTCAGTGAGTCGTGCGTCCAGTGGTAGAGAAAAGCTTCGGGTTGGTCCCAGCCGTCATCGGAATGGACGCGGCTGTTGAAATCGGCCAGCGATTCAGCATCCGCCGGGGTGGCGTGGCGCAGAGTCAGGCCCTCGCCGAGGTCTTCTATCAGGGTTTCGTTGGTCTTTGGGTTCATGTCAGTGTCTCCGCCAGCCGCAGCCAGCGATGGGTGGTTGGGTTCAGCCGGCCAGAATTTCAGCGGCCAGCGCTTGCCATTTGGGTTTGTCACTGGCGGCCCACTCGGCCAGCAGGGTCTGGGTAGCGGGTTCGGCCCGTTGGGGGCGCAGGGCAATGGCAATCGCCTGGCGCACTTCCGGGCGGTGGTCATTGGCGAGGTCGTTCAGCGCCCGGCGTGTGGCCTGGACTTCGGCGAGGGCGCGTGAACACAGGGCGGCGGCGGCCAGGGCGCGGAAGGCGGCCTGTGAGTCCTGGGCCATGCCCAGCAGCAGGTTGGTGGGCACGCCGGGGGCGGCCAGGGCCGCGCCTACCGGCGCCAGCACCTGGCTGACAAAAGCCAGTTCCATATCCGGGTTGCCGGCCACTTCCGGCCAGTCCAGCAGCCCGGCCAGGGCGATGCCAATGCTTTCGGCATCGCCGAGGCGGGCGGCGGCGCGCACATCTACCAGTAGTTCACGCAGGTCGTCGCGGTACATGTTACTTGCCGAGGGCGGCTTCGGCCGCCACGGGGCTGGTTTGGGTCGCGGGTTGGTAGTCGTGGTCACGGAACCAGAACCAGGTCAGGCTGATGGCGATGATGTACAGCACGGTGGTGGTCAGGAACAGCGGGTTGAACCCGGCGCGTTCCTGCACCACGCCGGAGATGTATGGCCCGATGGCCCAGCCCGCCTGCCAGGTGAGCATTTGCAAACTGGCGACCGTACCCTGCGCTTTGGGCGAAACCTGGTCCATCACGAAGGCATCCCAGAGCGGGGCGGCCATGTTGATGATGGCGCCGCGCAGCCACAGGCCCAGCACCGCCAGCGGCAGGCTGGGCGAGAGCCATAGCAGCAGCATGAACAGCATCGAGGTGCCCTGACTGGCGACCACCGCCCGCACCCGCGAGTTCAGCAGGCGTTCCAGCCGCGGGCCGCCCAGCGCGCCGAGCGCAATCACCAGCGAGAGGGCGCCAAAAATCGTACCCAGACCGGCATCGGTAACCGCAAAACGGTCTACCAGATACAGGTTGAGGTAGGGGATGAGCAACGCCGCGCCAAAACCCATGATGAGATTTGGCACAACCAGTTTCCAAACCGACTTATTTAGCAAAATATCTTGCATTTTTCCGGAAGTGGTCAGGTGCTGGGTTTGGGTCGGCTCCTCCTCCGGGGCGCGCCGCGGCATCACAATCCAGAATAGCGGCAGGATGCTCACGACCGAAAGCGCAGTGCTGATGACCACTACTGCCCGGTAAGAATCGCCGCTACCCGCCGCCAGGCCTAAACCGGCTTCCAGCCAGCCCGGCAGTTGCCCGGCCAGATAGTTGCCGAACACGCTGGCAAAGGTCATCGAGGCCATATTGAGGCTGAAGACCATGCTGCGATTCTGGGGTTTGGTGAGCCCGGCCAGCAAGGGCGATACACTGACGACAAACAGGGCATCACCGACGCCGCCCACGAAGGCGCCCAGCAGAATCAGGTTCGGGTCGCTGGTCAGAGCCATCAGGCCAAACCCTAAAATCAGAACGCTCACGCCAATCAGCAGCGCCCGGCGCCGACCGATGCGGTCAGAGACCCAGCCCATTGGCAGGCAAAACAGCAGCATGGCGAATGATGGCATGCCGGAGACCAGCCCCAGGAACTGGCGGTCAAAGCCCAGCCCGAGGATGTAGAAGTTGAAGAACAAAGCCCAGCCGCTCCAAAAGAGCCCGAACAGGCCGTTGGAAATCAGGAACAGGCGCGCCGAGGGGTTGATGTCGCGCCATACAGCCAGTGGATGTTTAAGGATTTTCTTAAGAGTTGACATGATGTTTTCCTAAATCTAATCTTATCGGTTAATTTCGTTCAGTGTGTCGCCTGTGCCAGCAGCGCCTGCAACTCCGCCAGCGCCTGCTCCGGGCTGGTGAAGACGATGCCGTGCAGGCCCAGGGCGCGGGCGGCGGCGACATTCGGTTCGTGGTCATCGATGAACACGCTTTCCTCGGCCGTACAGCCGGTGGTCTCCAGCGCCAACCGGTAAAAGGCCGGGTCGGGTTTCATCAGGCCGATTTCGTGCGAAATCAGGAGGTGATGAAAGGCGTCGTCAATCTGCCATTCGTGCTCCAACCGCTCTCGCAAGCCGGGTAGGTGGTTGCTCACCAGTGTCTGGCGGTAGCTGCGCTTGAGGCGGCGCAGTTCCTCCACCAGGGCGTAGTCCAGCACATCCCCGCCATAGAACTCGGCCAGTATTTCAGGCACGGCCTCCAGCGGGCAGCCCAGCGCCGCCGCGATGTGGGCATGGTATCCGGCCAGATCGACCTCGCCCAGTTGTAGCGGGTTGTGGCCGACTGGGCCAAAGATGGCGGTGTTCAGGTCGGCCAGATTGCACCCCAGCCGGGCGGCCAGAGCGGCCCGCGGGGCCGGGTCTTCGGTGCGGGCGATGACGCCGCCGAGGTCCCATAACAGGGCATGGATGGGCATGGGCCACACTCCTTGAGTCTTGCAGACTGGTTCAGTCCAGCGCGGTGGTGGAGATTTCTTCGCCGTCGCGCAGCACTTTTTCGTAGCGGTCTATCCGACGGTGCACAGACATGCCGGCGTTTTCGTACAGACGCACCGCCCCGGTCAGGCTGCCAGCATCCACATGCAGGGTGCCGGCGGTCAGGCCGCGGGCCTGAAAGGCACGGAAGGCATGCAGCAGCAGGGCACGGCCGAGGCCGCGTTTGCGCCACGGGCGGCGCACGGCCAGGGTGGCGACATAGCCGGCGTGCTTGTCTTCATCATCCCATTTGCGGCAGAGCGCCAGGCCGGCGATTTCCTCGCCGTCCTTCGCCAGAAACCACAGGTCGGGGTCAAAGGCTTCGTCTTCCAGGGCGAAGTGCTTGAAGCGTTCAAACCCGACTTCAAAGGGTTCGTGAATGAAGCCGAAGTGGTCCTGAAAGGCATCGATATCTGCCCGGTAGACCGCCTCGGCCTCGGCCGGGTGGTTATAGGTCTCAATCCGGATGCCTTCCGGCCATTCCGGCGCTTCGATTTCGCCGTTGAAGTCGCGGCGCATCTTGAAGGCGTGGCGGAAGAGGGTGTAGCCGTGGCCGGTCATGAGGTCTGTGCTGGGTTGCCATTCGCCAAAGGTGAAGGCGCGGATGGCAAAGCGCAGGTGGGCCGGGGCGGCCGCCAGGTGCTGCTGGGCGCGCCACTCGCTCCAGGCCAGCATGGCGCTACCCAGACCGCGGCCCATGTGGTCGGGGTCTACCCGGCCAAAAGCCATCGGGTACACCTGAGGTTTGACCAGCGCGAACATGTCTCCATAGGCAGCCAGTTCGCCGGTCTCGCTGAAGATCGCGATGGAGTCGGCTTGCAGGTCAAGGCCCGGCGCTTGCAGTTCGTTCAGCACTTCCGCTTCGTTCTCCTCTTCGACGCCAATCATCTGCAGGCTGGCGCGGTTGAGCAGTTTGGTAATGGCCGGTACATCAGCCAGCGTGGCCGAGCGGGCGGTGTAGCCAGCCGGCAAGTTCAGTTGGGTCAGGGTTTCAGTCAACATCATAGTCTCCAAACAGGTATTGGTAACTCGTAACGGGTATCTGTCAAAATTTTTGGCTGCCACTTTCTAGTTACCATGGATCGGTTTTCGATAAGTGACGCCTCTCAGCACGACCGTGTAGCCTACGCTCTCGTACAGTTTCAGGGCGCCGTTGGGGTTTTCGCCATCCACGCCTAGGGCGGTTTCGGTCATGCCCATTTCCTTGAACATTTTCATGCTCTCGGTCAGCAGGTAGCGCGCCAGGCCCTGTTTGCGCCACGGGCGGCGAGTGCTGATGGCCTCGGTGTAGCCGCGGGCGCGCTGGAACTCGGCGTTTTCTTCCTTGTTGATGAAGTTGCCGACCATACCCGCCACTTCGTCGCCAGCCCAGCCGACTTTCCACAGGGGGTAGTCATCCTGCACTTCTTTCAGCCAGCCTTCGTACTGGGCTTCGGTGGGGGGCACATAGCCCCAGTGGTCGCGGAAGGCTTCCTGGCTGGCTTCCCAGCATAGGCGCAGGTGTTCGGCGCTCACCGGGCGCACTTCAATCCCGGGCGGGCAGGGTACATCTGCGATGGGCAGGCTCAGGTCGCGCACCATGTCAAAGCCATAGCGTACGGCCTGGTAGCCGCGCGCCTGCCACAGGCCGTTAATCCAGGGCTGGTTGTCATTGGCAAAGACTTCCAGCATGGCTTCTGGCTGGGCCGGGTGTTGGGCGGCAATCTGGCGCAGGCGGGCTTCCTGCCAGTCTGCCAGGGCGTGGCCGAGGGCATCCTGCCGCAGGCTGGGCAGCAGGTACAGCAGTGTGATGTAGCGGCGCAGGCCACTTTCTTCCTGCATCCACCATACCCGGCCGTAGCCCTGTACTTCACCATTCAACTCGATGAAAAGCATATCCTGGAATGGGTCGCAGTTGGTCAGGTGCTGGTAATTGTTGGCGATTTCCTCCAGCGTGGCGCTGTTTTCAATGCCATCGGCGCGCATCATGCCGTTCAGCACCGCCAGGATGTTGGGGTAGTCGCTTTCGCCCGCAAAGGAGCGCACGGTCACGCCCGGCCAGGCCGAGGTATCCGGCAGCGGCAGGGCGGTGGGTGTTTCAATGGCGTGGGTCATAAGGTTCTCTCTTCCTTGTGTGTTTCCTTCGGGGGGAGGAGTCCTCCCCCCGGTTAGTTCGTTTCCAGTTCTGGCAATTCCAGCTCTGGTTGGCGGTCTGCGGGGGCCGGTTGCGGCTGGTTGAGCTGGCGCATGACGGCGGCAAACTCTTCGCGGGCGGCCTGCATAACATTGGCGTGTGCCCGGCGGGCCAGCGCATCGGCGTCGCCCAGTGGACCGGTTGTCTTTTTTTCAGGTTGGGCGTTCATGGCTGCCTCGGTCTATCTCGTACGGTGGTGCGGGGCGGGAGGCGGCCGGTGGCCGGGTTAGCCCCAGCCGGGGTGGTTCTCCCGCCAGTGGACGCGGGCGCGTCCTTTTCCATCAGCGGTTTCAATTTTGATTGCGTGTGCATCCTGCTCTCCTCGTGCTTGTTTCAGTACTTTGTTTCCTGCGCCCGGCAAAGAAAAACGGCCATCGGGCGCCCCCTGGGGGGGTCCGTGGCCGTTGCGTAGACCTGCTGCGCTTTAAACATTACGGCCACGGACTTGCGCTTGCGTCCGTGGCCGGGAAGTTCTATCGAACGTTTGTTCCGGTCAGCAGACGCACTGCGGCAAGGCGAATCCAGCGCCATCACCGCCAGCGGCGGCGCGGGTGCGGATGTTAATTTCAAACTTGGTCATTGCCATCTTGGTGCGTCTCCTTTCGTAAATTTTACAGCGCTGGCATCTTACCACCCTAATTCTGCGCCTGTCAAGGGATTTGGGAAAGCCAAAATTGGCTGTGGGGACAAAACTCACCTGCCGGAGGGATACTTGTCCCTGTAAGGAGCAAGAATTTCCGGCGCATAATGGGGTAAGGCCGCATGCCGTGTCCAACCGAGAAGCTCATTTGGCCTGGTCACCGCACCAAACCATTGAGCTATTGAAGGAGGTATCTTGTGAAACGCTACTTAACCCGTATGCGGCTGATTTTTACCTGTTTGGCAGGTGTGGTTGTATTTGCCTGCAATATGGTTACCCTGCCCTTTGGTGCAACCGACACCCCGGAAGCCACGCCAATGCCGATTGCCCGGCCGGGGCGCTGGAATGGTACGCTGGGGGTCACTTTTGACATCACAGAAGCAGGCTTGCTGGAAAATTTCCAAATGGAAATTGGAGAGTGTCGCATTCGCTCCACGCAACCCCTGCGGATTTTCATGAACATGTTTTCTCTGGGTGAGATAGAAGCCAATGGGCGACCGGTAAATGATGGCATCATCGGGACTTTTCGGACCGAGACCAGCCTGACTGGGGTGATTGCCAGCCCCTATGTTTGCAAAATGGGCGGCATCACCATGACCATGTACCTGCCGGAAG
>JANJTX010000148.1 GCA_024710875.1 Anaerolineales bacterium | reverse complement strand
GTGGTGGACCCAGCCAGCGGCGCGGTGACCAGCCACGGCCAGCTAACCAGCGATACCCGCCTCGATTATGGCGTGCAACTGGCAACGGATAGCGAAGGCGGGGTGTGGGCCGCCTGGCAGCACAGCCCGGCCAATGCGCTGGTCGGTACGGCCGCCGCCCCCAACGCCCTGCAGGCCGCCCGCTGGGATGGCGCGGCGTGGGGCGCGGCACAGACAGTGGACGAAAACCTGACCGGTACGCTGTGGTGGCAACTGGCCGCCCACGATGCCGCTACGGCCATGATCCTGGCTGACCTGGATACCGATGGCGATTTGGCTACCGGGAACGACCGCGAAATCCTCGCTCTGACCTGGGATGGCGCGGCCTGGGCCAGCCACCAACTGACCAATAACAACCAGCCCGACCTTGCTCCGCGGGCGGCCTACACCCCGGAAGGCGCGCCGCTGGCGGCCTGGCTGGCGGGCGGGCAGGTGGTCGGCGTGCAGGGCGACCTGACCGCCGCGCCGTCTGTGTGGCTGGCCGAAGGCGGCAGCACGGCGTTGGGGCAGGGGCGCTTGCTGGCCGGCCCGGCCGGGCAACTGGCCCTGCTGTGGCCGGAGATGACTCCGGCCGGCGCGGATGTCTGGTTGAGTGTTTACTCGGCTGAAAGCGGAACATGGCGCGCGCCGGAAGTGGTCTTTGGCAGCGCCGACTGGCAGGAAACCAGCCTGACGGCGGCCGCCGGGCCGGGCGGCGATGTGTGGCTGGGGCTGGTGCGCCTGCCGGTCGAAACCCGGGCTGTCACCCTGCCGGACGGGCAAACGCTGGACATCCCGGCGGCGGGCGATACGGCCGAGCTGGCGGTGGCGCAGGTGGCGAGCGTGTTCAGCCTGCCGGAGTCGCCCGCCGAAGCCCCCAGCCGGTTGGGCTTGTGGCTGGGGCTGGGCGCGCTGGCCTTGGCTGGGCTGGGCGTGGGGGTGTGGCTGATGCGACGGAAACGTTAGGCGCGGCTACGCACTATCGCGAGAATCTGTAGGGGGACTGCACCCCTGCTGAACCCTGGCCAAGGCGGGGACAAACCGCCCGCAGGCGGCAGGACAACGGACACTGGACTTGTCTGGACAGGAAAGTACATAATTAGAGTAGTGGTACTCCCGCAACTCACTGTCCGCTAACAAGGAGTGCAGCGGCAGGCATCCAATCTGCTGGTTGAACTCCTCTCGGGAGAATGGTGACTGAAATGCAAATGGTTGTCATCGCCATCACAGCCCTCATCATTGCTTACACGTTCGATATGGAATTGTTGGCGGCCGCGCTGGCGGCGGCTATCTTCTGGTCGGTTTTGTGGCCGGCCACCAGCAGACCTTCGAATAACCAGACGGATTTGCCCGGTCACCTTCGATAAGAAAGGAGGAACGATGCCCACCCTCACCCGCAATCCGATGATTGATGAGTATGTCGCCGAGTGCTTTGCTCTGGAGTACGAAGAGCAGCCCGAGCCCCGCGATTGGCACAAACTGCCGGAGACCGCCGCCATCCCCAAACTGGCGGTGGGGCCGTTGCCCAAACAGGCCATGCAGCAAATTGAGGCCGCCCTGAAAAAATACCCGGATTTTGACTTCCTGTACCTCTGGCAGGGGTACATTTACCATCGTCGCTGGGCCGATTGCGAAAACGCGGCTCGTGTATACCAGCGCGGATTGTTCCTAAGCCGCAGCAAATTGGCGCTGCTGGATGCACTCGGCACGCTGGCCTATGAACAGGGCAACCTCGGGGCGGCGGTCCAGTGGTGGGTGCGAGCCTGTCACCTGCAGGTCGTTTCCGGAGAATTCAGCCAGCCGCACACTTTCATGATGCTGGCTTACCTCGCCCGGGATGCCGGGTTGCAGGCCGAAGCCCGTACGCTCTTCCAGAAGATGGACCGTATTGAGCACGAGCGTTTGGACTGGGAAGGCCATGCCCGCCTGTTGGCGCAGTACCGCCGCCTCGGCTCCCAGGGGCAAAAGTCCCTGCAAAAGAGCATTAAGGCTGCCATCCAGCGTCTGTGCCGCGAAATCTGCTAGGGCAGGCGCAGGGAAATCAATGAAAAGTTAGGGCTGAGAAGGCGAGATTCGCAAATTGTCGCTGGCTCTCCCCGACTGTGGGAACGAACAGGCTAGGGATGCTGTTTCTAATCCGTGGCGCATGGCCTGCCAGTAAAGCTCGCCGCCAGGCAGCTTCTTAGCAAGCCATGGCTATTCCTGCTTGTAGGAATAATTCAAGGCAATATCATCTCAATATTGAAAGGTGCTCTTGACTAAAGATTTGTATAGAAGGAGAAAAAGATGAAAGGTAGTTATCGTGACTATGACTTGAAATTAGGTTCAATACTATTAATCGTTGGAGTTGTACCACTAGCAATATTTGTATTAATTAGTTATACGGTAACTGGCAAGTTAGACCATAACGTAGGTTATTCTGGGTGTCTATTGCCAATTGGAACACTATTGATATTGACGGCAGTTACAAAGATTCTTGGGGCAATTACTGGATCTTCGGATAGCATTGGAAGAAGTACAACTTTTCAGTGTCCGTATTGCAGGAAATTAATCAGTACGAAAGACATCCCAATCGACGGGAATTCATTGGTTTGTCCGCATTGCAGGCGGTTAATGAGAAAATAATCCAGTTATAAACGAGCCTGGATTCAACTCACAAGTGCAACTTTGATGGTTTAAAAAACAGGCAAGCTGCGATAGGATATCCATTCACCTAACCGCCGACGATTTCATTTACTCCTTCACATAGCGCGGGTATTCTTTTTTGGCGGCATCGGCAAGCGACAAATCAATCTCCACCGTTGCAAAGGGCGCGTCAGCGGTGGTTACCGCCAGCACTTTGCCGTCCGGGTCAATCACCCAGCCGTGGCCACCCCAGTCAAAGCCCACGCCGGGGCCGCTGCGGTTGCTGGAAAGGCAGTACGCCCCGGCCATCACCGCCGCGGCGCGCCCGCCAGCCACCCATTTATCGGCGCTGCGCAGCTCGGTGGCGCGCGGGTTGACGAGAATATGCGCCCCCTGGCGGGCATAGCCGCGGGCATGCTCGGTGAACCATAAATCGGTACAAATCATGAAGCCCACTCTGGCCGGGCCGGCCGGCATCGCTTCAAACTGCGGGCGGGCGGCGCGGCGGTACCAGGTCGCCTCCCAGAAACCGGGTTCGTCCGGCAGATAGTATTTGCGGTGGGCGTAGCTCGCGCCGCTGGCAGCCGTCCACAGGTAGCCGTCGTTGTGGGGCGTGCCGTTTTCGGTCACCGGGCGGCTACCGAGCACCAGCCCGGCCCCCAGGCTGGCGAGGCGCGGCAGCCACTCGGTGTGGGCATCTACGGCGGCCTGCCAGCGGGCGGGGTGGACTTCGGCGGTGTAGGCCAGCCAGGGGTGGAAGGGCATCTCCGGCAGCAGCACGAGGTCGGCGGCGTGGGCGCGGGTATGCTCGCACAGGGCGGCGAAGGCGGTTTCCACGGCGGCCGGGGCATCCGGCAATTGGCACACGGTAACTTTCATTGCATACATCCTTTGGGACTAAAAAACGCCCGCGGCTGGGAGGCCGCGGGCGTTGATTGTTTGGTTCAGGCCGTCTGCCGGTTTTTCTGGCTCCGGTAGTAGCGGTAGTACTCGCCAAATGAAATCAGGCGCTGGCGCTGCTCATCCCACAGGTGCAAAAAGACATTGCTGAACGAGGTCGTCAGGGTGATGGTATGGGCGGTCTGGAAAATCTCGTTTTCGTAGTGCGCCCGTTCCAGGTTGTAGTTGGGGATCAGCGGGCTCAAGTGGTGGACATGGTGAAAGCCGATGTTGCCGCTGAACCATTGCAGCACTTTAGGCAGCTTGAAGAACGAGGCGCCTTCGAGGGCGGCGCGGGCGTAATCCCATTCCTTGTGGCGGCGCCAGTAGGTATCCTCAAACTGGTGCTGGACGTAGAACAGGTACACGCCAATCATCGACGAGAAGATGGTAATGGGGGCCTGGATGGCGAAGACCGCCTTGGGGCCGATGAGCAGGCTCAAGCCGCCGAACAAGACCAACAGGGCGGCGTTGGTCCACCACACGCTGGCCTTTTCCTTCTTGTCGCCCTTCTTGGCTTTCATCGGCACGCGGTGGGCGAACACGAACACGAACACCGGCCCAACCACGAACACGATGAGCGGATGGCGGTAGAAGCGGTACTTGAACTTGCCCCACCAGTCCATGGTCATGTATTCTTCGACGGTGATGGTGTCAATATCGCCAATGCCGCGAAAATCCAAATCGCCAGCGGTGGCGTGGTGGATGGCATGCGCCTTGCGCCAGTGGAAATAGGGCGTGAGGGTGATGACCCCCAGAATGGAGCCCACGAAGTTGTTTAGTTTGGTGGACTTGAAGAACGAGTTGTGGCCGCAGTCGTGCTGGATGATGAAGGTGCGCATCAGGAACCCGGCATTCAGCAGCGAGACCGGCAGCGCCAGCCAGAACGAGATTTTATAAGCCTCGTAGGCCAGAATCCACAGGGCAATATAGGGCAGGACGGAGGTGATGATCTGGGATACCGATTTGCGATTGTCCGGCACCGAATACTTCTTGACAATCGGCACCCATTCCGGGCGGGGTTTGACCTCTGGGTGGTTCATGGGGCGGCTTACTCCTTACGAGGGGTGGTGATAGGAATACTCTATTGTACTGGAAAAGCGGGCAAAGCAAATTGGCGAGTATTGGGGGAATTGCGGCGTAAAGGCGGGGCGGCTATTCTTCAGGCGGGTTGAGAATGAGGTCCAACTGGGCGAGGAAGGCATCCGAATCGCCTTCAATCAGGTCGGCGGCCGGGATGGCAATCAGATGGTCAGATTTGGTGATAATCCAGGCGCCATCACTGCGGTATTTAATGGTGTCAATGTCTTTGTAGGGCACTTCGAGCGCGCCGCCGGCTTCATCCACCAGCAGGGCCTCCGGCCCCAGCGTCAGGCTGATGCGGCCGGTTTCAATTGCCAGGTACTGGTCGCGGCGCAGGTACACCAGCGCCAAATCGAGGAAGGGGCGCAGGGTGACGAACAGGCCATAGACCAGCCCGGTTAGCCCGCCGAGGGTGAGCAGCCAGCGCCAGAGGATGAATGATTGCGGGTTGCGCCCGGCCACCACCAGCAGGCTGCCGACCACCATCAGCAGCGGGCCATAGGCCACCCGCCGCAGGGTTTGCGCCCCTGCGCTGTAATAGCCGGAGAGATAATTATCGGCGAACTGGCTGAACGTGCGGCGGTAGGTGAGTTTCATTGTGTGCGGTGTAGGGGTGGTGGGGAGGCACGGTTATTCTACATCATCCTTTGGGCGCGGACGGTTGGGCGTGAAGACCGCGCACTGCAACACCGGCAGGCGCGGGTATTTGTTCAGGCCGTGTTCGGGCGGCGCAGCGCAGAGGATGAAGACGCTGCCGCGGGCGGAAAGCACGAGGCGGCTGTGCAGGCAGGCGCGGCACAACCCGGCATCCGGCGGGTAGGCCGGGGGACGCTGGGGTGCGGGCATATTGAAATTATACGCATTCAGGCCGAATTTTCAAAACCCCCCATAAAAATACCGGCGGGGCGGGAAGTATCCCCGCCCCGCCTTGCTTGAAATCGGGCTGGCTGCGCTTATCCGCCGGGGTTCTGGGGGCCGCCGCCAGGGCCAAACCCCGGGCCGTGTCCCGGCCCAAACGGGCGGTTCGGCATCAGGCTGCCAGCTTCACCGGCAATCACGCTGGTCGCCAGCAGGCTGCCATCGGCCTGTTCTACTACTACCGCCATGGCATGCATACCCACTTCAATCTGGCCCAGACTGCCGACCTGCCCGCCGTAGGTCGTGTCCGCATTGACCATCACGGTCACTTGCTCGCCGCGCCGGTTCTCCAGCGTGAGGCTGTTCACGCTGGTGGCAATCACCTCGCCGCCGGCGCGCGGGCCACGGAACATGCCCGGTTCAAAGTCACTCGGCAGCAGCCGCACGGTCACGGCCGTCCAGGTGTCATCCTCGTTCTTCTCGGCCCGGCCGCCGACCCACTGGCCGACTGCCAGGTCGCTGAAAGCCGCTTCACTGCCATCAAAATTCAGGAACACGGTGTCTTCGGTAACGAGGATCGTGCGCTCGCCCAGCGGGTTGCTGACATCAAACGAGTCGGCCCCGATAGCCGTAATCTCGCCCAGGTGCAAACCGCGCCCGGGGCGGCCATTCGGCCCGCCCGGCCCCTGGCCTTCCGCCAGCGCCGGGGTGGCAACCGCGGCCGCCAGCCCCAAAACCAGCAATACGATAAAACTTTTCTTAATCATCAGGCACCTCCATGTGCTTGGGTTGTGGTTCGGTTAGTTGAACCACCCTTAGGATAGTGGAGGCATGTGAAGCGAGTGCTATCGGATTGTAAAAAAGTTGTAAAACGAAAAACCTCCCGCAGGGGAGGTTTTCTCATCTCAATTTAGCGTCTGCGCCCACCGCCGCGTGGCCGGTTGTCGCGCTTTCTGCCGCCGCCTTCGCCCTCATTGCGGCTGGTCGTGCCGATGGGCGGCAGTTCCGGCGGCTGGTGCTGGGCGGTGTGGTAGGTATCGTCCAGCAGCATCGTCAGCAGGGCGCGGCCGTCTTCGCTGGCCAGCAGCTCTTCCAGCAGCGGCTCAAAGCGCCGCATGCGCTCAATCTGCAGGCGGTCGCGGTCGCGCATCCGCTGTTCCAGTACGGCCGTCAGGCGCTGGCTCACCAGGCTGGCTACATCATCATCGGTTGGCATATCGCGCTCCTCAAAGTTAATCTTATAGGCGCCCTGCACCCGGCGCATTAGCCGCAGTTCATCATGCCCGGCCAGGGTGATGGCCGTGCCGGTCGCCCCCGCCCGGCCAGTACGCCCGGCGCGGTGGATGTACAGTTCGTGGTCTTCGGGCAGTTCGTACTGGAAGACGTGCGAGAGTTCCGGGATGTCAATGCCGCGCGCCGCCACATCCGTGGCCACCAGAAAACGCAGCAGGCCATCCCGCACGCGTTGCAGTACCTGTTCGCGCTTGTTCTGCGAGAGGTCGCTGCTTAATTCATCGGCATTGTAGCCAAAGCGTTGCAGCACCCGCGCCACATAGTGCACCCGGTCTTTGGTGTTGCAGAAAATAATCGCCTGGGCCGGGTTTTCCAGCTCAATCAACCGTACCAGAATGCGGTCTTTTTGCATCGACGGCACGGTGTAGA
>JANJTX010000053.1 GCA_024710875.1 Anaerolineales bacterium | reverse complement strand
CGCCCAACCCGTAGGGGCGCAGCATGCTGCGCCCTCCCCACCAACCCCCGAACATTCGGCGCGTCTGGCCCGCCTCCGCGCCCGCCTGGACCCCGCGGCCCTCGGCCCGCCTCGGCCAGACCCCGCCGCCCCCTGGCTCATCGCCGGCCTCCTCCGCGCCGGCGGCATTCACCTCCTCGTCGGCGACTCCGGCGTCAAAAAAACCTACCTCATGCTCCACCTCGCCCTGCATGTCGCCCTCGGTCGCCCCTGGCTCAACCACCCCGTCCGCCCAACCCCCGTCATCTATCTGGATGAAGACATGGGTCCCGCCCACATCGCCCACCGCCTCACCCTTCTCGCCCGCGGCCTCCAACTGGATGCCATTTCAAACCTCTACACCGCCTCCTTCAACCACTGGCGTTTCCCCGCCCCGGGCGAGCGCGACCTCCTCCACTGCCTCATCCTTGAACGCCGCGCCGGCCTCGTCATCATTGACCCCCTCAACGGCCTCGCCCCCCACGGCCTGGAACACGACCTCCACCGCATCCTCCACACCATCGACGCCCTGCGCCACATCACCTACGAAACCGGCGTCGCCTTCCTCCTCATCCACAACCTCAACAAACACGGCGCATTCCGCGGCGTCTCCCACCTCAAAACCCTCGCCGATTCCCTCATTCACATCCACTCCGCCCCCACCTCCCCCATCGCCCGCCTCGAAACCGCCGCTATGCGCGGCCAGCCCGCGCGCACATTCGCCGCCCAACTCGTCGCCCAGCCCCCCACCGCCTTCCCCGAAACCATCCAGTTCCTCCCCGTCTCCCCCCACAGCCCGCCCCCCGATGAATTGCCCCCCAGCGCCACCGATTTCGTCCTCGCCCACCTCGCCCTCCACGGCCCCACCGACCGCGCCACCCTCCATGCCGCCACCCATCGCCACACCCCTGCCGCCATAGATAAATCCCTCACTCGCCTGCGCCATCGCCGCCTCATCCAGCGCATCGGCCGCAACCCCACCCGCTACCGCCTCGCCCATGAATGAAACAACTCCTCGCCCCATTCCGCCAAAATCGGCCCTCAACCTCCTACCGCAGACAGTTGAAGACAGGTTTTGGACGCGCCGCGGACACTCTCCGGACACGGGGGGCTATGTGGCTCTGTCACATTGTCTTATCAAGCGTGGAGTTCGCCTCGGGCGAACTCCAAAAGGTGGGGCGCAGCCCCACCGACGACAGGGAGGGGGGTATGGCTCTGTCACATTGTCACCTGTCCCCCATCCACTTCTTTGCGATACAATCCCCCCATGCCCCACACCTACCTCAACCCACCCAACCTGTTCAACAGCACCCAGTATGGCTTCTCACAGGTTGTCGCTACGCGCGGCGGCACCACGGTCTACATGTCCGGCCAGGTTGGCTGGGATGCAGCCGAAGACATCGGCGCGCCCGGCGACCTCGCCCAGCAAACCCGCCGCGCCCTGCTCAATGTGGAGCGGGCAGTACAGGCTGCCGGGGGCGGGCGCGAGCACGTCGTCAGTCTGCGCATCTACATCGTTGGCGAGCACATTCACAACGCCGCCGGAGTCAAAGAGGGGCTGCTGGCCTTCTTCCACCCCCAGCGGCTGCCCGCCAGCAACTGGGTCGGTGTCCCGGCCCTCGCCAGCCCGGACTTCCTGATAGAAATCGAAGCCATCGCGGTTATTTCTTAGCGGAGTGGGGAAATTGGGGGTATCCAAAGCGTTCAATATTTTGTAAGATAAAGATAGCCGCAAGCCAAGGAGGAACTCCATGAAAGCCGCTCAACGAGTGTGGACCTTGTCCGCATTCCTGGTGCTGGCTGCGCTGGCTTGCGCGCTTCCCGGAATGACGGACAACCCCCCGGTGCCAGATCTGGCGCCGACCCAAACGGCGATGGAAGCCACCGGCCGGGCGCTGGAAGCCCAGCTAAGCGCGGTGCCGCCCACCCGGCCACCCACCCGCACCCCCGCGCCGACCGAGCCGCCCACGGCCACCGAACCCCCGCCCCCCAGCCCCACGCCGAAAGCCACCAGTACTCCCAGCGGATTAATTCCCAATTGCACCCGTTGGGACCGCCTCGACCGCGACATGGTGGGCAAGACGATGTGCGTGTATGGCGTCATCACCCGCATTAGTACCGGGACTTCACAATCGATGATTTTTGAAGACCGCAACGCGCCCCAGGCACCGGTGGAATTCCGTTTTCTGATCATCAATGCCTGGTACCCCAGAATCAAGGTGGGGATGTGCATTCGCGGCGAGGGCGAACTGCGCGAAAATGGGCCGACCTCGTACCTGTTTATCAACACTGGCACGCTATGGACATACAAAGACCCCAGCATGTGTGATGAGTAAGGCAGGCGTGGCCGGGCATTAACGCGCTCGCCGGATACTGCCTAAAACGGCGGCAATGGTTTAGAATCTCGGCACACCCCGCCGAGGAGAATTCCGATTCCTGCCAAACCGCCCCTCATTGTTATCGTGCCCTACCAGCCCGCCTGGCAACAGGAATTCCGCCAGTTGGGCGGCATCCTGTGGAATGGCCTGCAGGAACTGGCGGTACGGATTGACCACATCGGCTCGACTGCCGTGCCGGGGCTGGCCGCCAAAGACCGGCTGGATATCCAGGTCACGGTGGCGGGGCTGACGCCGGAGGTGGAAGCGGGCCTGAACAGCATTGGCTACCGGCGCATCAAGCCGCTGGTGCGCGACCATGTGCCGCCCGGCTACCCCACCGACCCGCTGGAATGGAGCAAATGGGTCTTTGACCCGCCTGAGGGCCAGCGCCCCACCAACCTGCATGTGCGCGTGGCCGGCCGCGCCAACCAGCGTTACCCTCTGCTCTTTCGCGATTACCTGCGCCGCCATCCGGAAGCGGCCGAAGCCTACGCCCAGGTCAAGCTGGCCCTGGCCGCCCTGCACGCCGATGATAAGGACGCCTACTACGCCGTCAAAGACCCGGTCTGCGATATCCTGATGGTCGCGGCCGAAGCCTGGGCCGCCGCCTGCGGCTGGGAGCCGCCGCCCAGCGATGCCGGAGGCGTTGGCGGGTGGGCCATCCGTTGCCCCTGGGCTTGCCAGATCGCCCGAATTCTCTATAATGTAGAAAGTTGCCACCGCTGTGGTGGTAAAACAAGTGTCCTGATGAGGAGGAAACGATGCGGACCACCAGCTTGCCCGGGAAGTCATTCCTGCTGATTGGTATTTTGATGATTGTGACGCTGGCGTGCGGCCTGCCGGCTGCAGGTACATCGTCAGCCGATGCGCTCGCAACTGCCGAGGCGCTGGAGGCCACCCAATTGGCCCTGGCTGAGATGCTGAGCGCCACGCCCACCGAAGTACCTACCGAAGCCCCCACCGTACGCCCCAGCCCAACCACCGCGCCAACGCTCTCGGTGACTTCCACCCCGCGCCCCACCGCGACCCGGGCGCCGATTATCCCAAACTGTACCCGCTGGGACCGCCTGGAGCGTGAGGATGTGGGGAAGGAAGTGTGCGTGTATGGCGTTATCGCCCGCATCATTACCGGTGGTTCGCAATCCATGATTTTTGAAGAGCCAGACGCGCCGTTGGCCAGTGTGGAGTTTCGGTTCCTGATTATTAATGCATGGTATCCGGATATCAAGGAGGGAATGTGCGTGCGGGGTGAAGGCGTGCTGCGCGAAAATGGGCCGACCTCCTACCTGTTCATCAATACCGGCACATTGTGGACCTATCGCGACGCCCGCGCCTGCGAATACTAGGCCGGCTAGTTTTCAGCCTTCCAGCCGGTAAGGTTGTTCGGGCTGTGTCGAACGAAACAACAAAGGAGAGCCATGTGATGAAGACCAGACCCTCCCTGTATAAGACCCTGCTGGCCGGGTGCGCGCTGGCCTGTGTTGCGCTGGCCTGTGGAACCAGCGCTAGCCAGCCAGAAGACCCCGGCCTGGGCGCTACTCAAACCGCCCTGGCGGCCACCCAGGCGGCCGTGTTGGCCACCGCCACCCCGCACCCCACGGCTACCTCGGAGCCGCCCACTGCTACCCCCCGGCCGCCAACCCCAACGCCAGACCCGCGCGGGCCGATTAATTTCAACCGCTTCAGCTCGGGTGACGAAGTGTACCGTACCGAGTTTGACCTGGGGGAATGGGAAGATGAATGGTTGGATCTGGCCATTTCCTTTGACAACCGCAGCATTGACAGCAAAATCAGCGATGTAAGCATGGGAGACGGTACCCTGCTTGTCAGCCTGAAAGATACCTGGCAGCAGGTGTATGTTTTCAATGAAAATGCCTATGTGCCCCGGGACGTGCCGATCTACATTGAGGCTGAAGTTGATAACCTGGGGCCAACCCGCAATAACAATATCAGCATCCTGTGTCGGGTGAGTCCAGAAGGCTGGTATGAATTTTCCATCTCCAGCAGTGGGCTATGGTGGATTTGGCGCTACACGCCTCAACAGGGCTACATCTCGCTGACCAACGGCGGCCTGCAGAACTATGATCAGAGCATCACAAGCCATACCCTGGGCGCCTCCTGTATTGATGACCGCCTGACGCTGTATGTGGATGGCGTGCAACCCCGCAACGCTCAAATTCGCGACGCGACTCTGCGGGAAGGGATGGTCGGCGTGGCGGTTTTTGTGGCCAATGTTCAGAATGTAAATGTGGAGTTTGACTATTTCCTGCTCTCGATTCCGTGAGAGCGAGCCACACCGAACGCCAACGTGGCGGGGCGATAGTCCCGCCACGTTTTGCTTCCCGGGTACAATCGGGTAGCTAACCCGAGGAGAAGACCGATGCTCGCAAAAATTTCACAGCGGTTGTATCAATACGCTACTGGCCGCAATGTACTGATTTTCTTCCTGCTGGATGCCCTGTTCATGTTCGGGGTCATGCCAATGGTGGGGGCGCGCCTCACGGCCCTGACTGGCGGGGTCGGGCCGCTGGACCTGAACCTGACCTACAGCGGCGCACAGGCGATTGAGACGCTGGCGGCGATGGGTGCTGAAGGTCGCGCCCTGTACCGGAACATTGAAATCATGGCAGACTTTATTTACCCGGTTGCCTATACGGTGTTCTTCGCCCTGCTCATCAGCTGGCTGTTTCAGAAAGGGCTGGCCGCCGAGAGCCGCCTGCGAGCCTGGAATGTGCTGCCGCTGGGCGGCTTTGTGTTTGATGTGCTGGAAAACTCCAGCATCATTCTGATGATTAATCAATTTCCGGCGGTTTCGCCGGCGCTGGCGAGCGTGGCGGGGGTCTTCACGCTGGTCAAGTGGCTGTTTGCGGGGGGCAGCATGGCGCTGGCGGTTGTGGGGCTGGTGGCGCGGCTACGCAAGCGTAAGGGGTAGCTGCCACAAACAAACTGCATTCGCTTTCGGTAGTTCGCCGTTACCCCAGTTATCGTAGGGGCGCAGCAGGCTGCGCCCCTATAGTATTGTTATGTATTCCTGGAATCAAGCATCCGGGCCGGGGTCGCCGGGCTGGGGTTTGGGGCGGCGCAGGCCCAGCCACAGGCACGCCAGCACGCCCACCAGCGAGAGCGCCAGCCCTACCCACACATCCCACGGGCGGTAGGTGAACTCCACCGTGTGCTGTCCGGCTGGCAGGTCGGTGGTCAGCCAGCGGTCGGCCGGTAATTCCATTGGCTGGCCGTTACGGCTGGCCTGCCAGGCGGGGAAATAGTTTTCTTTGACAATCAGCGTGCCGGGCTGGGTGGTGCTGCAGGAGACCGAAATGCTGCCGCCCCAGCCGCTGGCAGTACAGGGGGTGTAGTCCGCGCCATTCCAGACGGCGGCATAAACATTGCTGGGGTGGCGATAGATGAAGCCACCATCAATTTCCAAAATGATTTCGCTATCGGGCGCGGGGTCGGGCAACAGGTCGCGCCGGAATTCCAGGTACGGGCTGGGGAAGGTTTTGTCGTGGGTGTAGAAGGGCAATACATAGGCAGAGACTTTGAAGCCGCGCGCCACCGTGCGCTCGGTCCAGAAGTGTTCGCTTAAGGGGTAGGCAATCCACTCGTGCGAATCACCCAATTGGCCTTCCATGTAATCCAGTTTGTCATTCACGCTAACTTCTTCACGCAATAACAGGAAGTTATGGGCGAAGGTGTAGGCCCCGCGCAGGTTGTAGGCCAGCGGCAGCAAGAGGATGAGCAGTAGCGAGAAGGTGGTGGTGCGGGCCGGGCGGCTCTCGGTGGCGGGGGCGGTCAGGGTCAGGGTCGGCCAGGGGATGCGCCTTTGCAACTGGTCCAGCCCGTAGGCCGCCATGCCCAGCAGGGCCGGGGTGGCGATGCTGAAGATGTAGTTCGGGAAGCGCAACTGGCGGATGAAGTCCGAGTATTCGCCGAGGCGGTTGAGGAACTCGCGGTCGAGCGGCAGCACAATTAGCAGCCAGGCGGCCGCCAGGTAGAACAGGCGTGTGCGGTCTGCTTTGGGGTGCAGGCCGAGGCCCAGAACGGCCAAGAATAGCGGCAGCCAGCCGATGTAGGCGATGTAGAGATTGGGCGCCCCAGGTTTGAGCAGGATTTCAGCCTTGTGAAAATCAAGGTCGTCAATCATGTAGTTGAGCAGGTTGTAGCCCAGCGGCTGGACGGAAGTGAAGTCCAGCATCAGGTCTTTGGTGACCGCGCCCCAGTTGGCCAGCAGCGGCACCAGGAAGACTCCCGCCAGCAGGGCCGCCAGCCCGGCCGCCAGCCCGTAGGACTTCCAGAGTGGGTTGAGTTGCCAGTTTTCGTTGAGAAGCAGAATTAATAGGGCTGGAATGGTCATCACCAGCCCGAACTGAATATAGCCCTGCCCGGAGAGCAGGGCCGAGGCGATGACGGCTGCCAGCAGCAGGGCCGCGCCGGTGGTGCGCCGGTTGTACAGGCGCAGTACAGCCGGGAACAGCAGGCTGCTTACGGCAATCGAGAGGGTCATGCTGACCAGGCCGAGTTCCAGCTTGCCGACCAGCGTACCCGCCACTACCGCCAGGAGGCCGCTCCACAGGCGCGCCAGCCAACCGAGGCCGAGTTCACGCGCCAGCCACCACTGGGCCAGGCCCGCGATGGCGAGCGCCAGGACGATGATGACCTTGGAGCCATTAATTACGCCCCACAGCAGGGTGGGGATGGCCAGCAGCGGGTGCAAAATACCGGCATAGGTGTTGGCGAGGGCCGGGTAGCCGCCCAACTGGGCGCCGTTCCATAGGGCGCATTGGCCGCACGCTCTGACATCATTCCAGAAGTGATGGGTGGAGACAGCCATGGTGTATTCGCGACCCAGCGGCCACATGGCCTCGTTGAAGTCCAGTAGCTCGCGGCCGGCCCAGAACGCCCACGCGACGATGAGGGCGACTTCCAGCCAGAGCGTCCAGCGGCGCGCAGCGGCCGGGCGGGCGGGGGTGGTTTGGGCTTCTGTGGGGGTTGGCTCGGATGGATAGGTCATTGGATGGCTCTCGCGTAGGTCGGTCAGGTTACATTTCAGGTTAATTATAGGGGATGATGACTGGATTGTGTCCTGAAATTTCTACGGAAATCCGTGGGCGCTGGGCTATAATGCCGCCATGAAAAAACGACTGATTTTGGTAGCAGGGAACATCGGGGCGGGCAAAACCAGCATCACCCAGCGGCTGGGCGAGCGGCTGGGCTGGGAAACCGGCTATGAGTCGGTGGCCGATAACCCCTATCTGGGCGATTTTTATGGGGATATGGCGGCCTGGTCTTTTCATCTGCAGGTGTTTTTTCTCGGGCACCGCGCCGAGCAGCACCTGACGGCCTGGCAATCACGGCAGTCGGCCATTCTGGACCGCAGCATCTATGAGGACTACTATATTTTTACGCGAGCATTGTACCGGCTGGGGAACATGAATGAACGTGATTATCATTCGTATGAGCGGGTGTTCAGCCTGATTACCAAGACGCTGCCACCGCCCGACCTGCTGATTTACCTCAAAGCCCCGGTCAAGGTATTGATGCAGCGCATCCAGCGGCGCGGCCGGGCGATGGAAAGCGGCATCACGGCTGAATATCTTGGCTTATTGGATGAACTGTACGAGGAATGGCTGCGCAACTTTGACCTGTGCCCGATCCTCACAATATCAAGCAAAGACCTGAACTTTGTGGATAAGGCCGCCCACCTGGATATTGTGCTGGAACGGATTGAGCAGAAACTGGCCGGGCGAGACGAACTGGTATTGGGCGATTAGTTATAAATTTCTGCGTAACAAAATCGCCCTGCGATTCGTTTTTAGTAGCAGAGGGTTTCCAGGTCTGGAGTGCCGTCCAATCTGAAACACTCTATCTCCCATCCCCTCTGGCCGCGTTGCCAAACGCGGCCAGAACTTTTTAACGGGAGTGACGGCGTTGCTGCCAGGCATAACCCAGCGCAAATACCAGGCTGAAGGCGGGGATGAAGGCCAGCAGGTTCATGGCGGCCGGCAGACTGGTGCGGTCGGCCAGCAGGCCGAGGGCCCAGGCGCCAATGCCGGAAGGCAGCCAGCCGAGGCCCATCGCCAGCGAAGACGCCAGCCCGGTGCCTTTGGGCCAGGCTTCCTGCGCCAGTATCAAGCCAATCGGAATCGAGGCCCCCAGCAGGGCCCCGGTGGTAATCAGAAACAGGATTTGCAGCGCGCCGCCGGTGTGCAGAGCCAGCCAGGCGCTCGGCCCCAGCAGGGCGAGCGTGACGGCGACGAGCTGGATGCGGCCGAGGGTATCGCTCAAGGGGCCGCCCAGCAAACTGCCGAGGCTGGCGGAAAAGAGCAAGACCGAGAACAGCCCGCCGGCCTGCTCCAGCGAGTAGCCGCTTTCCTGCAGGAAACTGGGCAGGTAGGTGTACAGCGACCCCTGAAACCAGGACCGCGCCATGACGAAGAGCACTACCAGCGCCAGCGCCAGGCGGGAACTGGCGGCCACCGCAACCGGCCGGGTGGGGTCAGCGGGCACGGCCGGGCGGGCGCTGCGCCCCAGAGCGTGAAATTGCCACGCCAACAGGGCCGCCGCGCCCAGACCGACCAGGGCCAGCGCGCCGGTGCCGGGCAACCCCCAGCGGGCGAGCAGCAGGCCCATTAAGAGCGGGCTGAAAGCCACCCCCAAATTGCCGGAAACCGAGAAGACCGCCATCGAGGTGCCGCGCCGCTGATTGGGGATGCTGCCCACCAGGGCGGCGGCGGCCGGGTGGAAGGACGCCGAACCGAGCCCGGCCAGCCCGATGAAGACCGCCAGCAGCCAGTAATTTTGCGTATAGCCAACGAGGGCCATCAGGGTGCCAATCCAGGCCAGGCTGGCGACAATCATGCCGCGCCGGTTGAGGCGGTCGCTTAATACGCCAAAAGCCGGTTGGACGAGGGTGGTGCTGGTACTGGCGATGAGGGCCAGCGTGCCGACCTGGCCGTAGGTCAGGCCGAGGACGGCAATCAGCACCGGGTAAACGACCGGCAGGATGTTGAAGCACACCTCCAGCAGCAGGTGTGAGAGACCGGTCAGGTAGGTGAGCTTGGGGACGTCGCGGTACGAGGAGAGGATGTTGGTTTTGAGCATGGGGGAGAGGTAAATAGCAACTTGAAATTATTGATGGGTGATGCGCGAGTGCGGCGGGATTGTATCACGGGCAGGGATGCCGGGCCTGTTGTACAATAGACCCATGCCCAACCAGCAACCGCGCGTGCCGAATGTACGCGGCACGCGCGAATTTGCCACCTCGCCGGGGGCGGTAGTGGCCTACGTGATTGACGAACAGGAACGCCTGCTGCTTTTCAAGCACCCGCGCCGCACCCATTGGGAAGTAATCAGCGGGGCGCTGGAGGCCGAAGAAACCGTTTGGCAGGCGGCCCTGCGCGAAGTGGCCGAAGAAGCCGGGCCGGGGTTGCAGGTGCAGCCGCTGGGCGCGCTGCACACGGCCACCTTTCGGTTTGACGATAACAATCACTATATGTTGAGCCTCTCGCTGCTGCTGGCGGCACGCGGCGGGGCAGCCGTGGCCGGTGATGATATGGCTGGCTCCGAGGTGCGCTGGTTCACTTTTGATGAGCTGGATGACCCGGGCCTGCCGCTACTGGCGCCCACCGACCAACCCTGGCTGCGCCGCCGGGCGCTGCAACTCTACCGCCTGTGGCAGGCCGAGCCGGTGCCGCTGGCCGAATTGCAACGACCGATCGATTTTTTTGGCGATGTGATCCGCTGAATGAGAACCCACTATGACGACTGTTGAAACCACCAACGAACACTTTCTGGAACCCGAAGACCGCCTGCCACCGGTTGGGCTGGCAGATCTCTCGCCCGCCATGCAAGCCGCAGTCGGCCGGGCCGGCTGGCCGAGCCTTTCGCCGGTACAGGCCTATGGCATCCCTTACCTGACCGCCGGGCGGGATATGATGATGCAGGCCCGCACCGGCAGCGGCAAAACCGGGGCGTTTGTGCTGTCCATCATCGAGCGGGTGAAGACCGCCCAGGCCACCTGCCAGGCGCTGGTATTGGTACCCACGCGTGAGCTGGCGACTCAGGTAGCCAATGAAGCCCGCCTGCTGGCGGGCGAATCCGGCCTGCGGGTGGTGCCGGTGTACGGCGGCACAGCCTACGGACCACAAATCAAGGCCTTTAAAGAAGGGGCACATCTGGTGGTCGGCACGCCGGGCCGCATTCTGGACCACCTGCTCAAAGGCAGCCTGTCTTTGGATGATTTGCAGGTGCTGATTTTTGACGAAGCCGACCGGATGCTCTCGATGGGCTTTTACCCGGATATGGTGCGCCTGCAACGCTTTTTGCCCAAGACCGAATACACGGCGGCCATGTTCTCGGCCACCTACCCGCCGCATGTGCAGCGGCTGGCCGGGCAGTTTCTGGACGAGCCGGGCTTTCTTTCGCTCAGCCGTGACCAGGTGCATGTCAGCGAT
>JANJTX010000083.1 GCA_024710875.1 Anaerolineales bacterium | reverse complement strand
TGGCTGGAGAATACTTTAAGGTTCATCCTCCAGAAGCGGGATGAATTCAAAGCGGGTGACATCTACCAAGCCGCGGTCCGAGATGCGCAGTTCGGGGATAACGACCAGAGCCAGCAGGCTGAACTGCATGTTGGCGTTGTTGAGGGTACAGCCGCAGGCGCGGAACCCGGCCAGGACAGCCTCGGCTTTTTGGGCGACGACTTCGGCGCGCTCGTCTGACATCAGGCCGGCGATGGGCATCTCGACCAGGCCGATGACCTGGCCGTCGCGCACCACGACCTGACCACCGCCGGTTTGGGCGAGGGTGTTGGCGGCGAGGGCCATATCGGCCTCGTAGGTACCGACCACCAGCATGTGATGGCTGTCATGGGCGACGGTGGTGGCGAGGCCGCAATTGCCAGTGAAGCCAAAACCGGAGACCAGACCCATCTGGACGGCGCCGGTGGCGCGGTGACGCTCGACGAGGGCGATTTTGGCGAGGTCGGGGTTGTCTTCCAGCGTGACTTCGCCCGCTTTGACAATGACTATCTGACGCAGGTGGCGGGTGGGGGCCTGATTTTCCACCACGCCGATGACATTGGCGGTGAACTCGCCGTCGCGGGCGGCCGAAATGCGGAAACTCTCGGCCGTCAGGGGCGCCTTGAGCTTGACCGAGTCCTTGGCCCAGCCCGGGTAGGTGTAGGCGGGCAGGTCGGCGGTCAGGCGGCCGTTTTCGGCGAGGGGTACGCCTTTGGCAATGACCTGTTCGATGGTGAGGGTATCCAAATCGCTGACGAGTAACACATCCGCCCAGCGGCCGGGAGCCAGCATGCCAATCTGGTCGGCAAGGCCGAAATGCTCGGCGGTGTTGAGGGTCGCCATCTGGAGGGCGGTCATGGCGGGCAGGCCATGCTGGATGGCATGGCGGACGACGCGGTCCATGTGACCTTCGCGAATGAGGGTGCCGGAGTGCGAGTCATCGGTGCAGAGGATGAAGGCGCGCGGGTCGAGGCCGTGCTCGGTGATGGCGGGGATCTGGGCGGCGACATCATACCAGGCCGAGCCGAGGCGCAACATGGATTTCAGGCCCTGGCGGGCGCGGGCGATGCTGTCTTCCACGCGGGTGGATTCGTGGTCGTCCTGGGCGCCGCCGGCGACATAGCCGTGAAAGGGCAATCCGAGGTCCAGCGAGGCATAGTGGCCGCCGATGGTTTTGCGGGCGAGGGCGGTGGCGGCCATTTCGGCCAGCATGTTTTCATCGCCATTAAAGACGCCGGGGAAATTCATCATCTCGCCCAGGCCAATGATGCCGGGCCAGGTCATGGCTTCGGCGACATCGGCGGGGGTGATGGTTGCGCCGGGGGTTTCCATGCCGGGGGCGGAAGGCACACAGGAGGGCATCTGGACCCAGACGTGAATGGGCTGGATGGCGGCTTCGTCCACCATCAGCTTGACGCCCTTGAGGCCGAAGACATTGGCGATTTCGTGCGGGTCCACGAACATGCCGGTGGTGCCATGCGGGATGACAGCGCGCACGAACTCGGTGACGGTGACCATGCCGGATTCAATGTGCATGTGGCCGTCGAGCAGGCCGGGCACGAGGAAGCGGTTGGCGGCTTCAATGATGGCGGTGTTTGGGCCGATGCAGTGGCTGGCATCCGGGCCGATGTAGGCGATGCGCCCGGCGGCGATGGCGATATCGGTTTGGGGGATGATTTCGCCGGTTTGCACAGCGACCCAGCGGCCGGCGCGGATGACGGAATCGGCCGGGGTGCGGCCCATGGCGACGGCGACGAACTGCTGGCGCTGTTCAGTCCAGGTGGCGATGTCCAATGGCATTCTCCCTGTTTGTGTGTTTTGTCACTTTACTACTGTACAGGATTCCGGCAGCTAAATCAAGGCGGTTGTCTGGCGCGGGTATAATCGCAAAAACTCACTCTGGATGCCGCATGACTGAACTCCAATCACTTTCCCGCCGTCAGACTCTGGGCCTGCTGGCCGTGGTGCTGGCCACGGCCCTGTTTGTGCGCCTGCAATTGTTCACCGGAATGGTGCGGGGCGATGACTTTCATTACGCTCAGGCGGCCTACGAACTTTCACAGGGACGGACGCATTTCGATGTGTGGCCGGAAGGCACGGCGCGGGTGGGGCTGTATGGGCCGGTGGCGTTGTTGTACGCGGTATTTGGCGTGAGCGAGGCGACCACGTTGGCCTTTCCGCTGCTGGCATCTCTGGGGACGGTTGTTATTGTGTTTGCGCTGGGGGCGTTGGTCGGCGGGGCGGCGGCCGGCCTGCTGGGGGCGATGCTGTGGGCGGTCTTCCCGCTGGATATCTTTCTGGCGACGGATTTGCTGCCGGACGGCCCGCTGACCTTTTTCACGGCGGCCGGGGTATATGCCGTATTACGGGCCGAGAGCGGGCGGGGACGCGCCCGCTGGGGCTGGGCCGGGCTGACGGCCGGGTTGTTGTTATGGGCGCTGCTGATTAAACCGACTGCGATTGCGACACTGGCGTTTGTTGCAGCCTACCTGCTGGTACGGCTGGGGCAGGACGTCTGGGCGCGACTGCCGGAAGCCGGGCAGCGCCGCGCCGGCTGGGGAGTAGCGGGGGTGATTGTCCTGCTTGGGCTGGGGTTGGTGGCATTGCAATACAACTTCTTCTGGCTGAAGCTGGGCCGCACGGCCAGCGAGTTCGCTGAAGTCATTTTGCAGGGGCGGATTAACCTGCATGCCGATGGCCTGATTACGACCTACACGCCGCTGTTTTTTGTGTTTGGGCCGCTGCTATTGGCGGCTTTGCTGGCGGCGCTGGCGGGCCGGATGGCAGGCGGGGCCCTGCTGGGCTGGGGATTGTTTAATGTATTCTTTTATGAATGGGGCTCCTTTGGGCTGAACTTGCGCCATTACAACCCGCTGCAGGACTGGGCCGATGGGCGCTACATGCTGTATGTGTTTCCGCCGCTGGTGGCGCTGGCGGGGGTATTCATGGCGCAGCGGGTGAACGAACGGCGATTGCTGATAGGAGTGGGGCTGTGGGCCGGACTGGTGGCGGCCGGGGCGTGGGCGGCGGTGGAACAGCCGGCGTTGGCCGAGACTGTGTTCAAGTTTGCCAGTCTGGCGGCGTTGCCGCTGGTGGTGCTGGCGCTGGCCTGGGAGCCGCTGGAATTCCGCAAAATATGGAGGGGCGGGCTGGGGTTGGGCCTGGTCTTGTTGCTGGGGCTGGCCGGGCTGGCGCCCACGCCACCGTATGACGGGCGTGAGTTCGCCACCGACCGGGCGCTGGTGCGGGGGCTGGCGGCGCTGGCGGATGAAGCCGCACTGACAGATGAAACTCTGGTGTACACCGACCGTATAAATGAAGGTCTGCGGCTGGACCTGGCGTTTGGGTTTGAACTGGCGCATAACTGGCGCGGGGCATTCCCGGAACGGCCGGAGAACCGGTTGCGCGTTTGGCCGCCCGGCGAGGCTGTGCCGCCCGGCAGCGTGCTGGTGTTGTTTGACCCGGCCAACCTGCCGCCGGATGCCGCACAATTGATTTCGGAGAAATTCGTGGGCGATACCCTGCTCTTCCGGGCCTATCTATTGGAGGGCGGCGATGGCGAGTAAAGTGAAAGCCGCGTTGCGTCAGCACGGGTTATTGCTGGCCGTGCTGGCGCTGGGGTTGCTGGTGCGCTGGTGGTACATGACCGGCATCGCCTATGGCGAGGCGCGCTGGACGGCGGAAGCAGCCTGGCAGATTGCCGAGGGGCTGCGGGCGGGGGGCGTGAGCGGGCTGGCGGCGTTACGGGCGGAGTTTGGTTTGCAGACGCTGGCGCGGCACCTGCCGCGGGCCGGGCTGTATGCCGTGTTCGGGGTGCGAGACTGGACGACTTTTGCGTTCCCGATGCTGATTTCGCTGGTGAATATTGGGCTGGCCTACCGGCTGGGGTGGCAACTCGGCGGGCGGCGGGCGGCCTTTCTGGCGGGGCTGTTCTGGAGCGTGTTGCCGGGCGAAGTCTTTTACGCTACACCCCTCACGGCCGTGCCGCTGATGTCGCTGGCCGGTCTGCTGGGATTCAATGCCCTGTGGCGGAAAAATTTCATCCGATTGCCGGGCTGGGTCTGGCTGGCGGGTCTGGCCGGATGGGTGGCTGCGCTGGCGCTATTTTCTTCGCCCGACCAAGTGATGGCCGGGTTGGGCTGGTTGTTAAATCGACCTGAGGGATTGCTGTTGCTGCCAGCCGGGCTGGCGGCGCTGGCGTGGCGGACGGATGCAAATCCACGCTGGCCGGACTTGTTCGTAGTGGGCTGGCTGGCGGTAGTGGCTGGACTGGTGTGGCAGGGCGGCGGCGTAGGCAGCGATTGGGTTTGGGCGTTGCTGGCGCTGGCGTGGTTGGGGCCGGTGTTGCTGGCGGCGCAATGGCTGGCGGCCTTCCTTCCGGAGGGGCGGCTGGCGCGGTGGGGGTGGGTGAGCGTGGCCGGGCTGGCGCTGGCGGCGCGCCTGGCAATCGGCTTTGAGACTTTGAGCGTGCCGCGCTATGAGAACTTCGAATGGCTGTGGCGCGGCCAGTTTGTGATTGTGCTGTTGATTGGGCGCGGGCTGACCCTGATTGGGTTGCTGGCGCTGGTGTGGCTGGCGGGACGCGGGGTGCGGCGCGGCTTGGCCCCGCTGGGAATGGGCGTGGCGGCCGGCGTGTGCGTATCGCTGTTGGCAGTGGTGGGGGCGCAGGCCGGCAATTGGCAGGCGGAAGCGGCGCGCTGGCAGGCGGGGTTGGAATGGGCGCGCAGTCAATTATCTTTTGACCGAGTGGCAGTGGGCGGCAATGAGCAACGCCTGCTGTTAAATTATGCGGGCGGTTTCCGGCTGGCGGATGAATTGAGCCTGACCCGCCTGGGCGAAGACTGGGCCAGCCAGACCGAAGGGCTGATACTACTGGGCGAGGAAGAACTGTCTGGGCGTAGCATCCCGGCCAACTGGCTGCGGGTGCATACTGTGGGACGGCCGGAGATGCCGCGCCTGGCGGTGTTTCTGGCGGGGGCAGATGCGCAGACCTGTGAGGATGTTGTGAACTGGCTGGTCGCAAATGGCGGGGTGGTGCAACTGACGCCGGATTCAGAGTTGTGCGCGGAACGGGCGGCGGGCGCGAATCTGGTAGCGGGCGGCGTTGAGCCCGCCAACCAGTTTCTGGGCGGCTATCTGGTGATGAACGACCGCGGCGAGAGCATCTGGAGTATGTATCACAAATACTTCCTGTACCGGGATGGCCGCACGTTTGACTTGAGCGTAACGCTTGAACCGGATAGCCTGTACCTGTTACGGGTGCGGCTGAAATCCGAGCACCCGATTACGGCGTTGTACACAAGGGCCGGAAATGTCGAGGATGCTTATGGCTGGGTGCATCCGCAGGAGTGGACGAGTTATACGTTAGTCATCTCTACCGCGGGATTACCAGCCGGCGAGACAGTGTATGTTATGCCATTCCTGGCGAATAATCACAGCCGGGTGGATGTGCAGGACTTTCAGTTGCAGAAACTTGGCGAATGATTGATATCTCGTAAATAAATTAACCACAGAGCAACTGTGTTAGGCGTCAACTGTGTTAGGCGTCAAGAGCTACGGGACAGATCCAAGGGGAGTTATCGCGTGCCATGGCGTTAAGAATAGAGAGAAGTTTGCGCATGCAGGCAGTCAGGGCGAGTTTTTT
>JANJTX010000062.1 GCA_024710875.1 Anaerolineales bacterium | reverse complement strand
CGCTCGCCATCGTCAGAAATGAAGTCTCGTCGGGGTGGAACGGCACGCTCGGCAAAGTCAGCAGCCCAAAGGCGGCCACCCCCGCCCACAGCAGCAAAAACGCGCGGCTTAATTTCATCCCCAGATTATACGGGCAGTATTTCAGACAGTGGGCTTCAGCCCACTGCCGCCTCCGATGTTTGCCACGCCGGGCGTTTCCCGCCTGTGATACCATTTTTCCATGCACCGTTTTCGTCCCATCTGGCCCTTACTGCTGGCCTTGGCGCTGGCCGCCACCGTCAAGGCCGCCCTCATCATCAGCCAGTCCGTACCCTTCAATGGCGATGAAGCCGTGGTGGCCCTGATGGCGCGCCACATCAACGCTGGCGAACGGCCGGTCTTCTTTTACGGCCAGTACTATATGGGCAGTCTGGATGCCTGGCTGCTGGCCCTCTCGTTTCGCCTGTTCGGCGAAGGCATCCCGGCCATTCGCATCGCCCAGAGTGGCCTGTATCTGGCGTATATCGCCAGCGTGTGGGCGCTCGGCCGCCTGTGGTTCGGCGACCGCCGCGTGGCGGACTTTGCCGCCCTGTTCGCCGCCGTGCCGCCGGTGCTGGTCAGCCTGTACACCACCGCCACTCTCGGCGGCTACGGCGAGTCGCTGGTGCTCGGCAACCTGATACTTGGCCTCGGCTATCTCCTCATTTTCCGGCCGCCCGCCAAAGCCACCCCGCTCGGCTGGCTGGCCCTCGGCCTGCTGGGTGGGCTGGCCTTCTGGACGCTCGGCATTGCTGGCGTTTATCTCCTGCCGGTGGCCGTGTTCGGGCTGATACGGCTTGGCCTGCGGCCGTGGCGGCTGTACCTGCTGGCGGCGCTCGGGTTCTTCCTTGGCGCGCTGCCGTGGTGGCTCTACAACTTTCAGCACGACTGGATCGCCCTGCTGGCCCTGCGTGGCCCTGCCAGCCACATACCCGCCGGCCCCCTTGACCGGCTGCTTTCCTTAATTCTCTTTGGCCTGCCGACCCTGCTCGGCCTGCGCGCCCCCTGGCTGCCACACTACCACCCGCTCCCCATCCTGCTCGGCGCGCTGTTGCTGGCCGGCGCGGCGGCTCTCTTCTGGTTGCGCCAGCCCGCCGCCACCACTGCCGAACCCGGGGCGCACCGCCTGCTGGCCGGATTTGTCGCCGTCAATCTGCTGACCCTGCTGGTCTTCAGTTATGGCATTGACCCCACCGGCCGCTATTTACTGCCACTCTACCTGCCGCTGCTGCTTGGCCTCGGCGCGCTGGCCGCCCACCTGTGGCGCACGCGCCGCGCCGCCGCCATCGCCCTGCTGCTGGCTGCCTGGCTGGTCTACGGTAGCGCCACCTTCCTCGCCGCCGCCTCGCCCGACCGCCTGACCACCCAGTTTGACCCGCTCTCGCGTTTCGATAACCGCCACGACGCCGCCCTGATGGCCTTTCTGGATGCCGAGGGCATTGACGCCGGCTATTCCAACCCCTGGGTCGGCTTTCGTTTTGCCTTCCTCTCTGGCGAGCGGCTGGCCTTTGCCCCCAAACTGCCCTACAAGGCCGACCTAAACTACACCTCCGAAGACAACCGCCTGCCAGAACTGGAAGCTCGCGCCGATGCCAGCCCTAACCCGGCTTACATCACCACCCTCAACCCGCGCCTCGAGGCCTCTCTGCGCCGCCGCTTTGCCACCGCCAGCATTACCTATACCGAAATGCGCATCGGCCCATTTCACATCTTCTACGACTTGAGCGCCCCTATCACCCCGGCCGAACTGGGCTTTCAGGACGGCTCAAACGACTAGGCTATAATCGCGGCATGCCTGCCCTGTCGTGCCCCCCTTTCAACCGGTCTCGCTAATCATGCGCCTCCAGCGAACCCCTGCTACTCTGTTGTTGGCCGCCCTCAGCCTGCTGGCGTTAATTGCCGCCCTGGTCTGGCTGAATACCCGGCTGGTGCAGGCCTACCCTGGCGGAGCGGAATTCATGGTCGGCTGGCGCGCCCTCCAGGTGGCGCTGGCAGGCGATAGCCCCTACCCGGCCGTGACGGCCTTTCGCTTGCCCCTGTTTGCCCTGCTTTTCTACTGGCCGCTCACCCTCCTGCCGGATGTTGCCACGGCTCGCATCGCCTGGATGACGCTGGCTGAACTCTCGCTGTTGGGCGGCATGTTGCTGGCATTGCCGGTCATCGGCTGGCGGCCGGGCGCGTTGCGGCTGTCTCTGTTCGTCGCCTATGGCCTGTTCGGTTTGCATTCAGTTGCAGCGGTTCTGGCTGGCAGCATCCAGCCGCTGGCTGTGCTGGCGGTTGCGCTGGCGTTCTTCGCAATGCATCGCGGGCGCGAGCAGGCCGCCGGAATTCTGCTGGCCCTGGCGCTGCTGCTCCCGGACCTGGCGCTGCCGGTCGCCATCCCGGCCTTCATCTGGGCCGCCAGCCGCGGCCGAAATCGTCTGCTGGCCGCATTTGGAATCACGCTTACAGTGTTGCTGGCCGCCGCAACCTACGTGGACCTTCAATGGTTCCTGGCCTGGCTGCCGCGGCAGTTCCCGAATGGCCTTCACTTGCCGCAGGATTTTGGCGGTTGGCTTTGGGCGCTTGGGTTGGCCTTCGTCCTGCTGCGCGAATGGTCGGCATTGGCCGGGCGCGACTTTCATTGGCTGCTGTGGACCACCAGCGTCAGCCTCTCGGTGGCGGCTCTGGCCGGCTGGCCCCACGCCGCCGGAGTGGCCCTCCTGCCGGCTCTGGCGCTGGTGGCCAGCCTGTGGGAAGAACGCTGGCCGCGGGCCAGCCTCTGGCTGCTGCTGGGCAGCCTGATGGCGCTGGGGCCGGGGCTGTGGTGGGCCGCGCTGCCGGGCGGCGCCCTCGAACCGCCAGTCTGGGCAGCTTCCATCCTGCCCGCCTTCCTCTTGTTCTGGCTGTACTGGATGCGCTGGTGGGCGCTTAACCCTCACCGCCGCATGCCGATTGACGCCATGAAGGCCATCGGGCGGTTATAGGCCGGTCGTAAATTTCCATGATGGCGCGCACCTCCCTGCTCTGGATACTACTGGCGGCGCTGGCGGTCAATTTGCTGGCCGCCAGCCAGCAGGCGTCGCCCGGCTACATGGATGCCGCCTACTATTACAGCGGCGGCGAACGGCTGGCAACCGGCCACGGCTTCACCGAGCAGGTCTTGTGGAATTATCTGGATGACCCGGCCGGTCTGCCGCACCCCTCGCACGCTTACTGGATGCCCCTGACATCCATTGCCATAGCCGCCAGCCAATCGCTGTTGCCGTTCTTGCCGCCCTTGCGCGCCGCCCAGGCCGGGCAGGTGGCGCTGGCTCTGCTGGCGGTCTTCCTTGCCTTTCGGCTGGCATTGGCCCTCACCGGGGAGGCGCACCACGCCCGCACCGCCGGGTTGCTGGCGGCCTTTTCCGGTTTTTACGCGCCCTTCCTGCCCGCCACCGATTCTTTCGGCCTGGTGATGGCGCTCGGCGCGGCCTTCCAATTATGGCTCACCCGCCTGGCCGGAAAACCCGGGCCGGGCTGGGCCGGGCTGGGGGCGCTGGCCGGGTTGCTCTACCTCGCCCGCGCCGATGGTTTGCTCTGGCTGGGGCTGGCGGGCCTGTGCGCCTTGTGGCTCGCCCCGCCCGTTGGTTGGCGTGCCCGTTTGGCGGCCGGCCTGTGGGTGGTACTCGGCTTTGGCCTGCTGGCCGGGCCGTGGCTGGCGCGTAATTTCGCCGTCTTTGGCTCGCTGCTTTCGCCCGGTGGCGGGCAGGCCCTCTGGCTGCTGGACTACAACGAACTGTTCTCCTACCCCGCCGCCCAACTGACCCCGGCGCGCTGGCTGGCGGCCGGCCCGGCGGTGTGGCTCGCCAACATCCGGCTGGCGCTCGGCAACAATCTGCAATCCGCATTGGCGGTCAATGGCCTGGTCCTGCTCGGGCCGCTGGCCGTGTGGGCCGCGGCGCGCCAGTGGCGGGCGCAGCCCGCCGTGCGCGCCGGCGGCCTGGTGTACGCCCTGCTATTTCTGGTGTTTACTTTCGTCTTTCCGCTGCCCGGTTACCGCGGCGGCTTCTTCCACGCCAGCGCGGCGCTGATGCCGCTGGTGTGGGTGCTCGCCCCGCTCGGGCTGGCGCAGGCCGCCGAAAAGTATGCCGACTGGCGCGGCCGCCCGGCCCTGCCGTTCCTGCGGCTCTTTACCGCCCTCGGCCTGGGGGTGGCCGTGTTGCTTACCGGCACGGCTTTGGCGGCCCAATTGCCTACCTGGGATGACGATGCCCAGACCTTCCAGAGTCTTGAGGCCCAGTTGCAATCGACCGGGGCCGACCCCAACGCCATCGTGCTGGTCACCAACCCGCCCGGCTATTACGCCGCCACCGGCCGTCCGGCCATCGCCATCCCGGATGGCGGCCCGCAGACCCTGCTGGCCGTCGCCGCCCGTTATGGGGCGCGCTACCTGTGGCTCGGTCCCCACCACCCGGATGAACTGGCCGCCCTTTACAACGCCCCGGCCAGCGTCCCCAGGCTACGCCACCTCGCCACCCACGGCGAATTTCACCTGTTTGAGGTGCAGCCATGAAACGCCTGCCGTTCTGGTTCGCCCTGCTGGCCGGGATTTCCCTGCTGGGGTTTTACGCCGCCAGCACGGCTTATGGCCCCGGCTTCCCGCTGGATGATGCCTGGATTCACCAGACCTATGCCCGCAACCTGGCCGCTTCCGGCGAGTGGTCGTTCATCCCCGGCCAGCCTTCGGCCGGGCTGACCGCCCCGCTGTGGGCCCTGCTGCTGGTTCCCGGCCATTGGCTCAGCCTGCCGCCGGTGGCCTGGTCTTTGTTGCTCGGCGGGCTGTGCCTGCTCGGTCTGGGGTGGGTGGCGGCACGTGCCTGGCCCGGACTGGCCGGTTCGGCGCACGCTTCCGGTTGGCGGCTGGCGGCTGGCGCACTGCTGATTTTTGAATGGCATCTGGTCTGGGCAGCGGCTTCCGGCATGGAGACGGCCCTGTTCAGCCTGCTGGCGCTGGCCGCCCTCGCCGGATTACTGCGTATAGCCAATTCGGTGGATAACCGACTGTGGCTGGCGCTCGGCCTGCTGATTGGCCTCTCGGTCTGGGTGCGCCCGGAAGGTCTGACCCTGCTGGCCCCCGCCGGGCTGGCGGCCCTCCTGCACCCGCGTCGTGCCTCGCGCCTGCTGGCGCTATTGGCCGGATTCAGCCTGCTCTTTTTGCCCTACCTCCTTTTTAACCGCTGGCTGGCCGGGGCGTGGTGGCCCAATACTTTCTATGCCAAGCAGGCCGAGTATGCCAGCCTGCGCGACCTGCCCTTGCTGGCGCGCCTCGCCCAGCAGGCGCTCCTGCCGCTGGTTGGGGTGGGGGTGCTGTTGCTACCCGGCCTGCTCTACCGCCTGTGGCTGGCCGCCCGTCAGCGTGAGTGGGCCGTATTGTTGGGCGCGGCCTGGGCCGTCGGTCACCTCGCCCTGTACGCCCTGCGTCTGCCGGTCACGTTCCAGCATGGCCGCTACGCCATGCCCGTCATGCCGGTGCTCTTCCTGTGGGGGCTGGCCGGGCTGGCCCTCTGGCTGCAACCCGGCTCGCCCCGCTGGCTGCTGCGGCTCGTCAGTCGCGCCGCCCTGGCCCTGTTACCGGCCCTCACCCTCGCGTTTTATGCGCTGGGAGCCCGCCAGTACGGCGTGGATGTCGGCATCATTCAGACCGAAATGGTTGCCACCGCCCGCTGGCTGGATGCCCACGCTGCGCCGGATGCCCTCGTAGCCGCCCATGACATCGGCGCTCTCGGTTACTTCGCCGGCCGTCCCTTACTGGACCTCGCCGGGCTGGTCTCGCCCGAGGTCATTCCCTTCATCCGCGACGAGGCCGCCCTGGCCGCTTTTCTGGATGCCCGCCAGCCGGATTACCTCATTACATTCCCCGGTTGGTATCCCTACCTGACTGCCCAGGCCGAGTTAATCTACACCACCAATGCCGCGATAAGCCCCCAACAGGGCGGCGAAAACATGGCCGTCTACCGCTGGCCGCGCAAATAGGGTCTATGCTATACTGAACGAAATCTATCACTTTTGTAAACCACTACGCAGCACAATTGATTATCATGGACTCGATCAAAATCGTTGTCGTGGATGACCATCCCTTATTCCGGCAGGGCGTTGTAGATGCTCTTTCATTGGAAGACGGGATTGAGGTGGTCGGTCAATCGGCCGACGGCCAGGAAGCGCTGGAATTGCTGCGCCTGGAACGCCCGGCGGTTGCCATTCTGGATGTCAACCTGCCCGGGCTCAACGGCCAGCAAATCACCCGCCAGCTCATGCTGGAAAAATCCATCACCCGCGTGATTTTGCTGACCGCCTATGATGACATTGAGCAGGTCATCCATGCCATTCGGGCTGGCGCCTATGCCTACTGCGCCAAAGATGTTGAACCTGCCCGCCTGGTGGAGATCATCCGCTCTGTGGTCGCTGGCAACTACTATGTCGGCAACCGCAGTTATGACCGCCCCGGCATTGAAGCCTGGCTGGTGGAGCAAACCGAGAAAGCCGTGCGGCCCTACAGTGACCCCGGTGACCCGTTCCACCCGCTCTCCGGGCGTGAGATGGAAGTGCTGGAGTGCGTTACGCTGGGCAAGAGCAACAAGGAAATCGCCAACGAGCTTGGCATCAGTCACCAGACGGTCAAGAACCATGTCACTGCCATTCTACGCAAACTCGGCGTGGATGACCGTACCCAGGCTGCCGTCTATGCCCTTAAACGCGGCTGGGTGCGGCTGTACAATCAGGAACCCCCGCCGACGGAGGAGTAACCCCGAATGACCATGCCCGAACTGATGGAAAACGCAGACTCTGGCGGCTGGAGCTCGCTGGCCGATGGCGTCCAGGAAAATCTGGACCAATACCAGCGCGAACTGCGAGAAATTGACCGTATGATGGAGCAAAGCCAGGGCGAAGTGGACAAGCTCGCCCAGCGCAACGCCACCATCACCATGCACCTCAACTCGGTGCAGAACAAGATTGACAGCCTGCCCATCAGCGACATCCAGACCGCTTATGACGCCGCCCTGGATGCCCAGCAACGCCTGGTGGTGATGCGCAGCCAACTGGAAAAACTCCAGAGCGAGCGCAACCACATTGAGCGTACCATCGGCCTGCTCAAGGAAATTCAGGCCAACCTCAATGGCGGTACGACCGCGGGGGGCACGGCTGCCGGTGGCAAATTTGCCACCGCCGAGATGATGATCCAATCCCAGGAGTCCGAACGGCAACGTCTCTCGCGCCAGATGCACGACGGTCCGGCCCAGACCCTCTCTAACTTCATCCTGCAGACCGAAATCGCCATGAAGCTGTTTGATGTGGACCAGGACCGCGCCCGCGACGAACTCACCAGCCTCAAAGCCGCCGCCTCCACCGCTTTCGGCCAGGTGCGCGACTTCATTTTTGACCTGCGCCCGATGATGCTGGACGACCTCGGCCTGGCGCCGACCATCAAGAAATACGCCGAACACTTTCGCGAAAAAGCCAGCATGGACATGAGTGTGCAGGTCACCGGCAACGAACGCCGGATGGAGTCCTACCTGGAAGTGATGATTTTCCGCGCCATTCAGGAACTGCTCAACAACTCTGCCATCCACAGCCAGGCCAGCCAGCTCAAAGTGCAGTTGGATATGGGTGCCGAGCAAATCCGCCTGGTGGTGGAGGACAACGGCAAGGGCTTTGACGCTGAAAAAGCCGAGGCCGATGGCAGCCTGGGGATGAAACTCATCCGTGAACGCGCCGAAATGCTCGGCGGTTCCTTCGAGATTGATAGCGCCATCGGCCAGGGCGCCCGCATCACCCTCGTGTTACCCGCGGACGACCTCAAAGCCTGATTTTCTACCCTGTAATGTATTTGTAAGGCCACTGGAACCGCGATACTATTGCGCGGAAGTCCGATTTATGCGTATAATTGCGCTATAACTCTGATTAACATCAGAGAAATGCTGCAGGGAAGGAGGTGTTTGCCATGTTGTTCGCTCCCAAGGAAAAAGGCCAGGGTCTGGTTGAGTACGCGCTCATCCTCGTGCTGGTCGCGATCGTCGTGATCGTGGTGCTGGCTCTGCTCGGCCCCGCCATCGGCGATATCTTCTCCGACATTATGAGCTCCCTCTAAACCGCTGACGCGTTGCGAGGGCCATTGGCCGTGGCCAGGTGAGTTGCTTTACTCACATTGATTGTGGATTTGTGCTTCATCACTGATCTTGCCCGGCCCGGTCAGCCTAGTGTATGAGAAACTCGAAACCCTGTGTTTGCACAGGGTTTCTTGTTTTAACTGGCGCCAGTGTTTCTGGCCTGCTCGCCAAGTGTGTTTCCAGCTTCGGGTGGTTGTCTTCTTGGAGTCGCGGCTTCAGCTGAGTGACTCACCAGTTTTACAACCAGCGTGACTGCTGTTTCACCCAGATTGGATACTCCCCGCGTCAGTACCAATGGTGCAGACGGTTGTAGCGCATATTTTGTGGCGCAACCGGCTGTTATCAGGTAGACTTAGCGCAATTCAGGCAATAAATATCTGGCGCGCCTCGCGCCAAACTGCAAAGAAGAAGGAGGCATAGGAGCCACCATGCGTTTAGGCAGAATGTTAATCCTGGCCGCGATTGTGCTGGTCGTCGGGTTGGTGCTGGTCTTGCTGCTCAGCCGGATGCTCGGCGGTGGGGCGGCCCCGGAACCCACCCCGGAAGTGATTTTGCAACAAGTAGTGGTGCTGGCCCAGCCGGTTACGCGCGGCGAGCGCCTCACCCCCGAGAAACTCACCGCTTTTGAATTCCCGCAGGAGCGTATCCCGCCCACCGTATTTACCGACATCTCGGTGGTCGCCGGGAAAATCGCCCGCTTTGACATGGGCGCCGGCACATTCCTGACCGAATCAATGGTGCTGGATGACCCCGGACAACTGGATACCAATACCGGCTCCGACCACTCCCTGCTCATCCCACCCGGCATGGTGGCTTTCCCCATGCCCATCAGCCGTTTCTCCTCGGTGGCCTGGGGCCTGCAACGTGGTGACCGGGTCAATGTCATCGTCACCCTGCTCTTCGTGGACCTGGACACCCAGTACCAGTCCCTGCTGCCCAACTGGACCTCGGCAATTGTACCCCCCGGCCAGTCGGTGGTCATCGGTGAGGGTTCCTCCCTCCTCGGCGAAATCAACAGCCTCAATGCCATGCTCGTCTCCGGTGGCGAAGCCTCGCGCCTCGGCCGGGCCGAACTGGATACCGTCACCAACCAGGTCTTCTTCCTGATTCCGTCCGAGCAACAGCGCGGCCGGGCCGTCAGCCAGACCGTTCTGCAGAATGTTGTCGTGCTGCAACTGGGCACCTTTGAGCAGGCCGCCCCGCCCACGCCGGCCGCCCCGCAGGTGGATGGCTCCGGCCAACCCGTACCCACCCAACCCGCGCCCGTCGCTGAGCCGCCGGACATCGTTACCCTGATTGTTTCTCCGCAGGACGCCGTCACCCTTAATTACCTCATCTATGCCGGCGCCGAACTCACCCTCGCCCTGCGCTCTGCTTCAGACACCGGGACCTCCCCGACCCAGGCCGTCACCCTGCAATTCCTGCTGGACACCTACCAGATTCCGGTTCCGGCCCGTCTGCCCTACGGCCTCACCCCCCGGCTGGATGTCCTCGAAGCGCCGATTCTTGAGAATGACTTTGTTCCGAGCAATCCCTGACGGAACACCCTGGGAGTAATTTGAATGGCCGATTCTGGCAAGATTCGGATTGTCATCGTCGATGACATCGCCGAAACCCGTGAGAACATCCGCAAACTGCTGCAGTTTGAGGCCGACCTTGAAGTGGTGGGCGTGGCTCGTACCGGCAAGGAGGGCATTCAGGTAGCCGCCGAAACCCAGCCGGACGTGGTGTTGATGGACATCAACATGCCGGATATGGACGGCATCACCGCCACCGAGCAAATTCGCGCCAAGATCCCCGGCACCCAGATCGTCATCCTCTCGGTGCAGAGCGATGCCAACTACCTGCGCCGGGCGATGCTGGCCGGGGCGCGCGACTTCCTCTCCAAACCCCCCGATGGCGATGAACTGACCGGCGCCATCCGGCGCGCCGGCGAGATGGCCCGCGCCGAGAAGGCCAAAGCCGAAGTCACTGCCGCCGCCCTTTCCGGGGCGGGTGGCGCTGGCCGGCTGGCCATGCACGGTGGCCGGCCATTCGGTAAGATCATCACCGTCTATGCCCCCAAGGGCGGCGCGGGCTCAACCACCGTGACGGCCAACCTGGCCGTCGCCCTGCACTCCGAGGACAAGCCTGTGGTGGCGGTGGATGGTCGCCTGCAATTCGGTGATGTTTCCTTCTTCTTCAACGAGCAGGGCCGAAACAACATCAGCGATCTGGCCCCGCGCGCCGATGAACTGGACAACGAAATCCTGGAAGAAGTGCTGCTCAAACACAAAGACACCGGCATTCGTATTCTGGCCGCTCCCCCGCGCCCGGAACAGGCCGATGCCGTCAACGCAACCCAGTTCGGCCAGATCCTGAACTACCTCAAAACCATGTTCCCCTACATTCTGGTAGATACCGGTTCGCAACTGGATGAGGTTACCCTCGCCGCCATTGACGCCTCCGATATCATTCTGCTCGTCACCACCCAGGACATCCCCTCCATCAAGAATATCCGCCTCTTCCTGGACCTCGCCAACGCCCTCGGCATCCAGAAAAACCAGATCATGATGACCATGAACCGTTTCGACAAGCGCCGCAGCATCACCCCCGAGCGGGTGGCTGAAATCTCCAAACAGGAACTGGCCTCGGTCATTCCGCTGGAAGAGCGGCTGGTCGTCCCCGCCATGGACCGCGGCGCGCCCTTCCTGCTGCAGGGGCGTAACAACCCGGTGGCCAAAGGCGTTACAGATTTAGCCGACGCCGTCATCAAGCGTCTGGCAGAAATCGAAGCCGCCGAAGGAAACTAACCCGCTGGCAGGTAGGTGGCTTGGTATATAATGAAATTACAGGGCAGGTGAGATCCGCCCGAATGACTTGGCCATTTGGCCGCGCTGCTGGCGTTGCCAAACAACTCAGGAGATTCATGTCATGTCGTTGCTGAAACGCTTGGAACAAGGGCAGGGAAAAGACCGGCCAGACCCGGCCGCCGGGAGCGGCCCCGCGCCCACCCCTGGCGCCCCGCCGCCGCCCGCCGGTGGAAGCGGTGGCGAGAGCGCTTCGCGCCTCTCCAACCTCCAGCAACGCCGTACCGGCCCGGCCGCCGAAGGCCAGCGCGACACCTATTTTGACCTCAAAACCCGCGTCCAGAACCGCCTGCTGGCCGAACTCGACCCAGGCATGGATGTAACCCGCGTGGCCGAAGTCCGCAAGGCCATTCAGGACCTCTTTGAGCAAATTCTGGCGGAGGAGAGCATCGTGCTCTCCCGCCCGGAACGCGCCCGCCTCTTTGAAGCGATTGTGGCCGAAATCATCGGCTTTGGCCCGCTCCAGCCCCTGCTGGAAGATGAAACCATCACGGAAGTGATGGTCAACGGGGCCAAAAACATCTATGTGGAGCGCAAAGGCCGCCTCTACCGGGTACCGGTCACCTTTGAAAGCGATGACCATGTTATGCGCATCATTGACCGCATCGTGGCGCCGCTGGGTCGCCGCATCGACGAATCCAGCCCCTATGTGGATGCCCGCCTGCCGGATGGCTCGCGTGTGAATGCCGTCATCCCGCCCATCTCCCTGGTCGGCCCCTCGCTTACCATCCGTGTGTTTTCCAAGCAGCCCATTACCGTCGAACAACTGATTGGCTTTGGCGCGATTACCGCCGAAGCCATGCAATTCCTTAAAGCCTGTGTGGAAGCCCGCCTCAATATCGTCGTCTCTGGCGGTACCGGCTCCGGCAAAACCACCATGCTTAACATCCTCTCCGGCTTCATCCCGGATGATGAACGCATCGTGACGATTGAAAACGCCGCCGAACTGCAATTGCGCCAGGACCATGTGGTCACGCTGGAATCCCGCCCGCCCAACATTGAAGGCCGCGGCGAAGTCACCATCCAGCATCTGGTAATCAACTCCCTGCGCATGCGCCCGGACCGGGTCGTTGTGGGTGAAATTCGCGATGGCGCCGCCCTGGACATGCTCCAGGCCATGAACACCGGCCACGATGGCTCCATGACCACCGCCCACTCCAATGGCCCGCGTGACACCATCTCGCGTCTGGAAACCATGTGCCTGATGGCTGGCTTCGACCTGCCAGTGCGCGCTATTCGCGAGCAAATCGCCTCGGCCGTAGACCTCATCTTGCACGCCGAGCGCCTGCGCGATGGCTCTCGCAAGACCGTCAACATCACCGAAGTGGCCGGCATGGAAGGCGATGTCATTACCCTCACGGATGTCTTCGTCTTTGAACAATCCGGCTATGAAGAGGGCAAAGTCATTGGCCGCCTGCGGCCCACCGGCTTGCGCCCCAAATTTATGGATAAGATAGAAGCGGCCGGTATTCACCTGCCGCCCCAGATCTTTGGCATGGGGCGGCCGCGCTAATACCGCCCCCGGGAACCTGAACCATGCCAACTCTCATTCTCATCGTCGGTGGTGTCATTGTCCTCATCCTGCTCGGGGTGGGGCTGTTCATTACCCTTACCCAGGAACGCTCCCTGGTGGAAGAACGCCTGGACCGCTACCTGGAGCAGGAGCAGGCACTGGAGTTTGGCTCTTCAGAAACCGAGGAAAAGAAGCCGGAAGGCTCCTTCCTTACCAATATGCTCAACAAGCGCCTGGAAGGCACCAGCTTTGCTGACCGGGTAAAAGTCAACCTCGCGCGGGCCGATGTAAAAATGAAGCCCGGTGAATTTTTCGCCGTCATGCTGATTGCGTCCTTCGGCACCGGCGTCTTCGCCTTCTTCTTTGGGGGCGGCTTCGGTGGCGGGGCCGGCTCGCGGGTCTTCATGCTGGTAGGTTTTATCATCGGTTTCTTCCTGCCCAATATGTACCTGCGCCGCCAGCAAAACATCCGCATTAAAAAATTTGCCGAGCAACTCCCAGACATGCTGGTACTGATGGTCAATGGCATTCGGGCGGGCTTCTCCACCATGCAGGCCATTGAAGCCATCAGCAAGGAAATGCCACCGCCCATCAGCGTGGAGTTCCGCCGGGTGTACCAGGAAATGCAGCTCGGCATCCCGATGGAACGCTCGCTGGAAAACTTGCTCAACCGCATCCCCAGCGAAGACCTGGACCTGGTGGTCACCGCCATCAACGTCCAGCGCGAGGTCGGTGGTAACCTCTCGGAAATCCTGGAAACCATCACCCACACCATTCGTGAGCGCATTCGCATCAAGGGCGAAATCAAGACCCTCACCGCCCAGGTCAGTTACTCCGGCAAATTCCTTTCGCTGATGCCGATCTTCATTTTGCTCATCCTGTGGGGCCTCAACCGCAGTTATATTATGCAATTCTTCCTTGAGCCCAAAGCCTGTGGCATTGGTATTCTCACTTGCAGCGGCATCATGATTCTGATTGGTTACTTCGTGATGCAGAAGCTGGCTGAAATTGAAGTGTAAGCGGAGTATGGCATGAATATCGGCATTCTGGTCCTCCTCGTCCTGCTCGTGCTGGGCATTGCCATCACTCTGGTGGTGGTTGGTCTGCGTCAGAACAGCGGAGTAGACCCGCTCGAAGAACGCCTGGCCGAATTTGCCGCCACCGGTGAGCAGGCCACCCTGGAAGAGATTGAACTCTCGGCACCCTTCACCGAGCGTATCATCCTGCCCCTGGCGGCCCGCTTCGGCGAAATCGCCCTGCGCTTCACACCTCAACGTAACCTGGAGCAAATCCAGCGCCAATTGGAAATGGCTGGCAACCCGCGTGGCATGACCCCCACGGTCTTTTTTGCTGGTCGTTTTATCATCGCTGCCGCCATTGTCGTCCTGCTCTTTATTGTCTTTAGCGTCGCCCCTGGTCAGTCGCCCTTCTCCATCCGCAACATTGCCATCATCATCGGCTTTACCGCCCTGGGCTTCTTCATCCCCAATCTGCTGCTGAGCAGCCGGGTTAGCCGCCGGCAGAACGAAGTCACCAAGTCCCTGCCGGATGCGCTTGACCTCCTGACCATCTGTGTTGAGGCCGGCCTGGGTCTGGAAGCCGCCATGAAGAAGGTAAACGAAAAGTGGGATAACGAACTGGCGATTGCCTTTGGCCGCGCTCTGCAGGAAATTCAACTTGGCAAGGTGCGCCGCGAAGCCCTGCGGGATATGTCTGCCCGCATTGGCGCTGGCGACCTGGAATCTTTCGTCGCGGCGGTTATTCAATCTGAACAGCTCGGCGTCAGCATGGCCAAGATTCTGCGCATCCAGTCCGATGATATGCGCGTCCGCCGCCGCCAGCGGGCCGAGCAGCAAGCCCAAATTGCGCCGCTCAAAATGCTCATCCCCATGGCTCTGCTTATCTTCCCCACCATCATGATGGTGCTGATGGGCCCGGCCGTACTCCAGATGATGCGCTCATCGCTCGGTGATATTTTCCTGAACTGACGCCCATGCCGGGCGTAAACCCCCGTACCTATTTCATCTTACAATCGCTGCAGGCTACCCTGCTGGATGCCCTCCTGCCGCCGCGCTGCGCTGCCTGTGGCCAACCCGGCCAGCGCTGGTGCCCGGCCTGCCAGGTAGCCGCTCCACGGCTGCGCCTGCCGTTATGCCGGCAGTGCGGCGAACCGCTCGCGAGCCGCACGCGTGCCACCCTCTGTGAGCACTGCCGCGCGGCTTCGCCCGCCTACCACGGGGCGGTCGCCTGGGGCCTGTACGGCGGCTCGCTTCAAACCGCCATCCAGAAATTCAAATTCCAGCGCGATTCCGGCCTGGCCCTGGTCTTCTCCGGCCTGCTGGCCGAAGCCGTGCAAGCCCAGGCCTGGCCGCTGGATACCGTAGTGGCTGTGCCGTTGGGCGCCCAGCGGCTGCGCCAGCGCGGTTACAACCAGGCTGCTTTGCTCGCCCGGCCGCTGGCAGCCCGCCTGGGTTGCCGCTACCCGCGCCGGGCTTTGGTGCGGGTGCGCGAAACCCGCCCGCAGGTGGGCCTCTCTCGACCAGAACGCCACCAGAACATGGCCGGGGCCTTTGCCGCCCGGCCAGAGCAGGTGCGCAACCGCACCGTGCTGGTCGTGGATGATGTGATGACCAGCGGGGCCACCCTGGATGCCGCCGCCCGCGCCCTGCTGGCCGCCGGAGCACGGGCGGTGTATGCCGCCACACTGGCCCGCGCCGCCTGAAATTTGGAGATTTGGCGGCTTTCTGGTACACTCAAATTAGAAATATGAACGCCATCTGGACGGAAACACGCACTTCGGCGGCCGGAACACCCTGGCCAACCTGTGCCTGAAAACCCGCCGGGTGGTGTTTTTTATCCAACCCCGTGCAAAGGAGCAGACATGACCATGGAAATCGAAATCAAAGGCCGTGAGATGCAGGTCGATGAGCGGCTGCAAGACTATGTCACTGCCAAGCTCGAAAAACTTGGCCGCTACCTGAACGGCATCCAGACCACCCGGATAGAACTGACCCACGCCGGCGCCGCCCGCCAGACCGAAGACCGCTTCGTCGCCCAGATTACCGTCTCCGGCAAGGGGTTTGCCCTGCGAGCCGAAGACCGCGGCGCCGAACCGATGGCCGCCTTTGACACCGCTTTTGACAACATCAAACGCCGGGTACGCCGCTACAAAGACAAAACCCAGCGCGGCGCCGGCGACCGCACCAGCCTGGCCGAGGCCGCCCTGGAAGACTGGTTGGAAGAAGAAACCCAGCCTGAAGAAGAACACACCATTGTGCGCCGCAAGCGTTTCTTCCTGCAGCCGATGGATGAATTCGAGGCCATCGAGCAGAGCAAACTGCTCGGGCATGAAAATTTCTTCGTGTTCTTCAACATGAACACCGGCTCAGTCAATGTACTCTACCGCCGCCGTGATGGTAACTACGGCCTGATAGAGACCGAACTGGCCTGACACCGCTGGATTAAAACCAAAACGCCTGCCGTATTTGGCAGGCGTTTTATTGTGTTTTGAGTTCTTAGAGACTGTCTAAGAAGTCCATGAAATAGCCTCTAAATCAGGTAGGGGCGACCCGCAGGCTTGGCCTGAGCGCAGCCGAAGGGTCGCCCCTACGCGTCAATTTCGCTCAAGTCTCCCAATCGAGGCTATCAATTAAGCCAGCTCATAGAACTACTTACAGTCTTTTCATGCGTCCTTGGGTCGGCAGGTGATATGCAAGAAGTGAAAGTCGCCGCGCGGCGGCATCAGTTGCAGTACTTCCGTGACTACAAACTCATCCTCGCCCAGCTTCACCAGTTCACCCACTTTGGGCTCCTGCTTCAGGTTCAGAATTGCGCCCGGGTAATTGCCGCCGGTAACCACCACGCTTACTTTATAGACCGCCATGGCTTATCCTCGCTTGTCCGACATCAGGCGCTGCCGCAGTCGGAAAGATAAATCTGCGGCCACATTGCGCATCACCACATAACCGATGCGGGTATTCCGTTCGCACAGGGCTTCAAAATCGGCCTGGCGAATGGCTTGCACCCGGGTAGGGCTGCTGATGGCCCGCACCGTGGCCGAGCGCGGCCCCTGATCCATCAGCGACATCTCGCCCACCGTTTGGCCGCTGCCCAGGTTCACAATCACCCGGCGGTTATTGTCTGGCGACTGGACTGCTACCTCCACAAACCCGGCCTCGATGATGAACATCTCTGCTCCCGGAGACCCTTGCTCGGCGATTGTCTCCCCAGCTTCAAATTCATGGGCCTGGCACACCGCCGCCACCGCCTTAACATCTTCAGCTGTCAGACCATCAAACAGTTCTACACTTTTCAAAATCTCTTCCAGTTGCATCCGTGCCTCCCGTGCGGGTGAGGGGTGTGCTTCTATTATAGGGAATCCGCGGCAAAATTCCACCCCGAGTTTTCACCCGTCCTTACGGCCAGTTGACCCGCCCGCCAATTGCCTGTACACTTGCGCCACAATTCAGGTAAAGGATACCCTATGTTTGAGATTGATGAAATCTACCAGGCCGCCGAATTGCTGGCAGACCCCCCGGAGGTTGACCAGGCCGCCATCCAACAGGCCACCACGGCCCTGTTGGCCGCGGTAGGCGAGGACCCGGGCCGCGAAGGCCTCCTAAGAACTCCGGAACGGGTGGGGCGCATGTACACCGAGCTGCTGGCCGGCTACCGCACCGACCCCATCAGTCTGCTCAACGATGCCATCTTTGAAGTCAAATACGATGACATGGTGCTGGTGCGTGATATCGAGTTCAACAGCCTGTGCGAGCATCACCTCCTGCCATTCATTGGCCGCGCCCATGTGGCTTACATCCCCAAAGGGCGGGTGGTGGGCCTCTCCAAAATCCCGCGCGTGGTGGACCTCTTTGCCAACCGCCTGCAGGTTCAGGAGCGCATGACCCGCCAGATCGCTGACTTCCTCTCCGTTGCTATCCGCCCGATGGGTGTGGCCGTGGTGGTCGAGGGCCTGCACATGTGCTCCATGATGCGCGGCGTAAAAAAGCACGACGCCCGCATGACCACCAGCACCATGCTCGGCTGCTTCCGCACCAACGCCACCACCCGCCAGGAATTTCTCGATAGCATTTCGCGCGGCGCCACGCCGCTCTCCATCTAACTGCGCATAGTTTAAATCTGGTACTTTTGTACTGTACGACTCGCCCTCTAAAAATTTGGGATTTTCCGCCCTTCCTGTATAATGAAATTACAGATTTGTTAAGTAGCCTGCCGTACCACGAGCGCAATACTCTTTGCGGCCAACTACTTAGGCTGTGCATCACGGGCTGGAAGGAGGTGAGTGTACTGGGTGGAAGACGGATGGAGACCGGTCAAACTATGGTGGAATACGCCCTGTTGATTTTCTTTGTGGCTTTGGCAGTGATTGTGGCTGCCAGCCTATTGGGCCCCGCCGTTGGCGATGTTTTTAGCAGCATCACCACAGGTATTTGAGAACCTTACGAAAATAGTTCATTCATTCGGGCAACTATTTCACTTTTATTGCTGTCCCTCAAGTGCCGCGTTACTCACTATAGCCATTTGACCCAAAAGCGCCTCCAATCGGAGGCGCTTTTCGTTACAGGTGTAAGTCGGTCTTCTCAATTGGCTGGCTGGCTTGCAACGCAGCCGCAATCTGGCTTAAGCGCTTGCCATCTGCGCCTGCCAGCCCCGGCAGTCGCTCGGCCAGCGGCACGGCCAGGTGCGCTTGCTGCCACAATTCGGCATCCAGCACGGTGGCTCCATGAATCAGGATATCCAGGTCAATCACGCGCGGCGCATTGCGGTCTGCGCTGCGCACCCGCCCCAGGTCTGCTTCCAGCGGCCGCAGAATCTGGAACTTCAGGGCGGTGGGCGAGAGGGCCGTTTCCAGTCGGGCGACGGCGTTCAGAAAATCCGGCCCCGGTGCGCCCACCGCCGGGCTGCGCCACACGCTGGAAAAAACCACCGCTGGGAAAGGTACCCGCAGTCGTTCCGCCGCCAGCCGCAAATGATGCTCCGGGCGGATGTTGCTGCCCAGCGCCAGGTAGACCGCGACGGCTTCAGTCGTCGCGCCCGCGTTCAATCTCCACTCCCACCGAGTCAGCAAAGCGCACCGCCCCCGGCTTCTCCACTCGCACTCGAACCCGCTGCACATTCGGGTCCTCGAGGCACAGGCGGGCGATGTCCGTCGCCAGCGCCTCCACTGTCAGCCGCGCCGCGCTTTCGGCGTGCTGCTGGGCGCGCTTGGCCAGCGTGCGGTAATTCACGCTGCTTTCAATCCGGTCGTGTTCACCCGCATCCCGGATGTCGGTATAGGCGATGATGTTGATGAGAATTTCCTGCGGCTTCTCGCGCTCCCAGTCGTTCAACCCGATGATGCCGCGGGCGCGCAGATTCTTGATGATGATCTGGTCCATGAAAACTCCTTAATGAGCGCGGTGGAAGGGATGATTTGGCCGGGTTCAGACAGCGGGCTTCAGCCCGCTGCGACTCAGAAATACCATCCACTCCTAAATCAAATGCCGCCCGCCATCCACATGCAGGATTTCGCCGGTGATGTACGCCGGGCCATCCAGCAGGAACAACAGTGCCCGGCCGATTTCGTCCAGCTCCGCCCAGCGGCCAGCCGGTACGCTTTCCAGAATACCACTGGTATCCCCGCCATCGCTGGGCGGCAGGGCCGCTCCCAGCGCCAGCCCGTTGACCGTAATCTCCGGCGCCAGCGCCACCGCCAGCGAGCGGGTGAGGGCCGCCAACCCGGCCTTGCTGATGGTATAGGCGAAGTGGTCGGCCCCCGGCCGCAGGGCGCGCCAGTCCAGCAGGTTCACGATGCGCCCCTCGGCCCCGTTGGCGGCCTCCGCAAAGCCCTGCGCCAGCCGGAAGGGCGCCGTCAGGTTGATTTGCAGGTGGCGCGCCCAGGTGTCCGGGTCAGTTTCAGCCAGGCCTTTGTCCTCAAAAATGCTGGCGTTGTTCACCAGCCCATGGAGTGGGCCGTGAGCCGTGGCCTCTGCCAGCAACCGCTCCACCTCGGCCGGGTCGTTCAGGTCGGCCTGCAGCAGGCTAACATCCACGCCCAGCGCTCGCAGTTCGCGCCCGGCTTGTTCAGCCGCTTCGCCGGACGAGCCATAATGCAGCAGGATGTTTCCGCCCGCTTCGGCCACCGCCTGTGCCAGGCTGCGCCCAATGCGCACCGCCCCGCCGGTGATGAGGATCGTCTTTCCGGTTAATGCCATGCGATCATTGTAGTGCTGAATTGCCCGCGGCGCGGCGTTTACCAATCAGCCACAACGCCGTTGCCAGCGCCAGCCAGGCCAGTACCTGCTCGCTGCGCAGGCCCATGAGCGTCGTCAGGCTGGCCCCGCGCAGGCCGCCCAGCAGTAACCGGGTGGCCGCCGCGCCCGCCGCTAGCCACAGAAAATCCATGCCCTGCGTTCGGTTTGCCATGTTCGGAGCGGGAAACAGCCGCCCCAAAATCAGCCCCGCCGCCACCGCTTCCAGCGCCTGCACCGGGTGGCGGCTCGCGCCCCATAACTCAATACCCCAGAACCAGTCGGTCTCGGCCCCATAGGCGGTGCCGCCCGCCAGTTGCGCCAGCGCGCTCGCCATCCACAGTACCCCCAGCGCCGGGGCGAGCGCATCCAGCGTTTGCCACAGGCCGAGGTCCTTGCGTTGGGCATACGCCCAGCCGCCCAGCGCCGCACCTACCAGCCCGCCGCCGGCATGCAGCAGGCCGGTATTCAGCGAGAGCAGGCTGGCCGGGCTGGCCGCGAAGGCCGCCGGGTACAGCAGTACATAGGCCGCCCGCGCGCTCAACAGGCCTGCCACCAGCATCGTGAATACCAGGTTGGCTTGCAGGTCGGCCGTCAGGCCGTGGCGCTGGGCATGTTTCTCACTTAACGAAAGGCCGAACCACAGTCCAGCCAGTAACAATAGTTCCGGCAGCGGCAGGGCCAGCGGCCCGACATTCAGAATCGGCGCCATCAGGGTTGCCCTCCCAGTAGATTCTCGACCCGGATGCGCAATAACGCTTCCGCCATTGGTCCGCCAATGATGACTTCTTCAATCACGCCATCCGGGCGGATGAAGTACGAAGAGGGCAACGCCCGTACCGCATATTGCCGCCCCACGCCGCCATCCGTGTCAAACACAATCGGAAAGGTCAGCCCCAGCTCGCTGGCAAAAGCCAGCGCCGCCGTCGCCGAGTCCTGATCGGTGGCGTTCACCGCCAGAATCACCAGCCCCTGCTCGGCGTATTCTTCATAAATCCGCTGCATGGCGGGCATCTCGGCCCGGCACGGCCCGCACCACGAGGCCCACACGTTCAGCAGCACGGCTTTACCGCGCAACTGGCTCAAAGTGATGACCTCGCCGCTGGCGGTCTGTAGCGTGAAATCCGGGGCGAGGAAGCCCGCCTGCGGCGCGGGCAGGCTGGGCGCTGCCAGCGTGCCCGGCAGGCGAGCGCTGATGCCGACCCAGGCCGCCCCCGCCAGCAGGGCCGCCAGCACGAACAAATTCCATTGTTTGGTTGTCAGGTTCATACGCTTTAGACGAGTCCTTTGTGGGGATACTTACACGTGTTTAATCTTCCTGTAACATTTTTAGGCTAGAATGAGACTATTCAGCAGAAACGGAGGCTCAATGCAAAAACTTATAATGTACCGCTTTCCGCTTGTGATTGTACTCGCACTTATGCTGGCCGCCTGTGGCAGCCCCGCCGCCACCGAAGCGCCCACTGTCGTGCCGCCCGCGCCCGAGGTCGTCAGCCAGCCCGCCACGGAAACCGCTGGACCGGAACCCACCGCTGTAGCGGTAGACCCGGCTGCCCCCGCCGCCACCCTGCCGCCGCTGGACCTCAATAACCTGCCGGATGTGCCCCGGGTGGTACTCCCCGGCGATAGCTGGTTCCAGCCCACCGCTGCCAGCCAGATTCAGATGGTCAGCGGCAAGGTGCAATTGTGGGATTTCAGCGCCGTATGGTGAAGCTTCTGCCGTGAAATGGCGCCCATCGTGCATGGGCTCGACGAATTGTACGGCGACTACGCCACCATCATCACCCTCGATATCGACCGCTCGGATATCCGGCCTTTTATTGATGCGTTGGGCTACGACCCGCGTTTCCGGCCGGGTCTGTTCATCCTCGCCCCGGATGGCACGGTGCTTAACCGCTGGCTCGGCCCGGTAGATGCCCGCACCATCCAACAGGCGCTGGTAACCGCGATTGTGGATAATCAGTAAGCTACGGCGTATGCATTTCCAGCCCCGGAGGGTTCGTGCCCTCTGGGGCCTTTTTTTATTCCACTTGACACGCGCCTGGGCGACCAACCGGAGTCGAGGCTTTAGCCGAGCGCTTAATGTCATTCAGACAGCGGGCTTCAGCCAAGCGTTTGCGCCATCCCCGCGTCCCAAATCCCCCTTGACAACCGGATGGGGCAGTTGTATACTTCCCTTGCCCCCACCCCCCAGGGGGGGGTAGAAGGTGAACACGATGAAGAACGAAGCTGCTGCCAAACGCTTGCGTACCATTCAGGGCCATGTAGGCGGAATCGCCCGCATGGTGGATGAAGGCGAATACTGCATTGACGTCATCCGCCAGATTCAGGCCGTCCAGGCCGCCCTGAACAAGGTCAGCCAGATGGTGCTGGAAGACCATATGCATCACTGCCTCATCACCGCCGTGCAGGGCGATGATGTCAACGAGCGTGAACGCGTGCTGGCTGAAATCGCCGATGTGTTCCAAACCGCCACCAAATCTTAGTCACTTTCAAGGAGCCCCAAGATGAAGACTGTAACCTACTCTGTCCCGGCCATGCATTGCGGCCACTGCAAGCACACTGTCCAGACCGAAATCGCTGAACTGGCCGGCGTGAGTGATGTCACCGCCAGCCTCGAAACTGGCCAGGTCGTCATCAACTTTGATGATCCCGCCACCGAAGAGCAGATTATGGCCCTGATGACGGAAATCAACTATCCGCCGGTCATCGTGTAAGGACCCGCACAAGGCGCGTTGCGCCTGACCTTGTATTCCCACCCAGGCTCAGGCATATCGCTTGAGCCTGCTGTTTCAAGCACGAACCCCCGCAAACCCTGTCCACCGCCGACTGCATTTCGATTAGCACAGGAGCAACAAGATGATTACTGAAAAATTCAACGCACTGGATGCCCAACTGACCGGCTGGATGGCGCGCTACGGCGTACCGCTGCTGCGGGTGAGCCTCGGCTTGGTATTTCTCTGGTTTGGCGTCCTCAAATTCTTCCCCGGCCTCAGCCCGGCCACCGGGCTGGCCACCCGCACCATTGACTTGCTGACCTTTGGCCTTATTCCGCCGGAGGTTTCCATCTACCTGCTGGCGACCTGGGAAACGGTCATCGGCATCGGGCTGATTTTCGGGCTGTACCTGCGCGGCACCCTGTTCCTGCTGTGGCTGCAGATGCTCGGCACCATCACACCCATCTTTCTCCTGCCGGGTGAGGTGTTCGTACACATCCCCTACGCGCCCACAATGGAAGGGCAGTACATTTTCAAAAATATCGTGCTCATCAGCGCCGGCATCGTCATTGGGGCCACCGTGCGCGGTGGCGCACTGGTGGATGACCCACAGGCCGCTCGGCTTGCTACTTCGGGCGTGCCGCAAACCAATTGAGTCATTAGGCTTGAATTTAACATCAAAAGGAGGCGGTTGTGTCCTCCGCTATAGTCAAGGCCTATCCCTTGAGCCTGCTGATTTAGAAAAGGAAAATTAAGATGATTCAAAGACGACTGGCTGTATTGGCTTTACTGGCTTTCTTGCTGGCTGGATGTGTTTCCGCGCCCACTCCTGAACCCGTTACTCTAACTATCGAAATGACAGAATATGCGTTTTCCCCGGATGCAATCGAACTGCAAGTGGGCCAGGAAGTTACCTTCATTTTGGAAAACAGTGGGCACCTTCCGCATGAATTCATGATTGGCCGGGACGTGCATCGCGAGGGACTCACCCCTTCAGGCTATGAAGTCGATTTCTGGCATACCGCCGGGGTTATGCCCCAGCACACCGGTGGCGGCGAACTCATGCAGCACACGGATGATCATGGGCAGATGCCGCCCGCCGATGCCGGCCATGCTGAGCATGACATGGGCGCCATGACTTCCCCCGAATCCGAAATGCCCATGATGGTTTATGTCTCCAACGGCAGTGAACCTGCAACCCTCACCTTTACCGTAACCAAAGAAATGGTCGGTGACTGGGAAATCGGTTGCTTTGAACTGAATGGCGTGCATTACACCGCCGGGATGGTCGGCACATTGACCGTTGTACCCTGAATCAGCACAGCCCCACAGAAATCGGAGCGAAAGCCATGATGCCTGAACCGCATCATCATGACCACCACACCCATCCAGAAGAATCGCCCCCGCCTGCGGCGCATTCAGGCCAGCACTTGCACGAGACCCGTACACAGAATAGCGGCGACCATCAGCAGCATGGGGTGGTAGATCACAGCCACCATGAAAGTATGTTTCAAAAACGCTTCTGGGTTTCGCTGGTTTTGAGCATCCCGGTACTGGCGTACAGCGAAATGTTGCAGATGTGGTTTGGCTTTTCGGTGCCGCGCTTTCCCGGCAGCGAATGGATTGCGCCATTGTTTGGTGTGTGGGTGTTTATCTATGGCGGCCTTCCCTTTTTGGATATGGCCCGCCCGGAAATCCGTAACCGCCAACCTGGCATGATGCTGCTGGTCTCGCTGGCCATTACGGTTTCTTTCCTCTATAGCCTGGCGGCGGCATTCTTAAATCTCGGAGAAAGTTTCTTCTGGGAACTGGTTACCCTGATTGACATCATGCTTCTTGGCCACTGGCTGGAAATGCGCTCGGTGCGCCAGGCTTCCGGTTCGTTGAACGAACTGGCGCGCCTGCTGCCGGATACAGCGCAACGGGTTGGCGCCGAGGATGTGATTGAAGAGGTTCCGGCGGCCAGCCTGAAAACCGGGGATATCCTTCTGATTCGCCCCGGAGCTAGCATCCCGGCCGATGGGGAAGTTATCCTGGGCAATTCCCGCTTGAGTGAAGCGATGCTCACCGGAGAATCTGCCCCGGTCAAAAAGAACCCCGGCGATAAAGTCATTGCGGGTACCATCAACGGCGATGGCAGTTTGCGCATCCGCGTATCCGCCACTGGCGACCAAACTGCCCTAGCCGGTATCATGCGCCTCGTCGCAGAAGCCCAGCAAAGCAAATCCCGTACCCAGGTGCTGGCGGACAAGGCCGCAGGTTGGTTATTTTATGTCGCCATCGCAGTTGCCCTTCTCACAGCTATTGGTTGGGCAATCGCCCGCGGATTTGACCTCTACACCCTCCAACGGGTTGTTACCGTACTGGTCATTGCCTGCCCGCATGCCCTTGGGCTGGCCGTCCCGCTGGTGGTTTCCATTTCAACATCGCTGGCTGCCCGCAATGGCATTCTGGTGCGCAATCGGCTGGCATTGGAAGCTGCCCGCGAAATTGACGTAGTGGTGTTTGATAAAACCGGCACTCTCACGCAAGGCCAGCAAAGCGTAGTTGCCAACGCCATCAGCGGCATGAACGAAGCCGAGGCGCTTGGCCTGGCGGCCGCCATTGAAGCCGATTCGGAACACATCATTGCCCAGGCCATTCGCGAATTTGTTGCAAAACAGCGCATCCCGCCCGCCAGTATTAGCGAATTTGAAGCCATTAAAGGCCGTGGGGTAAAAGCCCGCTGGCAG
>JANJTX010000059.1 GCA_024710875.1 Anaerolineales bacterium | reverse complement strand
ACGGGTTATTCGGCCGCCCCGGCCCGGCGGCGGCGATGCAGACCGCCCACTGAGGCCATCACGATGCTCAATCCGTACAGCGCCCATAACGGCAATAATACAATCATCATGTTCAACGGGTCAACCGTTGGGGTAATCATGGCCGCCACGACTGTGAGCAACACGAAGGCCACCCGCCAGTAGTCGCGCAGCAGTTTGCTGGTGATGAGCCCCATGGCAGAAAGCACATAGGCCACAATCGGCAACTGGAAGGAAATACCGATCCAGAACATCAGGCCAGTGGTGAACTTGATGAAGGACGATGGCCGCGGCAGGGTGTTAATGCCCATGAAATTCAACAGCACTTTCAGGGCTTCCGGCACCATAAAATAGTAAGCAAACGCCATTCCCGCGACAAAGAAAAAAGTCACAATGGGGATGGCGAACAACCCGAAAAAACGCGCCTTGCGCGACAGGCCGGGGGCCATGAAGCGCAACACTTCAAACACAATGTAGGGCAGGGCGGCGGTAAAACCCACCAGCAGCGCCACCCGCATCACCACGCTGATCGGCTCGGTGACCTCAATCGCCTGCAGCGAATCAATCCCGCCAATTGGTTCGGCTAGCCAGTCCAGAATCTGGGGCGTGAAATAGAAGGCCACAATGGTGGTGGTCGCCAGCGCCAGCGTTGCCCGCAGCAGGTGCTTGCGCAGGGCATCCAGGTGGGCAATCAGCCCTTCGAGGAAATCGCCGGGTTGCTGGGTGGCATGGCTCAAAGTATCCAGAATGGGCACTTCTTCCGGCTCGGGGGCCAGAAAATCCCCCAGCGGTGAGCGCATCGCCAGCCAGGTCAGGCCGCGCCCCACCCAGCGGAACGGGGCCGTCAGTACCCGCCACAGGAAAGCCATCAGGCGGCGCATGCTTAATTTTCCTTATCGGGTGCTGGTGCGGGCGGCGTGGAAGTGCCGGGCGGCGAGGAAGTGCCGGGCAGTGGCTCACTGCCGGGTGGGCTGGCGCTATCGGGCGGGCTGGTCCAGGCCGGGTTTACATCCGGCGTGCCTTGCCCGCTCACGGGTTTGACTGGTTTGACGACCTGGTTGAGGTCGCGCTTCACTTCGTCCAGCCCGGCTTCGCGCGCCAGCCGGTCCGGTAGGGTGCGCACTTCCTGGGTAGCGCGGCGCATTGCCAGCCAGGCCTCGCTGGTGGCCAGTTTGCGAAACCACACCCCCAGCGTGCGCGTCACCTTGACCAGGTCGCGCGGGCCGATGATGAGAATCGCCAGTATCAGGATAAGTCCAAGTTCGAGTGGGCCAATGCCGAGAAAGTCCATAAGCGTCAGGGAGTCGAGGGGTCCGGGGTAGGGGGTTGTTCTTCAATGGCTTTTTTGAGCGCCTGGCGTAAACTGGTTTCGTTTTCAGCCAGGCTGCCCAGCACACCGTTCACAAAACGCGGCGTGCTGTCCGAGCCGTAGGTCTTGGCGAGTTCAATCGCTTCGTTTATCGCAACTTTTACTGGCGTCTGGCCACTCACGCCAAACTCCCACAGGGCCATTCGCAGCAGATTGCGGTCAATTATTCCAATCTGGTCAATCGGCCATTCCGGGGCATGTTTCGCCAGGAAGGCATCCAGCACGCCCCGGATGGGGTAAATCCCCACCACCAGGTCACGCGCAAACTCATCCAGCCGGTCTTCCAGCGGCATGTCTGCCAGCCGTTCGGTTAATACCTCGCCGACTGGATGATTGGTTAGATCAAGTTCGTAAAGTACCTGCAAGGCCACGCTGCGGGCCTTGGTGCGCGATTTCATGGGTTGGGTTTCAGGCCTCCTCGGCCGCGTATTCGATGTCTTCGATGTGAACATTGATGTGCCCTACCTGCAGGCCGACCATTTCGTGGATGGCGCGCGCCACCTGGTTTTGCAACTCGCGGCTGACCTGCCGGAAATTCGTATCCGGTGCCAGCACGACGTAAATCTCCAAATCGACCGTCTCATCGTCCGTGCTCACCCTCACGCCGCTGCCCTGCCCGCCGCGGAACAAGCGCTCCACGCCGGGGGCGGCCGTCAGCCGCCGCACACCGGGGATTTTCTCGGCCGTCAGGCGCGTGATGTCCAATAATACCTCTGGGGCGATGGTCGTCTTACCGGGGGCGCGAGTGTTTTCAGGTATTGTCATGGGTCTGCTTCCTAAGTCTACTTAGTACATGGCGAGGCCGCCATCCACCGCCAGCGTCTGGCCGGTGATGTAGGCGGCCTGGTCTGAAGCCAGAAACGCCACCGCATAGGCGATGTCTTCCGGCTGGCCGGTGCGGCCGAGCGGGATCATGTCCTTGAAGGCCGCCTGCGCTTCGGCCGGTACATTGGCCCAGATGTCGGTATCCACATAGCCGGCGGCAATCGCGTTCACGGTAATCTCGCGCCCGGCGACTTCACGCGCCAGGGCTTTGGTGAAGCCAATCTGCCCGGCCTTGGAGGCCGAGTAGTTGGTCTGGCCGGCGTTGCCAATCTGGCCCGAAATCGAGGTAATGTTGATGATGCGCCCATAGCGTTTGCGCATCATCAGGCGCACGGCGGCTTTGGCGCAGTTAAAGGTACCCTTGAGGTTGGTATCAATCACTGCGTCCCAGTCTTCTTCAGACATCATCATTATCAGCATGTCACGCGTAATGCCGGCATTGTTCACCAGTATGTCAATCTGGCCCAGGGTGTCGGCAGCGGTCTTAATCAGGTGGTTGGCCTGTTCCACATTGGCCACATCTGCCTGTACCGCCAGCCCCTTGCGGCCCAGTTTTTCAATTTCGGCCACGACTTCATCTGCCGCGCCCGATGAGCTGACGTAGTTCACCACCACGTTCGCCCCGCGGCGCGCCAGTTCCAGGGCGATGGCCCTGCCGATGCCGCGCGAACCGCCAGTGACCACGGCCACGCGTCCTTCCAATGAAAGCGTCATAGGTACACCTCAACTTTTGGGTAGCGTTATTATACCAACTGCAACGCGGTTGGATACAGGGACAGATGTCCGGGACGTTTCAGGGCAAATTTGCCGGATTTTCAGCCATTAAATACCATACTGGCATGGCGCCTTTGCCCTTGACCTCGATTGTGCCGCCAGATTCGCAAACAAAGTCCCTGTGCAGCAGGTTGTAGCTGGTTTCGGTAATCTGAATCGTGTTGGGCTGGCCGTGAGATTCCATCCGGCTGGCGGTATTGACAGCATCGCCCCACAGGTCGTAGATGAACTTTTTGCGCCCGATGACGCCAGCCACTACCGGCCCGGAGTTGATGCCAATCCGGAAAGTGATTTTGTGCCCTGAAAACTCGCGCTGTGAAACCAGGGCGCGTATATCCAGTGCCAGGCGGGCGAGCGCATGCGCATGGTCGCGACGTGGGCGGGGGACCCCGGCGGCTACCATATAGGCATCGCCGATGGTCTTAATCTTTTCCAGACCGTGCACTTCCACCAACTGGTCAAGTTCAGAAAACAACTCGTTCAGCAGATTCACCAGTTCAGTGGGCTGCAACTGGGCGGACATTGGGGTGAAGTCAACCACATCGGCAAACAGGATGCTGGCGCCTTCGTAATGTTCTGCAATGGTCTGGTCATCTTCCTTGAGCAGGGCCGCGATATCCGCCGGCAGGATATTGAGCAACAACCGTTCCGATTTCTCCTGCTCCCCCCGTAACAGGCTGAAGGCCAGGTCGCGCTGGGCGACAAAGTAAATCATGATTCCCAGTGCAAAAGCGGAGCTGATCAGGATGTTTTGCGCCAACAGGAGTTGTGCCACGAGCGGGGGGATGTTGTTCACCTCCCGCAGGCTGGGCGTGAGGAAGATGATTGCCACAATGCCGCCCGCATAAATCACAAACCAGAAGATGGCACTCCGGAGATTGAAGTAGATTAACGCGCTCAACACCGGAAAAAACAGGCCCCAGAGCAGGACCCCATGTGAGTTGTAAAAACCGCCCAGTTCAATCGCGCCCAGCCAGTGGGTGGGCAGCGAGGAGCAGGCCAGTACCAAAACCGTTGCCCGGTAACTTTTGTGCCACAATCCAAAAAGCAGGATATTCAAAATTACGAAGAAAGCAAACCCCAAATAGATTAACCCAGTCCGGGGCTCGTCATACACAAAATAGATTGGCGCGAACAGGAAAATCAGCGCCAGCGCCGTGCTGAGGCCGGCAACGGACAGGATGGATTTTCGCAGGCGTACTTCTTCGCTGTCTTCAGGGAGTGCGCCAAAATCGCGGATGGCGCTAAACGCCTGGCGTGACTGCTCTCGAATGCGCATTCAGGAATTGAGGGCGTCTAAATCAGCCGGTTCGCCAAAAGCGTAGCGCGCCGCCTCGCCATCAATGCGCTTAATCAGCCCACCCAGCACGTTGCCGGTACCCATTTCAACATAGGCGGTCACGCCCTGCGCCTTGAGATATTCGATGGTTTCGGTCCAGCGCACCCGGTGGGTGAGTTGGGCGGCCAGGTCGGCTTCGGCTTCGGTTGCGCTCACCAGCGGGCGGGCCTGCACATTGCCCACCACCGGCACATGGGCCGCCAGCAGCCCGGCGGCACTGACCGCCGTAGTGAAGTCCGCCTGGGCCGAGGCCATCAGCGCCGAGTGGGCCGCCACGCTCACCGCCAGCGGCAGGGCGCGCTTGGCTCCGGCGCTCTTGGCCAGTTCTACTGCCCGGTCTATGGCGGCCTTGTGGCCGGAAATCACAATCTGGCCCGGGCAGTTGTCGTTGGCTACCTGTACATTTTCGCCGTCCGCGCTGGCTTCGGCGCACACCGTTTCCACCTGGGCGATGTCCAACCCCAGGATGGCCGCCATGCCGCCCGGCGAGGTCTGGCCGGCGCGCGTCATCAGTTCGCCGCGCCGCTGCACCAGCCGCGCCCCGGCCTCAAAGGTCAGGGCGCCGGCTGCCGCCAGGGCGCTTAACTCGCCTAGCGAGTGCCCGGCCAGGTAGGTGGGCTGGAAATTCGGGTGCAGTTCCTGAAACACCCGTAACGCCGCCAGCGAATGGGTGTACAACGCTGGCTGGGTGTGCAGGGTTTCGTTGAGAGTGTCTTCCGGCCCTTCCCAGCACAATTGGGCCAGGTCGTAGCCCAGCACAGCGTTGGCCTGCTCAAAGACCGCCCGCGCCGCCGGGTAGGTGGCCGCCAGTTCGCGGCCCATCCCGACTTTTTGCGAGCCCTGACCGGGGAATACAAATGCAGTTGTTTTTGGGTTTAGATTCATAGTGCTTTCTTTAACCCGTTGGGGGCGTAGGGGTTGCGGGTTGGGAGGGAGACAGGTAAACAGGTAGACAGGGAGATAGCGCCGCATGTTTTGCCCGCCCACTTTGTCACTCTGAGCGCAGCGAAGAGTCCCGGGCTATCCTGCCAACAGATTAGCAGGCAGGAAAATAGACCCTCGTCGTGCTATCGCCGCAAACAAAAAGCCCGCCGGGTGGCGGGCCTTGGCTTTCAAACCAGGGAATCAGTCGCGCGAAACCCGCACAATCTCGCGACCTTTGTAGTGCCCGCAGTTCGGGCAGACGCGATGCGGCAAGCGCATTTCGTTGCAGTTCGTGCAGGCCACCAGGTTACGGGCGGTGAGGGCATCATGGGCGCGGCGGCGGTCGCGGCGGCCCTTGCTGACTTTTCGTTTTGGAAGCGGCGTCATGTTCGTACTCCGTCTAAATCTTTGCGGTTTGTAGTTAATAATGCCGCCGGTTGGCGGACTGACGAATTATAGCCGCGCCCCGCGTTTGTGTCAAGAAGTGCAAAGGCCAGAATTTGCCTTTCTCCGCGTCTCTGTGCCTCTGTAGTGAATCCTTCTCAAATCCCTACTTTTCCCCCACCTGCATCCGCAAGTACGCCTCGATAAACCCGTCCAGGTCGCCATCCAGCACCCCGGCCGCATTCCCAACCTCGTACTCGGTGCGGTGGTCTTTGACCATCTGGTACGGATGCAGCACATACGAGCGAATTTGGCTGCCCCACTCGTTCTTTTGCAGTGCGCCCTTCAACTTCGCCAGTTCGGCTTCTTCTTCTTCGCGCTTGCGTTCCAGCAGGCGCGCCTTCAGCACCCGCAGGGCGTTCTCGCGGTTCTGGTTCTGGCTGCGCTCGTTCTGGCACGAGGCCACAATCCCGGTCGGCAGGTGGGTCATGCGGATGGCGGTATCGTTTTTCTGCACGTTTTGGCCGCCCGCACCGCCCGCCCGAAACGACTCGATCTTGACATCGTTCATGTTCAGTTCAACATCTTCATCCGCTTCCACCTGCGGCAGCACTTCCACCTGGGTAAACGAGGTGTGCCGCCGGGCGTTGCTGTCAAACGGCGAGATGCGCACCAGCCGGTGCACGCCCTTCTCGGACTTCAAATAGCCGTAGGCGTTCTCACCGCTGATGCTCATCGTCACCGATTTGATGCCCGCCTCTTCGCCTTCGGTCTGGTCGAGCACGTCCACGTTGTAGCCGCTGTCTTCCGCCCAGCGCAGGTACATCCGCAGCAGCATCGCCGACCAGTCCTGCGAGTCGGTGCCGCCCGCCCCGGCATTAATGCTCAAGAGCGCGTCGCCGCTATCGTACTTGCCGCCCAGCAGGGCGGTCAGTTCTTTCTGGTCGGCCAGCTTTTCCAGCGCCGCCACTTCCGTTTCCAAATCGGCTCGGATGCTCTCATCGTCCATCTCGGCCAGTTCGCGCGCTTCGGCCAGGCGCGTTTGCAGGTTGCGCCAAGAATCCAGCTCGCCCCGCAAGCGGGCGATGCGCTTCATCGTCGTTTGGGCCTGGTTGGGGTGGTCCCAGAAACCGGGTTGTTGAGACTGGTCGTCTAGTTCGCGGAGTTCAACTTCCTGGTGGGGCAGGTCAAAGATGCACCAGGAGGGCCTGGATTTTTTCTTCGCAGGACTGTATGCGGTCTATCAGGTCTTGCACAGCGGCACCTCATCTTAAGTCTGGCCGCGTGGCGCGGCCGCCCCTGATTTTATCCGAAATCGGCCAGGATGGCATCAATGAAGGCCGCTGGCTCAAAGGGCGTGAGGTCCTCGGCCGTCTCGCCCAGCCCGGCGTACAGGATCGGCAGGCCGAGCGTTTCCTGAATCGCAAAGGCCATCCCGCCCCGCGCCGAGGAATCCAGTTTGGCGAGGATCACCCCCGTCACCGCCACCGCTTCCTGGAAGGCTTGCGCCTGCACCAGCGCGTTCTGGCCGGTGGTGGCATCCAGCACCAGCCAGACGTGGTGCGGCGCGCCCGCCAGCGGCTTGCCCACTACGCGGTGCACCTTTTTTAGTTCTTCCATCAAGTTGAAGCGTGTGTGCAGCCGTCCGGCCGTGTCAATCAGCAGCACATCCTCGCTGCGCGCCACCGCCGAAGCCACCGCATCGTAGGCCACCGCCCCCGGGTCGCCTTCCGGTTGCCCGGCAATCACCCGCAGGCCCAGCCGTTCGCCCCACGTCTGCAACTGCTCGATGGCCGCCGCCCGGTAGGTATCAGCCGCCGCCAGCAGCACCTGTTTGCCTTCATTTTGAAAGCGCGCCCCCAGTTTGGCGGTCGTGGTGGTCTTGCCGGAGCCGTTGACTCCCACCACCAGAATCACGGTCGGCCCGTCCGGGTTCCATGCCATTGGGGGCGGGGCCGGCAGGCGGGCGCTCAGTTCGGCCGTCAGCCCGGCCTTGAGTTGCTCGGTTTTCGTCCAGCCTTCGGTGCGCGCCTGCTGGCGCAGGTCGTCCAGCAGGGCGGTGGTAGTCGGCAAGCCCAAGTCGGCCTGAATCAGCAGGGCTTCGAGGTCGTCCCAGATGTCTTCGGTCAGTTCGGTCGCGCCGAAGGCGGCCGCAATCCGGCCAAAGGCGCTCTGGCGGGTGCGCGCCAGCCCGGCGCGCCATTTCTCAAATGGGTTACTCATGGCGGGGATTATAGCAGGGGGTGGCAGGGCCTATGCGTGTCGTCCATGCCAGCACCCCGCCCCACCTCCATCCGGCTATAATTGCCAGACGTATGCGCCCAAACCACTCCAGACTCCACCTATGATTCTCGTCACCGGCGGCACCGGCTTCATCGGCCAGGTATTGTTGCGCCATCTTGTCGCCGAGGGGCGGGCGGTGCGCACCCTGCTGCGCCCCGGCCGGGCCAACCCCAACCTGCCGGCGGGTGTCCCGGTCGAGGTGGCCTTGAGCAGCATCCGCGACGAGCGCAGCCTGCGCCCGGCCCTGGTGGGCGTGCACACCGTCTTCCACCTCGCCGGCAATGAATGGCTCGGCACCCGGGGCGACCTCAACCGGGTCGAAATCGAAGGCACCCGCACTCTCGTCGCCGCCGCCCGCGAAGCAGGGGTCGAGCGCATCCTCTATGTCAGTCACCTCGGCGCAGACCGCGCCTCGGCCTACCCCGTCCTCAAAGCCAAGGGCATCGCCGAGGAATTCATCCGCCGCAGTGGCCTCGGCTACACCATCCTGCGCAGTGGGCTGGTATTCGGCCCGCAGGACCACTTCACCACCGCCCTGGCGCGCCTGCTGCACCTTACGCCCCTCATTTTCCCGCTACCGGCACACGGCCAGGCCCGTCTGCAACCCCTGTGGGTCGAAGACCTCGTTACCTGCCTGGTGTGGTCGCTTGACCGCCCCGAAACCCTAAACCACACCCTCGAAATCGGCGGCCCGGAATTCCTCACCCTGCGCGAGTGCGTTGGCCAGGTGGCGGCCGCCCTGGGTCTGCAGCCGCGCTTCATCTCCTTTTCACCCCTCGCCCTGCGCTATACCGCCATCCTGCTGGAATACCTCTTTCCGCGTGCTCCCATCTCGGTCTACTGGTCAGACTACCTGGCCGCCAACCGGACCGCCGCCATCGACTCGGTCAGCCGCCAGTTCGGCCTGCTGCCGGCCCGGTTATCTGCCCGGCTGGACTACCTCCACGGCCAGCCCTGGCGGCGGCGCGCCATACGCGAACTGCTCGCCCTGCCGGAGCGCGAACCATGAACGCCGGGTCTGAAATCCGCGCCCTCCAGCACATCGAAGAAATGCAGGCCGTCGTCGCTTTGCAGGGCGCGGTCTGGCCTGGCATCCAGCCCGTGCCGGAACACCTCCTGCTCACCGCCGCCCACCACGGCGGGCTGGTTCTGGGCGCGTTTGAAGGCGAAACCCTGCTCGGCTTCGTCTTTGGTTTTCTCGGTCTGCACAGCCACCGCGGCCAGACCATCCTCAAACACAACTCCGACATGCTCGGCGTGCTGCCGGCCGCCCGCGGCCGCGGCCTCGGGCCAGCCCTCAAGCGCGCCCAGTGGCAACTGGTACGTCAGCAGGGCATTGAACTCATCACCTGGACCTACGACCCGCTCGAAAGCCGCAACGCCCACCTGAACATCGCCACCCTCGGCGCGATTGCGCGCAACTACCACCCCAACCTCTACGGCGAAATGACCGACGGCCTGAATGCCGGCCTGCCTTCTGACCGCCTGCTGGCCGAGTGGTGGGTGAACTCGCGCCGCGTCAACCAGCGCCTGAGCCGCGCCCCTCGCCGCCCGCTGGACCTCGCTCACTACCTCTCGGCCGAAACCCTGCTGCTCAACACCACCGCCCTCACCGCCGGGGGCTGGCCGCGCCCCGCCAGTGACGAACTCCATCTGTTGGAAGACCCCGCCGCCCGGCCACCCCTGGCGCTCTTTGAAATCCCGGCCGACTTCCGCGCCCTCAAAGCCGCCGAGCCAGACCTCGCCCATGAGTGGCGGCTGTACACCCGCCTCGCCTTTGACCTGCTCCTGCATCACGGCTACCTCGTCACCGACTTCGTCCACCTGCCGGCCAACGGCCACGGCGGCCGTTCGTACTACGTCTTCAGCCAGGGCGACAGCCTCCTCGGCGGCTGACCCGCACCACCCTTCCCCCGCACCGAATTTACAAAACTTTTACATTCCCGCCGCAACCGGCGGGGTACAATGCCGTATATTTAGTTAGTCTATCTAAGTAAATCGGCGCGACCCGCGCGCCACCGCAAAGGAACGCATGCCCAAACCCGTTGAACGCTTTGCCAGCCTGCTGGAGCGCATGAAACGCCTGCCCATGTTCACCCCCCGTTTGGGTGGCCTGCAGGTCGAAATTACCCTCCCGCAATTGGCCCTGCTTGGCTGGGTGGCCGACCACCCCGGCAGCCATGTTCACTCGCTGGCCGAAGCCCTCGGCCTCACCGCTCCCACCGTCAGCGTTGGCGTGCGCCGCCTGGTGCGCGCCGGCCTGCTGGAACGCCGGCCAGACCCGCAAGACCGCCGGGCGGTCAAACTGCACCTCACCCATCAGGCCGAGCAGATGCACGCGCTCTTTCTGCAACGCCGCAACACCACCCTGGAACTTTTCCTCGCCGGGCTCACTCCCGCCGAGCAGCGCACCCTCCTGGACCTGCTCGAAAAAGCCGTAACCACCGCCGAATCCCAACCGGCGCACTCTCAAGGAGCAAGCAAAGAATGAAACGCTGGATGATTGTCCTTATCGTTGCCGTCGTACTGGTGGTGGCCGTCATTGCCATTGGCGTTGTGCGCCAGGGCCAGGCCGCCGCCGCCCAGTTCGCCAGCCTGCAAACCGAAGTGGCCGCCAATGGCAGCCTGCGCGCCACGGTAGGCGCCACCGGCAGCGTGCGCGCCAACCAGAGCGCTGCCCTGCTCTGGCAGGCCGGCGGCGCCGTCGGCGCGGTGTATGCCCAGGTTGGCCAGGCCGTTCAGTCTGGTGAGATTCTGGCTGAACTGCGCCAGACCAGCCTGCCCCAGAACATTATTCTGGCCGAAGCCGATCTCGTCAGCGCCCAGCAGGCCCTCGAAGACCTGCAAAAAGGGGTGGACCCCACCGCGCTGGCGCGTGCCGCCCAAGTACTGGCGGATGCCGAAAAAGCCGTGGATGCCGCCCGCCGCACGTTGAATGGCGTCACCAGTCCGGCCCGCCAGAGCGATATTGACTCCGCTCGCGCCAGCGTGGTACTGGCCGAAGACCGGCTCGACAAGGCCCGCGAGGCCTTTGCCCCCTACGAAAACAAAGCCGATAGCGTCATCAAAGCCAGCCTGCAAACCCGCCTGTCCCAGGCTCAGCAGGAATACGATGCCGCCGTGCGCCGTTACAACAACCTCACCGGCGCCGCCAGCACCCTGGATGTCGCCAAAGCCCAGGCCGACCTCGACCTGGCCCTCGCCCAATTGGCCGATGCCCAGACCGAATATGACAAACTGCAACAGGGTGTCGCCCCCGAAGACCTGGCCGCTGCCGAGGCCCGCGTGGCCGCCGCCCAGGCCACGCTTAACCTCGCCCTGCTCTCCGCTCCTTTTGACGGCATCGTTACCCAGGCCCAGCCCCAGGCCGGTGACCTGGTGAACGCCGGCACCCCCGCTTTCCGCCTGGATGACCTCTCGCGCCTGCTGGTGGATGTCAGCGTCTCGGAAGTGGACATCAACCGCATTGCCATCGGGCAACCGGTGACCATAACCTTTGATGCCATCCTGGCCAAGGAATATGAAGGCCGGGTGGTGGAAGTCGGCCTGGTCGGCACCGACACCCAGGGCATTGTCTCTTTCAATGTCACCGTTGAACTGCTGAACCCGGATACCGATGTCAAACCCGGCATGACCGCCGCCGTCAACATCGTCGTTACCGAACTCGAAGATGTCTTCCTTGTGCCCAACCGGGCTGTGCGCGTCCAGGACGGCCAGCGCATCGTTTACGTCCTGCGCGGCAACCTGCTCGAAACTGCCCGGGTGGTCCTCGGCCCGTCCTCTGAAACCTACAGCCAGGTCATCGGTGGCGACCTTCAACCCGGCGACCTGATTGTGCTCAACCCGCCGACCAACTTCTTCGCCAGCGGCCCATTTGGCGGCGGGCCGGGGGGCGGGCAATAATGAGCGACTGGGTAGTTGATGCACGCGACCTCACCAAGGTCTATACCATGGGCGATGTTGAAGTCCACGCCCTGCGCGGCCTCTCGCTGAAAATCAGGCCCGGCGAAGCCCTCGCCATTATGGGCCCCTCCGGCTCGGGCAAGTCCACCCTCATGAATGCCCTGGGTTGCCTGGACCGCCCCACCACCGGCGACTACTTCCTGGATGGCGAGTCAGTCGCCACCATGAGCGACGACCAGCTCGCCGGCATCCGTAACCGCAAAGTCGGGTTCGTCTTCCAGTCCTTCAACCTGCTGCCGCGCGCCACCGCCCTCGCCAATGTCGAGCTGCCTCTGCGCTATGCCGGCGTCAAAGACCGCCGGGCCCGCGCCACCGCCGC
>JANJTX010000044.1 GCA_024710875.1 Anaerolineales bacterium | reverse complement strand
CTTCTGTATAATTCCGTGGCTATACTCCCGGCCAAGCTGGGAGTTCGCCTTGTTTATTCACTACCCCCCAACTTCCCCGCCCACCGGCACAACCGTGCGGGCTGTGCGGCGAAGTGACGTTGGAGGAACAACGGAATGAAGTACGCAATTGTGGAAAGCGGCGGCAAGCAATACAAAGCCGTCGAAGGCCGGGTCATCGAAGTTGACCGGCTGGATGTAGAAGTAGGTAAGAGTATCGACCTGACCGACGTCTTTCTCGTATCAGACGAAGGCGACATCGCCGTTGGCACGCCCAAAGTGGCCGGCGCCAAAGTCACCGTCACCGTCAGCGAGCACATCCTCGGCCCCAAACTCATCATCTTCAAGTACCGCGCTAAGCAACGTTACCGCGTCAAAACCGGTCATCGCCAGCCCTACACCCGCCTGCTGATTGAGACTATCGCCGGCAAGGACGGCAAGGTCAGCGAGAAGAAAGCCGAGCCCAAGGCCGAAGTCGCCGCCGCCACCGCTGAAGTCGTGGCCGAAAAGAAACCGGCCGCCAAAGCCAAAACAAAGACGGCCGCCAAGACCACGCCCAAGGCCGCCCCCAAGACCAAGAGCGCGCCCAAAACGGCCGCTAAGCCCAAAGCCGCCCCCAAAAAACCGGCGGCCAAGAAAACCACCAAGAAATAAACCGCGAGGACTGAACAATGGCTCATAAAAAAGGTGGCGGCTCCAGCCGCAACGGACGCGACAGCCAAAGCAAACGCCTGGGCGTAAAATGCTACGCCGGCGAAGTGGTGATCCCCGGTAACATCCTGGTTCGCCAGCGCGGCACCCGCATCTACCCCGGCCTGCATGTCGGCATGGGCAAAGACCACACCCTGTTTGCCACCGCCGAAGGCAAAGTGGTGTACGAAACCCTGCGCGGCGGTAAAAAGAGCGTACGGATTGAACCGCTGGCCTAGGGCGCACGCGCTCCCAGCGGACATAGAAAGGCAACGCACCCATGCGTAAAGATATTCACCCCACGTACTACCCGGACGCGGTTGTAACCTGCGCCTGTGGCGCCACCTGGACCACCGGCTCCACCCAGAAAGAAATCAAGCTGGACATCTGCGCCAACTGCCACCCGTTCTTCACCGGCGAGCAGCGCATCGTGGATACCGAAGGACAGGTAGACCGCTTCTATAAGCGTCTGGAAGCCCGCGAACAGTATGTCGCCGAGCAGGAATCCAAAGCCGCTTCCAAGGTCTCACCCGAACGCCCGATTGCCGAGTTTGAGCTGGGGAAGCGCGCCGAAGAAGCCCTCAAGAAGGCCGGTATTGAAACCGCCGGGCAGTTCATCGCCAAGCTCGCCGAAGGCGACGAAGCCGTGCTGGCCATTGAAGGCTTTGGCCGCAAGAGCCTCGCCGACCTCAAGAAGGCCATGCGCCGCCTCGGCTATGACCTGCCGGAAGCCGCCGCTACAGAAGCAGCCTGAACCATCGCGAAGCATTCAAAACGTCCGGAGTTTCTCCGGGCGTTTTGCTTTAAGGGAGGGGCATCACTCCTTGTAGCCTAGCCCCTTGTGGGCGTGATAGCAGCATCCCAATCTGTGGGTGTTTATAGCCCCCTGCTTGCCGCCCGGGGCGCGTTGGCGTACAATACCGACAGAATGGCTACCCCACACCTCAAGGAAACCACCCGCTCTATGAACCACCACCACGGCTCCGTTGAAGTGATAACCGGCTCCATGTTTTGCGGCAAAACCGATGAAATGATCCGGCGGCTGCGCCGTGCCATCATCGCCCGGCAGAAGGTGCAGGTCTTCAAGCACGCCTTTGATGACCGCTACGATGCTGTTAAGGTCGTCTCACATGCCGGCAGCGAACTGGACGCCGTGCCAATCAAAGACACCGCCGACTTGCGCGCCCGCATCGAAGCCGACACCACCGTGGTCGGCATTGACGAAGCCCAGTTTCTGGATGATGGCATTATCGCTCTGGTGAACGAATTGGCTGAGCGCGGCGTGCGCGTGATTGTCGGCGGGCTGGATACCGACTTCCGCGCCGAGCCCTTTGGGCCGATGCCAACCCTGATTGCCCAGGCCGAGCAGGTCGATAAGTTGCAGGCGATTTGCATGGTGTGCGGTGAACCGGCCGCCCGCACCCAGCGGCTGGTGGATGGCCAACCGGCGCACTACAATGCCGAGGTCGTGGCGGTCGGCGCCGCCGAGTTGTACGAAGCCCGCTGCCGCAAGTGCCACCAGGTGCCGCGCGGATAAACCCATGCCCAGCTCAAACAGCGATTACCGCACCTTTCTTAAAGAAGTCCTCATTGACGAAACGCGCCTGCAAGCCCGCATCACTGAACTGGGGCAGCAGATTACCGCCGACTACGCCGGCAAAAGCCTGCTGATGATTTGCATCTTGCGCGGCGGGGTGCTGTTCCTGACGGACCTGATGCGCCAGGTGCACACCCCCCACGGGATTGATTTCATGGCCGTCTCTTCCTACGGGGCCGGAGCGCGCGCCTCGCGCGGCCAGGTACGCATCACGCTGGATTTGAGTACCGATATCCGCGCGCGGGATGTGCTGCTGGTGGAAGACATTGTAGACAGCGGCCACACGATAGCGGCCGTGCTGGACATGCTCGCCACTCGCCAGCCCGCCAGCCTGAAAGTGTGCAGCCTGCTCAACAAGGCCAGCCGCCGCGAAGTCGAGGTGCCGCTGGATTATGTGGGGTTTGAAATCGAAGACAAGTTCGTGTTCGGCTATGGGCTGGACCTGGACGAGTACTACCGCAACCTGCCCTTCATCGGCGTGGTAGATTTGGCGCAGTACACCCCGCCGGACTAGCCCGCATGGCCGAGCCGGAACCCCTGCGAGGCTATGCCGGGCGCTGGGTGGCACGCATCCGGGGGCAGGTGGTGGCGCAGGGCGGCACGCCGGAACAAGCGCGGCAGGCGGCCCAGGCCGCCCGCCCGAAAGAGAAAGCCGAGATTACGTTTGTGGCAACTCCCAATGAACTGAAATTTTCGCCCCTGCTGGCCGAAGTGCAACAGGTCATCCCCGCCAAAGCCGAAGTGTATCTGGTGGGCGGTGCCGTGCGGGATGCCCTGCTGCAAAAGCCGAGCTATGACCTGGACTTCGCCGTGGCCAGCGGGGCATTGAAACTGGCGCGCAAAACCGCCAACGCCCTGCAGGGCGCCTTTTATAACCTGGACGAGGAACGCGAGACCGGCCGGGTGATCCTCACCGGCGCGGACGGGGCGCGCACCATCATGGACTTCGCCACCTTTCGCGGCGCGGCGCTGGAAGACGACCTGCGCGGGCGTGACTTCACCGTGAACGCCATGGCCGTGCCGCTGCATAGCCCGCAGGAACTGCACGACCCGCTCGGCGGCCTGAATGACCTGCTGCACAAACAACTGCGGGCCTGCACCCCCGAAAGCCTCACCGATGACCCGCTGCGCTGCCTGCGGGCGGTGCGGCTGGCGAGCAAGTTCGGCTTTCAGATTGAGGGCAGCACCCGCAGCGCCATCAAAGCCGCGGCGGGCGGGCTGGCGGAGGTCTCGGCCGAGCGGGTGCGCGATGAGCTGTTCAAAATCCTCGCCCTGCCCAAACTCGCCACCGCCATCCGGGCGCTGGACGTGCTCGGCGCGTTGGGCCAGGTCTTGCCCGAACTGCCCGACCTGAAAGGCGTAACCCAATCGCCGCCGCATATTTATGATGCGTGGGAACACACCCTCAAAGTGGTGGCGGGGCTGGAGCACACGCTTTCGGCGCTGGATTTGGACTACCCGGAGGAGGGCGCCGGCGACCTGCACACCGGCCTGATTGTGCTGCACCTGGGGCGTTACCGCCAGCAGATTACCGAGCACCTCAATACCACCCTGACCGGCGACCGCCCGCTGCGGCCGCTGCTGATGCTGGCCGCCCTGTACCATGACAGCGGCAAACCCCACACGCGCACGGTCGAGGCCGATGGCCGCATCCGTTTCCTGACCCATGAGCACGTGAGCATGGAACTGGTCGAGGGGCGCGCCAACCTGTTGCATTTGAGCAATGACGAGACCCGGCGGCTGAAGACGATTGTGAAGAGCCACATGCGCCCCAACCAACTGGGGCGCGCCGATGCGCCGCCCTCCAAACAGGCGATTTACCGCTTCTTCCGCGATACCGGCGAGGCCGGAGTGGATACCTGCCTGCTCTCGATAGCCGACCAACTGGGGCGGCAGGGGGCCGGGTTGGACCAGAAAGCCTTTGCCAACCATTTGCAGGCCCTGCGGTTGATACTGGAAGCGTGGTGGGAACGGCCGGAGGAAGTGCGCCCGCCGGCCCTGCTGGACGGGGCCGACCTGATGCGTGAGTTCAAGCTGGAGCCCGGGCCGCAGATTGGCGAGTTATTGGAAGCGATTCGCGAGGGGCAGGCAGTCGGTGAAATCCAAACCAAGGGCGATGCCTACAAAGCCGCCGAGGAGTGGCTGAAGGGGCGGGCTGGAGGGTAGCGGAGCAGGTTGTGTAAGTTTACCAGCCAGAAGAATAACGTCTATTTTTTCCGGTATGCCCAATAAACGATAGGCGAATCGTCCCGTCAAAAGCGGGACGATTGTTCATTACGGAATGTGGACTGATTCGGTACGCTTAATCCGATACAGAAAGGATTGTGTACCGATGACGTGTCATGTTCCGGCTTCACTCACGCCCATCCTCGGCGGTACGATTGCGCTGGTGGGGCATTCCAATGTCGGCAAGTCGGCCTTGTTCCAAAAACTCACCGGCCTGCGGGTGATTGTCGCCAACTACCCCGGCACCACGGTTGAAACGTTGCGCGGCCAGGTGCAGCAGCGGCCGGATTTCGCCCTGCTGGATACCCCCGGCGTGGTCGCTCTGCCCGCCAACAGCGAAGACGAACGCCTGACCGCCCGCGTGCTGCTGGAAGAGCCATTAAGCGCCGCATTACAGGTGGGGGATGCGAAGAACCTGCCCAAGACCCTGGCGCTGACGCTGCAACTGGCTGAACTGGGGCTGCCGCTGGCGCTGGTATTGAACATGATGGACGAAGCCACCGAGCGCGGTCTGACGCTCGACCTGCCGCGCCTGGCCGAACGGCTGGGCGTGCCGGTCGTCGCCACGGTGGCGGTGCGCGGCCGCGGGCTGGATGATCTGCTGGCGAAACTGCCGGAGGCCCGCCCGGCCATCTGGCACATCCGCTACCCGGCGGCAGTGGAAAACGCGCTGACGAAACTGGCGCGGCTGTGCCCGGATGGCGGCCCGGCCCAACGCGGGCTGGCGGTGTTGGCGCTGTGCCACGACCCGGTGGCGCATGACTATCTGGCCGCCCGGCTGTCCCCCGTGCAGATGGCCGAAATCGCCGCCATTCGCGCCGAAGCGGCGCAGGGATTGGGCGCTGCGCCCGCCGCGGCCATTCAGACGGCGCGCTGGGCAGCGGCCGAAGCGCTGGCGGCCGAGGTACTTACCGGCACGCCCTCCGCCGCGCCCGTGGGCCTGCTGCGGCGGCTGGAAGCCCTGACCCTCCACCGCCTGTGGGGGCCGCTGATTTTGCTGGCGACGCTCTACGCCGTTTTCTGGTTCGTGGGCGTGGTGGGGGCGCAGTGGCTGGTGGGGCTGCTGGAAGAAAACCTGTTTGGTGAAATCATCAACCCGTTTCTGGTGGGGGCGAGCG
>JANJTX010000041.1 GCA_024710875.1 Anaerolineales bacterium | reverse complement strand
GGGCTGAAGGTGGCGCGCAGGTGGTCGAGAAAGTCTGGCACCATGACGAACAGGGGCGGTGTGCCGAGGCTGGCACGGTAATTGGCGATGGCGGCAGCCAGATGGGTTTTGCCGCTGCCATAACCGCCGGTGAAGACCAGCCAGCCTTTGGGCTGTTTGGCAGATTTCTCGGCGGCCTTGAAGACCTTCTCCAGATTCTTGAGGTCATCGGCAGGCAGGTGTTCGTCCTTGCGCAGGTCAAAGGACTCAAAGGTGCGACCGCCATGCAGGGCCAGCGAGGAGAGTTCGTGGTGGCCGGTGTCATCCATCGGGCGGCGGTAGTCCGGGGCGTTGATGACCACGCGGGTCACCAGTTCCGGGTCTTCGAGCCGTGAGCGGATGCGGCCTTCAATTTCGTTCAGCGAAAGGTTGGTAGTAACGACGGTCGGCAGGCGGTTGATGTAGCGGTGATTGATAATCTGGAACAGTTTTTCCTGGGCCCAGGCGGTGGCATTCTGCGTACCGAAGTCATCCAGTATCAGCAACGGGGACTGACGAATATGCTCAAAGCGCTCTTCAAAGGTGCTGTCCGGGTCGCTGTAGGCAAAGCGCAGGCTATCCAGCAGGTCTGGCACAGTGATGAAGATGGGCTGGATTTCAAACTGGAGGGCGAAGTTGGCAATCGCGGCCGCCAGGTGGGTCTTGCCACAGCCGTACTTGCCCTGCAGCAGCAGCCAGCCCTGCTGGCGTTGGGCAAATTGCTGGGCCTGGTTGAAGGCCAACTCAAGCGATTCGATTTGCATTTCGCCGAGGCCGATGCGGCCGCGCGACTCAAAGTTCTCAAAGGTCAGGTTTTTGAGCTGGTTGAGTTGGCTGATGGCGTACAGGCGCTGGCGATTAAAGCGGCTGACTTCCTCGCGGCGGCATTCGCACACCAGCAGCTTGCCAAAATCCGGGTGGCTGACCGGGACTTCGGGGCGCAGGTAGCCGAGGCCGCCACAGTGCGGGCAGTTCGGGTCACCGGCCAGGCCGGCAGGGCGCGCATCAGCGTTCGATGAAGTCGGAGAATTCACCTTCTGTGTATTTTTTGCGGTCCGCTTCAGTGCGTCCTCGATCGGTTCGGTCATCGCGTCCTTCTCTCTGCCAGCGTTCCAGAATGGCTTCAATATAGCGCCACTTGCGCACGTTGTTTTCTACGGCAATCCGCACGGCATCTTCAAGCCACAGGGCGGGGTAGGCCTGTTCGGCCTCTTTGAGGGCATCGGCCAGCATGGGGGTCAGCGCGCCGATGTGTTGCTCGTACAGGCGGTAGATATTGGGGCGTTGCAGGTCCAGCCCGATGGGGGCGGTGGGCTGGTCAGCCGGGTTCCACTGGCCACTGGCAATCGCTGCGGCGGCGGTCTGCCCGGCCGGGTCATTCAACAGGTAATAGCCGCCCGCCAGCAGCAGGCTGCCACGCGCCACCGCTTTGGCCAGGGCAGTTTCAAGGCCGGCCAGATTCCCCAACGCGGCCAGCAGGGTGGCGTCTTCGGACAGTTCGGCCAGCGAAACGGCCCTGTATTGGCCTTCCATGGCCTGCATGCGCCAGAACAGGTAAAGCGTAACCTTGAACTCGTTCAGGTCGTCAATAAGCGGCAGCAAGCGGACAAACAGGTCTTCGGGGATGGACGTAGGCCGCCCACTATCTGAAAACCCATTAGGAGTGTGCATGGAGTCATTATAACGGAACTGCCGGATGGAGAAGTTACAGAGTGAGGGTGAGAGATTTGGCACTTGATAGCGCAGCGGGCTAAAACCCGCTGTCTGAATGTGCCAGAGCCAGCAATTGCCCACTCGCTGGCCCTGAAGTACCGGATGAAACGGCTTTCCTACTTAAGTTCCATAACAGCCCGCAACGACGCTCGTTTGAGCCAGTAGAAACTCACGAAGGAGGATTGATAATGAATATCGTGGAATTGTTGATTTACCTGGCGGTGGCAGGGCTGGCCGGCGCGATCGGGCAGGCGATTGCCGGCTATTCGCGCGGGGGCTGTCTGGTGGCGGTGGTGGTCGGCTACATCGGGGCGCTGTTCGGCACCTGGCTGGCGCGTTCGCTGGGTTTGCCCAACTGGCTGAGCATCAGCGTGGGCGGCGCGGCCTTCCCGTTCCTGTGGGCGGTCATTGGCTCGGCACTGTTCGTGGCGCTTATCAGCATCCTGGCACGCGGGCGGCTCTAACCATGCGCGCCGGACTGAAAGCCCTGTTGGTTGGGGTGCTGGCGCTGGGTCTGCTGGCTGGTTGTGCGGGCGGGGAAGCCGGGCTGGACCTGGGCCTGGGCGTTGACCTCGATGGAGGAGAACCGCCGCCGGAGAACGAGAATGGCTCCGCCGCCCAGAGTATCGGCCAGACTGAAATCCTGTGGCTGATGGTGGTGCTACTGGCGTTGCTGACCGGCGCGGTGTTGGGCCAGCGCAAACGCCGCTGATTTACCCTACCGAAAGGAGTTCCGATGACTGACTTTACTCCCCCCCACCCTGAACCATTGAACGCTGAACCGGCGGGTACCTCTCGCCAGGTGCGGGTGCTGGAAAACAGCACCACCAGCCAAAAACTCGCCAAGGTCTCGCGCGGCGTGTGGATGGTGACGATGGCGACCCAGTTCCTGCTGCTCTTTCGCTTTCTCTTGCGGCTGCTGGAGGCCAACCCGGGCAACCCCTTCGCCCGGCTGATTTTCAGCCTCTCGGACGCGGTCCTGGTGCCTTTCCGCAACCTGGTGCGCAACCCGGAATTGGGCGGGATTGTGCTGGACGCCGAAGCCATCATCGCTGCCCTGGCGTACCTGGTGCTCGCCTGGCTGGTGGTCGAGGCGTTATGGGTGCTGTTTTACGGCCAGCGCCGCAAAGTGGTGATTGAAGAAAAGCGCAACGCCTAAGAAACCAGAACGCCAAATAAAGAGCGCGCCTGCAAGATGCAGGCGCGCTCTTCTTAATTTATGAGTGCTACTTGCCCATCGGCTCAAAACCTTCGCCAAGGGCTTCATAGGCCTGACCGATGACCACAAAAGCGGCCGGGTCGGCATCTGCGACGATGACTTTCAGGCGCTCGACTTCGGCGCGGCTGACGACGCAATACAGCACCGCCCGCGCCGCGCCGGTGTAAGCGCCCTGCCCATCAATCCGGGTGAGGCCGCGCTGCAATTCATGCAAAATACCCTGACTGACGGCTTCCGGCTGGCCGGTGATGATAAAAGCCGTGCGTACCACCCGCGCCCCCTGCAAAACCGTCTCGGCGGTGAGGCCAGTTATGTACAGCATGGCAACGGCGTAAAGGGCGTTCTCCCAGCCAAAAACCAACCCTGCAGTAAACATCACCAGCGCATCGGTGAGCATATACGTCTGTGAGATGGGGATGCCGCGATAATGGGCGATGATACGGGCGAGGATGTCTGTGCCTCCGCTGGTGCCACGACCGCGATAGATGAGCCCGGCGCCAATGCCGCCGACTGCCCCGCCATAGAGCGCATTGAGGAGCAGGTCTTCGGTAATGCCGAGCGGGATGTAAGGTTCGAGCAGGTCAATGCCGGCGGTGTAGACGAGCAGAGCCAGTGCGGTGCGGTAGGCGAAGCGCGGCCCACCGAGGTAGCGCCAGCCCAGCGCAAACAGCGGGATATTGCCAACCAGAATCATCAGACCCACCGGCCAGCCATTGAAGTGATTGATGAGCTGCGAAAGGCCGCTAACGCCGCCCGCCACCAGCCCAGCCGGGATGAGAAAGAGGCGCATGGAGGCGGCGCTGATGAGCGCGCCAACAAAGATGTAGAGCGTGTCGCGAATCAGGCGGCGGGTAATGACGCGGCGCAAGCGTGCTAAGAGGATATTCAAATGGCCTCGCTTCTGCATGAGGTGGATGGCGAATTATAGCGCACTGAAACAGCCGTTATAATTGCGCCAGCCAGTGGCCGGGCATAATGGTCAGGCCATACTCACCCCGCTCAAAGACCGAGATTTGTTCACATGGCGAAACCTATCCTGATTGTCACTGACGATGAACCCCAGGTACTGAACGCGATTGTGCGTGACCTGCGCGGGCGTTATGGTAAGGATTACCGGATTGTGCAGGCCAACTCCGGCAGCGAAGCCACGAATGTCGCCCGCCAACTTCTGGAGCGCAACGAAACCGTGGCACTCTTCCTTTCTGACCAGCGCATGCCGGGCATGACGGGGACTGATTTTTTGGCCGAAGCGCGTAAGTTTTTCCCGTTTGCGCGTAAAGTCCTGCTGACCGCCTACGCGGATACCGAAGCGGCCATCACCAGCATTAACACGATAGAGCTGGATTACTACCTGATGAAACCCTGGGACCCGCCGGAGGAGAACCTCTACCCGGTGCTGGATGATTTGCTGGAAAACTGGTGGCTGGAAGCGCCGGTGCCGTATGACGGCATCCGGGTGGCGGGTACCCTGTGGTCCGCCAGCAGCCATAATGTGAAGGACTTTCTGGCGCGCAACCGCATCCCCTACCAATGGCTGGATATTGAGCTAAACGAAGAAGCCCGCACCCTGGCCGAAAGCGTGCTGGCTGAACAACCCAAGCGCGACCTGCCGTTGGTCTTTCTGCCGAGCGGCGATGTGCTGATTAACCCAGACATTACCACGCTGGCCACCCGGGCCGGGTTGAAAACTGCCGCATCAACCCAGCATTACGACCTGATTATTATTGGCGGTGGCCCCGCGGGGCTGGGGGCCGGGGTATATGGCGCCTCGGAAGGGCTGAAAACGCTGATGCTGGAGCGGCACTCCACCGGCGGGCAGGCCGGCACCTCCTCGCGAATTGAGAATTACCTGGGTTTCCCCAAAGGCGTGAGCGGCGGCGAACTCTCCAAGCGCGCCACCGACCAGGCCATCCGGCTGGGTTGCGAAATCCTGACGGCAGTGGATGCGGCCCAGGTGCGGGTAGAAGGTTCGACCAAAATCGTGTGTTTGAGCGATGGCACCGAAATAACAGCCAAAGCGTTAATCATTGCCACCGGTGTCACCCTGCGCGAACTGGACCTGCCGGGCTGTAAGGAATTGTACGGAGCCGGCATTTACTACGGGGCAGCCCTGACGGAAGCCGCCAATTACAAAGACCAGCATATTTTTGTTGTGGGGGGGGCGAACTCGGCCGGGCAGGGCGCGATGTGGTTTTCGCGCTATGCCAGCAAGGTCACCATGCTGGTGCGGGGCGAGGGCCTGGAAAAAAGTATGTCGGCCTACCTGATTGACCAGATTGGCAATACGCCCAATATTGAAGTGCTGACCCATTCGGAAGTGAAAGCGGTGCAGGGCGAACAGCGCCTGGAACAGATTACCTACCTAAATAACCAGACCGGCGAAGAAACGACTGTGCCGGCGGCAGCCCTGTTTATTTTCATCGGGGCGCAGGCGCATACCGAGCTGGTGGCCGGCCTGGTGGAACGCGACCGGGCGGGTTTCATCCTCACCGGGCAGGACCTGTTGCGCGACGGCCAGCGACCCAAAGGCTGGCGGCTGGCACGCGACCCCTACTTTCTGGAGACGAGTGTGCCGGGAATCTTTGCCGCCGGGGATGTGCGGACTGACACGGTACGGCGAGTGGCTTCGGCGGTTGGCCAGGGGGCGATTGCGGTGAGCCTGGTGCACCAGTATCTCAAAGAGATATAATCGCAATTTGCCAACGTAAACCATAGGCGCTGACGAGAGTCAGCGTCTTTTTTTCGGGGTCAAGCTGGCCGTAGATGTCGAGCAGGTCAATGACCTGGCGGCGCTCTTCAAGGTCCAGATGGCCGATGCCCTCCCGAACACTGCCGGCGAGTTCCTCCAGGACGGTCAGGTCTACTTCTGGCTGGCGCTCCAGTTCGTAGATGTGTTGCTCGATGGCGACGATCTGGCGTTGGTAGTCGGCGGCGCGCTGGTCGAGCAGGTTGCGCGGCAGGTTGTCGTTCATGTACAGGTCGAGCAGTTTATCGCGCTCGATGGTGACGCTCTTGAGTTGCTCACGGGCGCGCTCGGCCTGGGCGGTGAAGTCCGGGCGGCCGGCCTGCATAGAGTCCAGCCCCTGCCGTAACAGGTCGGGGCTTTGCAGGGTGGCGGCGATGGCTTCCCAGGCGAGGGTGTCGATTGTATCGACGAGGAAGTAGCCGGAACAGACGCGCTCTTTCAGGTCGGGGCCGCTGTAATCGCGGGCGCCCCAGCAGCGGTACTTGAACGACCCCCGCGAGCCGCGCCCACTGGCGGCGAACTTGTGGCCGCAGCGAGTGCAGCGCAGGCGGCGCAGCAGATACGGATGGCGGGTATTACGCAGGGCGTGTTTGGTGTTGCGGTCTTTCTGCTCCTGGGCGGCCTGCCACTGGGCGACTGACACAATAGCGGGAATCTCTATAGCGATGTCTCCGGCCCAGAGATACTCGCCCTTGTAATTGTGATTTTTGAGAATGGCCAGCACGCTGGAAGGCCCCCACACCCCGCGCCGGCGGCGAGTTTTGGAATAGCCGTGAATGTCCCATGAGGTCAGTATGGCTTGCTCGGTGAGACGCCGCGCAATGGGCAGGGTGCCGAGCTTCTCGACGGTGTACCAGTCGTAGATCTGGCGGACGACCGCCGCCTGCTCATCGTTGATGGTGTATTTGCCGGTCTCTTTGGAGTAGTCG
>JANJTX010000027.1 GCA_024710875.1 Anaerolineales bacterium | reverse complement strand
TTGCCGGGTGGTTGATTGCACTTGAACGATTCATATATAAGCAGTTGTTAAATTGGTTACTTGAGTGAGTACTCAACTTGGTGGGATATTTAGTGTAGGGGCGACCAGCAGGTCGCCCCTATTTTTTCGTGATCCTTCATTGAGTTCAAGGGCTCTGTTTTTTCAACCGATTGACGGTTGGAGGTTACGGCCCCCACTGTGGGGCGTAGGCCGAATTGGCCAGCGGGCGTACCGGGCTGCCATCGGTCAGGATTAAGACCAATGTGCCATACGGGTAGTTCGTGCTGCCGGGGTCCATCTGTACGCCAATAGCGAGGCGGCCATCGGCGGCCCAGAGCAGGTCGCGCAGCAGCCAGGTCTCCGGGCGCAGAATGGTACGGGCGTTTATATCGCCCTGGGGGGCGCGCACCAGCGTCAGGGGCACATCGCCATTGGGGAAGTCGGGGGTATTGGCAAAGAAGTAGAGCAGGTCGCTACCGAGCTCGAGCGGGAAACTGGCGAAGTTGAGCGTGCCATCCGGGTTCTGCGAGGGCAATAGTTCGGTCTCGGCGCCGCTGGCGGCATCAAAACGCCACAGGCCGGGGTCAACCATGCCGATGTAGGGGCTGGCAACCCACAGGCGGGCGCTGTCCAAAGACCAGGAGTAGAAGCAGCAGGCGTTGTAACGGCTTTGCAGTTGGGTGAACGCACCGCTGGCGGACGTCCATACGCCGTAGGTGCTGCCTTCGTAATAGCCAATCCTGACCAGCAGGCGGCTGCCATCCGGCGACCATGCGTCCGGGTAGAACAACCGGTCGGCGACCACCAACCCGCTGCCAACATCGCGGCTTTCGTTGGCCAGTACCTGCTGGCTGGTGCCTTCCAGGATGGAATACAGATTCAGGCCGCCGCGCCCATAGGCCAGCGTGAGGCCGTCCGGCGACCAGGCCAGGTCGTTGATTTTTTCATACAGGAAGTACTGGTCGGTTTCAGCGGGGGAGCCACCATCCACAATCAGGGCGCGGGCCGAGCCATCTGGCAAGACGGTGAATATCTGGTTCTGCACGATGTAGGCGATTTCGCCCACGCCGGGTGAAACGGCAAAGCCTTCCACGGCTTCAGCTTCGTCCGTAACCTGGGTGAGGGTGACGCTATCGGGAGCGAGCCGCCAGACCTGCGGCAGGCCGCTGGCGTCGCTGATGAAGTACAGGGCGGCGGGCAATACGCCGGCTTCGGCGGGCGGGGCGGTGGCGACGGGGCTGGCAGAGTCGCCCGCGCCAGCCTGCACCGTGGCGGCGACGAGGGTGGCGATTTCATCCGGGCCGGGTAGGGCGGGTGCGGCCGGGGCCAGCGCGCCGAGGTTGCAGGCCAGACCGGCCAGCATGAGAATTGCGAACACCAGAGTGAGCTTGAGTTTCATTGCGTTTTCCTTGTGTTACGGATTGGAAGCGCGGGAGGGTCAGGGCAGCGAGTTGTTGTTGAGCCAGTCGCTGCCGAGTTTTATTTCCACATCCACCGGGCTGTTCGGGTCAAAGAGGTGGATAATCTGGCTGTCGCGAATGCCGAACAAAGCCACGAAATACTGAAGGGTGTAGGGGTTGCCGGTGTAGTCAATGATGGTGGTCTGGCTGTAGCCGCGCTCGGCGGGGCCGCTGGCGGTGATTTCGGCGCCCAGGCCGCGCAGGTATTCGGCGGTGCGGCTGGCGAGATCGCCGCCGCTGGCGCCATCCAGCACGGCAATGCGGGCGCGCTCGAGTTGCATGCGTTCCTGGGCGTTGCCGGGCGTGAGCGGGCTGAAGGCGCCGCCGGTGGCGAAGATGTCATCGCGCAGAATACGGATGCGGTCGGGGATGGGGATGAGAATGGCGAGGTCATCCGGCGAACGGCCGTAGGTGATGTAGGATTCACTGATGGCGCCGCGCTTGATTGATTCAGTAGGAATCTGGGTTGAAAGCACCGCCAATTGCAAGGCGTCTTCAAAGGGCAGGTTGGTGCGGATGCCGCCCTCCAGTTCGGCATAAATCTGGGGCGCGTTCTGGAGGATGCGCTGGAAGGTGGCCGGTTCCAGCAGGCGGTCACGGATGGCGAAGATGACCTGCTGCTGGCGCTGGGCGCGGTCAAAGTCGCCGCCGGGGGTGGAGCGGGTGCGGGCATAGGCCAGGGCCAGTTCGCCGGGCAAGACCTGGCGGCCGGGTTTGAGGTCGCGGGGCGGCTTGTCGCCCAGCGGGTCAATGCGAATGGGTTCTGGGATATCCAGCTTCACGCCGCCAATCAGGTCAATGAAGCGCACAAAGGAATTGAAGTCCACCACGGCGTAGTAATCAATCGGCACGCCGAGGGTGGCCTCGACGGTGGTCATGGCGAGGGCCGGGCCGCCACCGGGGACGCGGTAGAGGTCGCCAAAATAGTAGGCGGTGTTTATCTTATTCGGCTTAAAGCCGGGGATGTTGGCCCACAGGTCGCGCGGGATGGAAAGGATGCCAGCGGTACGAGCGACTGGGTCAATGGTGAGCAGAATCATGGTGTCGCTGCGGCTGGCACCGGAGCCTTCGTTGGCGGCCCAATCGCGGTAATCGAGCCCCATGACCAGCATGGTAACGCGGTCAGTGCCATTCCAGGGCTGGGGAGTGGGCGGGGCAAGACCGAGGCTGAACGGGTCGGAGGTGGGCGCCCCCGGGCCGCCCGGCGCGGCGGGCGTGCCGAGAAAACGTTGCAACAGACCAGCCGAAGGGCTCGTGAGCAGGCGGCCAGCCTGAAAGCCGCCCAAGGCCAGAAAACTGGCGAGGCACAGGAATACGCCCAAGAGCCACAAAATGGCCGTCAGGCTGAAAATCGGGGGGCGGGGGGCTTTGGGTTGCATGGGTTTAGCCGCCATCCGGGGTGGCGGTGGGTTCGGCAGTGGGAGGCGGCTCGCTGGTAGCGCTGGGAGTGGCGGTAGCCGTCGCCGGGGGTGGGTTCGTGGCGGTCGGCGTGGGGGTGGCGGTAGCGGCGGCCGGGCTGGTGGCCGTGGCGGTCGCGCTGGCGGTGGCGGTAGCCCCAGCGGGCAGGGTGGCAGTTTCGGTACCGGTGGCAGTGGCCGGGGCGAGCGTGGCCGTCGGGCCGGGAACAGTAAGAGTAATGGTTGGCGTGAGCGAGGGCGTGAGGGCGACGCAGTTTTGCAGGGCAGCCTGGGCCGTGGCAGCCACATTGGCGTTGTTGGCGGCGGCGAGGGCAGCCTGATACTGGTCGTTGGCGGCGCACCAGTCTTCGGCGGCGGCGAGGTTATCGGCGACCTGCACCAGCGAAGACCAGTAGCGGAAGAAAGCGCTCATGCCGGATTCGTCCATCAGGTTGGGGGCGACGGCGGCCACCTGGCCGTAGTAGCCGGCGGCGATGTCGGGGTAGGCAATCCAGAAGGCGTTGCCCTGCAAGTACAGGCGCGCCCAACCGCGGGCGACCTGGGCCTGGGTATCCAATGGGCCGAAGTTCTCGGCCAGCGAGAAGTCGTAAATGCCGGATTCAAGTTGCCCACCCTGGAGGATGCGCTCCAGCCCGCGGTTGCGCAGGCTCAAGTAGATGAGGCCGTCCACATCCACGACGCGGTATTGGGCGTCATTATTGCGCAGGGAGGCGAGGGCTTGCAGGGCGGCATCCCACTGGCGGTTGGCGATGTGGACGAGGGCCTGGGTGAAGAGTTCTTCGTTGGGGCGGTTATCGGGGGTGGGGGTAACGCTGGGCTCGGCCTGGGGCGTGACGGTCATGGTGGCGTTGAGCACCAGCGAGAGTTCCACCCAGCGGTCTGCGGCAGCGGTGTAGGACTGGTCGTGGGTGAAGATGTATTCAAAACGCTGGCGGGCGAGTTCGAGGTTGCCGTTTTCGATGTCCTGCAGGGCGAGCGCGTATTGCTCGTCGAGGTAGACGCGGGCTTCGGCGGTGGCGGTGCGGCCAAAGGTGCGCTGGCCGCTGTTGGCGCCGAAGAGCAGGCTGATGAGGAAGAGCAGGGCGAGAACAGCGACAAAGGGCAGCAGGCGCAGGGCGATTTCGCGCCAGCCGCTGCTGGATGGCGGGGGCGTCCCGCTGCTACCGGCCAGCGGGACGCGCTGGGTGGCGCTGGCGCGGGTCTGGTGCAGGGCGGGGCTGGGGCGGGTGTCGCAGGGTTTGGGGGGTTGGGTGGTCATGCGCAGGTGTCTCTCTGACATAAATTGTACTCGCGCCGGTTGGCGGGGTTTGGAATTTCATCCGAAAGTGCGAGGGGGTTGGATGAGATTTTAGTGTGCCATACCAGCCGTGTAAGGCTTGAGTCTTTGCCAACCAGCGCACCTTATTTCTAGAGTTCGTTGGGATTCCTCGCTGCGCTCGGAATGACAAACAGGGGCGGGGTATAATTTGCGGTCGCGCCGTGCGCAGTGGGCTAAAGCCCACTGTCTGAATGGAGTGCCAGATTGGATGGGAGTCGACGCTTTAGCGGAGACTGCCGGACGCTCGGCTATAGCCTCGACTCCGGATTGGCAACTCTGCGGCATCATTATTGAAACATTCGTGCTATAATCGCGTTTACCGGTAAATTTCCAAAAGGACCCCCCTGCCATGCCTGAAAACGTCATCCGCGTCGTGGGCGCTAAAGCCCACAACCTCAAAAATCTTAGCGTGGATATCCCGCGCGATAAGTTCGTGGTCATCACCGGGCTGTCCGGCTCGGGCAAGTCCTCGCTGGCGTTTGATACGATTTTCGCCGAGGGCCAGCGGCGCTATGTGGAGTCGCTGTCTTCCTATGCGCGCCAGTTTTTGGGGCAGATGGACAAGCCAGAGGTCGAGTACATTGAGGGGCTTTCGCCAGCCGTGAGCATTGACCAGAAGGCGACCTCACACAACCCGCGCTCGACGGTTGGCACGGTGACCGAAATCTACGATTACCTGCGTTTGCTGTTCGCCCGGGTGGGCGTGCCGCACTGCCCGGAGTGCGGGCGCGAAGTCGGCCGCCAGAGCGCCCAGGAGATTGTGGATGCGATACTGGCGCTGCCAGAGGGCACGCGCCTGCTGTTGCTCGCCCCGCTGATTAAGCACCGCAAGGGCGCCCACCAGGGCGTGTTTGAGGAAATCCGCAAGGCGGGCTTTACCCGCGCCCGCGTGAATGGCGAATTGATGGACCTCGACCAGGCCAAGGACAGCGACCTGGACCGCTACAAGAACCACACGATCGAAGCGGTAGTAGACCGGCTGGTGCTGCGGACGGGGCAGGATGAAGAAGCCCAGCAATTCCGCTCGCGGTTGAATGACTCGGTCGAGACGGCCCTGAAATTCGGGGACGGCTACCTGACGCTGCACAATTTGAGCGTGGAGCCAGCGGTGGACATCGCCTACTCGGAGCATTTTGTGTGCCCGGAGCACGGCGTGAGCCTGCCGGAGATTGAGCCGCGCACCTTCTCGTTCAACACGCCGCACGGGGCCTGCCCGGAGTGCCAGGGCATTGGCACCAAGCTGGAGATTGACCCGCAGCTGATTATGCCCGACCGCTCGCTGTCCATCAGCGAGGGCGCGATTCAGGCCGGCGAATGGGGCGGGCCGCGCGAGTTCGGCGGGTACTACTGGCAGATGCTGGTGGGGGCCTGCGAAGAGTACGGAATTGACATGGACGCGCCCATCGAGAGCCTGACCGAGAAGCAACTGGACATGGTGCTGTACGGCACGCGCGGCAAGGAAGTCACCGTGCGCTACACGCGCAAGAGCGGCAAAATCAGCACCTTTCACGCCGCCTATGAGGGCGTCATCCCCAACCTAGAACGGCGTTTCCGCGAGACCAACTCGCAGTACATGCGCGAGCGCATCATGGAATACATGAACGACCGGGCCTGCCCGGCCTGCAACGGGGCGCGCCTGCGCAAAGAGGCGCTGGCGGTCACGATTCAGGGGCACAACATCCTGAATGTCACGGACTGGCCGGTGGGCGATACGCTCGACTGGGCGCGCGGCCTGAACGCCAAGAAATCGCCATTGAGCGAACGCGACCGCATCATCGCCGAGCGCATCATGAAGGAATTCATGGAACGCTTGCAGTTCATGGTGGATGTGGGGCTGGAATACCTGACCTTGAGCCGCACGGCCGGGTCACTTTCGGGCGGCGAGGCGCAGCGCATCCGGCTGGCGACCCAGATTGGCTCGCGGCTGCGGGGCGTGCTGTATGTGCTGGACGAACCTTCGATTGGCCTGCACGCGCGTGACAACGAACGTTTGCTGAACACCCTGATTGGCCTGCGGGACCTCGGCAATACGGTGCTGGTGGTGGAGCATGACGATGAGACCATCCGCTCGGCGGACTGGATTGTGGACCTGGGGCCGGGGGCGGGCGAACACGGCGGCACGCTGGTGGCCGAAGGGCCGGTGGAAGCCATCCTGGCGAACAAGAAATCGCTGACCGGGGCCTACCTCTCCGGCCGCAAGGCGATTCCAGTGCCCAAGGAACGGCGGCCGGGCAACGGCCACAAACTGACAGTGCGGGGGGCGCGCCAGCACAACCTCAAAGAACTGACGGTCAACCTGCCGCTGGGGATGCTGGTGTGCCTGACGGGCGTCTCTGGCTCGGGCAAGTCGACCCTGATGAATGAAATCATGTACAAGGCCCTGGCGCGGGCGTTGAACAAGGCGCGCACGATCCCCGGCGACCATGACGGGATTGACGGGCTGGAACACCTGGACAAGATTATCAACATTGACCAGTCGCCGATTGGGCGCACACCGCGCTCGAACCCGGGGACGTACACCGGGCTGTTTGACCACATCCGCGCCCTGTTTACGGAACTGCCGGAGAGCAAGATGCGCGGCTACAAGCCGGGGCGGTTCTCGTTCAATGTCAAGGGCGGGCGGTGCGAATCGTGCCAGGGGCAGGGCCAGATTCGCATCGAGATGCAGTTCCTGCCGGATGTGTATGTGCCGTGCGAGGTGTGCAGCGGTTCGCGCTACAACCGCGAGACGCTGCTGGTGAAGTTCAAGGACATGAGCATCGCCGATGTGCTGGACCTCTCGATTGACCGGGCGTTGGAGGAGTTTGCGGCCTTCCCGCACATGGTGGATAAACTGCAAACGTTACAGGACGTGGGGCTGGGGTACATTCGCATCGGGCAGCCCGCCACGACGCTCTCGGGCGGCGAGGCGCAGCGGGTGAAACTCTCCAAGGAACTCTCACGCCGTTCGACCGGACAGACGATTTACATTCTGGACGAGCCTTCGGTGGGGCTGCATGCCGCCGATGTGCACAAGCTGATTGACGTGCTGCACCGCCTGACCGACCAGGGCAACAGCGTGCTGATTATCGAGCACAACATGGACATCATCAAAGTGGCGGACTGGATTGTGGACCTGGGGCCGGAGGGCGGCGGGCGCGGCGGCGAGATTGTGGCCGAGGGGACGCCGGAGCAGGTGGCGGCGGTGAAGGGTTCGTACACCGGCCAGTTCCTGCGGCCGTTCCTGGGGCTGTCGGAGCACACGAAGGTGACGAGCGCATCCGGCAATGGCTACGGCGGCAAGGCGAAGAAGGGGGCGAAGGGGAAGAAGAAGGCGGCGAGTTGATTGCTGATTGCTGATTTTGGATTGTTGATTGGGGTGCGTTGAAGATTAGGGTGGTTGAGGGCGGATTTAACCACAGAGACACGGAGGCACAGAGAAAGGCAATTTTGGGATTGCTGATTTCTGATTGGGGATTGGGGGTATTTATTCCAGCGAGCAAGATTGTGGGGCGAAGTTGGATGGGATTCCTCGCTTTGCTCGGAATGACAAGCGGGGTGGTTGATTTCGCGGCGCGGCTGGCTATAATGGGGCTATGAGCGCGGGCAATTGCGAGAAGTTCCTACCAAATATCAATTAACCTGAGTTGCGGATAAGAGAAGGGTTCCAAATTGGAGTAAGCTATTGTTTGACGACACTAGCATCCAAAAGGAACCCTGCCATGAGTTTAGTCGAATTGTTTTTCCTTGTCGATGATTTCTGCCAAGAGTTTGAGCCTCACTGGGAGCACTTCATGCTCAAGCACAACCTGCGCCAGCGTCGGAGACAAGCTCGCTTATCGTTGAGTGAAGTCATGACGATCATCATTTACTTTCATCAATCCGGCTATCGCAACTTCAAAGCCTTTTACTTGTTTCATGTCCAGCTTCACCTGAAATCGGAGTTTCCCAACCTGGTAAGTTACAGCCGCTTCGTGCGTTTGATGCATCAGGCGTTCGTCCCGCTGATGCTCTTTGTGTGGAGTCAACGCGGGCAATGCACTGGTATCTCCTTTGTAGATTCAACAACCCTTCAAGTCTGTCACAACCGCCGGATACAGCGCCATAAGGTATTTGCAGGGCTGGCGGCCAGGGGGAAGAGCAGCATGGGCTGGTTCTATGGCTTCAAATTGCATCTGGTGGTTAACGAACATGGTGAAATTCTGGCCTTTCAACTTACACCGGGAAATGTTGATGACCGCCAGCCCGTTCCGCTCCTGTTTCAGGACCTGTTTGGCAAGGTATTTGCTGACAAGGGCTACATCTCCAAAGACCTATTTGAACAATTGATGCCCAAGGTTCAGTTGATTACCGGATTGCGCAAGAACATGAAGAACATCTTGATGCCACTGTCCGATAAACTGCTGTTACGTCGGCGTGCCATCATTGAAACCATCCACGACCAGCTCAAGAATATTTCCCAAATTGAGCATTCTCGCCATCGCAGTGTCACCAATTTTCTGGTCAATCTATTCGCCGGATTGTTGGCTTACTGCTTCCAACCCAAGAAGCCCTCTCTGCATCTCAACACATATGCTCTGGCTGCCTTACCGTGCTAAACGCAACTCAGGTAATTAGGTAATTAATATGAAACAGAATGATGATTTGAAATCACGAATTATTGAAATGGGATCGTTCAAGGCTCTATCCAAAGTAACGATGTGTTTGGTGTATCTTCAATTGCTTCTAATGTTTTTGTGGTGGATTTTCCCTATGGAAGAATTCACAGGAATTGACATGGGATTGGTGATGATAATATTGGCTTTAATAGTTACTCCTATATGGGGAGCGATTGCAGTCATTACGCAAGAGATTTCTTTTAATCCAGATAAGGCACTCTTCAAAGGTGGGGTAGCTGAATCAATTGGCTGGGCACAAATCGTTTGCTCACTATTCTTAAGTATCTTATTGATAGGTCTTGGCTATCAGTAAATTAGGTGTCAATAGTTGCCCTCACCCCTACCCCTCTTCCATGTGTGGGAGAGGGGTTAGCAGGAGCGGGAGGGTGAGTTTCCTGTGCGCGGGCTGGCGATACAGGCGGAATCGGGATTTTTCGCTACGCTCAAAATGACAAGCGGGGGGCTTAGTTGAGGGCCAGCAGCACGCCGAAGCGGCCGGCGCGGCCGTGCTGGCCGCGGTGGCTGAACCAGTCCTGCGGGTTCTGGGCGGTGCACAGGCCGCTCACTTCTATCTGGCGCACGCCGGCCTGCTCCAGCGTCAGGCGGTTGGCAGCCCACAGGTCAAAGTGGGTGGAGTTGCCAAAACGCGGCAACAGGCTGGGGGCATCCGCGCCAAAAGCGGCCTGCACGCGGTCAATTACTTCCTGGCCGACCTCGTAGCGTTCCGGGCTGATGGACGGGCCAACCACGGCCAGCAGGTCGGCGGGGCGGCTGCCGTAGCGGGCGGCGAGGGCTTCCACGGCGCGGGCGGCGACGCGGCTGACGGTGCCCTGCCAGCCGGCATGGGCGAGCGCTATCGCCCGTTTCACGGGGTCATAGAACAGCAAGGGCACACAATCGGCATAGCGCATGAACAGCGAAACGGCCGGGTTATCGGTGAGGATGATATCGGCCTTGGGCGGGCTGTCTTCGTCTGGCGGGCGGGGCTGGTCATAGACCACCACCCCATCGCCATGCACCAGCCATGAGTCGGAGAGCGATTCGAGCGGGCGATTGGCGGTGGCAAAGGCGATGCGGCGATTCTCGGCCACATTGGCGGGGTCATCACCGACGGTCAGGCCCATGTTGAGGGCCGCCCAGTCACCGGGGCTGACGCCGCCCACGCGGGTAAACGCCATGTGGGTCAGGGGCTGGCCGGCGAGGCTGTCAAAAGTGTAATAGCGGACGGTGTCCGGCTGGTGAAAGGGCATGCGCTATTTGGAGGCGGTGGGTTTGAGGCGGGCGATTTTAGTCGCCAGGGCGAGGCGGGTTTCGGCCATGGTTTCGCCAATGACCGGGAAGCCGAACCAGGCGGTGGTGAAGCCGAAAATCGCGCCGGTGAGGGTGCGCAGGAGGGGCGTGCTTTCGCGATAGTCCCAGAAAGCCCAACCGGGCAACTGGCTCAATAACTGGCTGAAGCCATCCAACCCAACCGGGCCCATGCCAATTACGACCCACAGATACCAGGGCAGAGCCGGCAGGCGGCGGCCGGTGGCGGCGTAGAGCAGGCCGAAGAGCAGCATGGCGGCATAGATGGCGACATCCCGCTGGCAGAAAGCGACCTTGTAGCCCATCTGCTCATTGCCGATGAAGCCGCGGGCGGCCAGCAGGCTGTCTTCGTCCTGGCCGCTGGCGGTGCCATAGGTTTGCAGTCCGGGCACCTGAGCGGCCTCACGCGGGTAGGCGCTTTGCTCGCCGCCGATAAACCACGAACGGAAGGCCATCTGGTGGCAGGCAAAGCCGTACACGCCGTAGATGGGGCGCGCCAGAGCCGGCAAACCGGCATTCATCAGGATGGGAGCGAGGAACGGCAGGCCGACGTAGAGGAAGACCAGCAGGTTGAGGGCCAGCAGCCAGCGGTTGGCAATCCAGTAGCTCAAACGGTCGGCGCGGCTTAAGGTCTGGGCGCGCTGGCGGCGGCTGGCCTGGTGCGGGGTGTCATCCTCGGCGAGGCGCTGGGCGCGGTCGCGGGCGGCGGCGAGGGTCACACGCAACTTGGCGCGGTCGAAGGGCGCTTCCAGCAGGTAAGGGCCGGTTTCCAGCACCGGGACGCGCTCGCCGTAGGCGGCCAGCAGGTCGGGGTTTTCATCGACCTTGACGATGTTGAGTTCGTGCGGGATTTCAGCCTGCAAGGCGTGCAGGTCTTCGATGGCCGACTCACACAGATGGCAATCGGAACGGGAAAAGAGCGTTACGCGAAACGTCATGCAGGCAAACTCCAAAGCGGGATGCGGGAATTATAGCGTATCGGTCAGGGCAAACCGAGGTCAGCGAGGTAGGCGGCCAACTGGCTCTCGCTCAACACACCGATGTGGACGGCCTGGATGAGGCCCTCGGCATCCACAAAGAAGGTGGTCGGCAGGCCGCGCACCTGGTATTGGGCGTAAACCTTGCCGTCAGAGTCGAGCAGCGGCACAAAGCCGAGGCCAAGGTCTAAGGCGAATTCCTGAACGACTGGTTGCGATTCAGCGAAGTTGACCGCCAGCACGGTCAGGTCGTCGGGGTAGCGGGCGGCGGCGGCGGTGAGCAGGGGCATCTCGTAGCGGCAGGGGCCGCACCAGGTGGCCCAGAAGTTAATTACGGTCGCCCGGCCGAGTGAATCTTCCAGGCGCACAGTCTGGCCCAGGCTGTCAGTCAGTGAAAAATCCGGCGCCGGGCTGCCAACGACCGGCTCGGCGGGCAACTCCCCCAGTGCGGCGCAGGCGGTCAGCAGCAGGAGGGCCAGCAGCCCCGGCAACAGCAAACGGGGCATGGGTCAGGCCAGCAGGGGCAGCAGGAAATTCAGGGCGCCGAGCAGGTAGAGCAGCACCAGTCCGATGAGGGCCGCGCCGGAACCGAGGAACCAGGCATCCCAGAAGGGCTTGCCCTTGCGGCGCGCCAGCAAGCCGGGGATGAGGCCAATGACAAGGGCGGCGACCAGTCCGAACAACAGCAGGCGGCCAACTTCCAACTCCGCCATGCTGCCCTCGAAGAAGGCGGTGGTGGAGAGCAACTGGAAGCGGCCGAGGGCCAGCATGGCGCCGACCACGACCAGGACGGCGCCCATCGCCATTTCAGCGTAGTGCATGACCTTGCCGTAGCGGCGCAGGGTGGCGGTAACCCAGGCGATCTGGGTGGCGGCCAACAGGAAGGGCAACGCCAGCCCGGCGGAGTAGGCCGCCAGCAGTTGCGCCCCTTCCACAAACGAGCCGCCGTTGAGCGAGAAGGTCAGGATAGCGCCCAGCACCGGCCCCACGCACGGCGCCCAGCCGGCCGAGAAGAACACGCCCATCAGGGCCGAAGCCAGATAGCCATACCTTTGCTGGCTGGGCTGGCTCTGGACGCGCACATCGTAGTTGAGGAAGGGGATATTGATGACCTTAAGCATGTGCAAACCAAAGATGATGACCACCACCCCGCCCACGACGGTGAGCGCGCCGGAGATGTCGCGCAGCAGGCCGCCCAGCGCGCCGGTGAGCGCGCCGAGGATGATGAAGACCACGCTGAAGCCCAGCACGAAGGCGACGCCATGCGAGAAAGTGAAGAGGCTGCCGCGCCCGGCCGGCGCGCCCGAGGAGCGCCCGCCGAGGTAGCCGACGTAAGCCGGGACCAGGGCGAAAACACACGGGGAGAGAAAGGAGGCCAAACCGGCAAAAAAGGCCAGACCGAAAGAGGGATTTTCCATCAGGGGGTTCCTTGGATTAAGATTCGACGACGCGGATGTTGGTGCCGCTGAAATCGGTGACGGTGATATCGCCCGGGTCATAGCCCACCGCCGGGCGGGTCCAGCGCCAGATCCACTTGGCGTCTTCCGGTTTTACATTGACGCAACCGCGTGAGGACTTCTCGCCGTAGTTGTTGTGCCAGAAGGTGGAGTGGATGGCGTAGCCGCCGGTGGCAAAGAGGGCGGTGAAGCCCACCCCGGTGAGGTCCCAGCCGCCGGTGGTGGTACCGCCGCTCATGTGGGCGGACATCATCTTACGGAAGACGCGCAGGTGGTCGCCCACTGGGGTGGCGGCGTCCGCGCCATGCGATTCATCGCCGGTGGAGGCGCGGCAGTAGAAGACCTCGCGGCCCTCCTCAAAACAGGAAAGCGTCTGGCGATAGACATTAACGAGGATATGCTTGTCATCAATTTCAGGAGTGATGGGGGCGACTTCTTCCGGGGTGATGCGGCGGAAAGCCTCGGCCGGGCCCCAGAGGATATCGCCATACCCGAAGCGTTCATTTATCCGGTACCAGACCTGGCCGTTGGCATCGGTGGAAATCTGGTCTACCCAGAGAATCTGGTTGTGGAAGAGGCGCGGCGGCATCTTGAGGGTTTCGATGCGGTATTTGACATATGGGCCGTAGGGCACGCGGTTTTCGAGCCGCACATCAACCCAGGGGACGCTGACTTCGACCCACATGCCGGGGCCGAGGCTGGTTTCGTACAGTTCGGTAACCGGTTCCTGGGGAAGGTCGCGCACCGGTTGCAGCAGGGGCGACCAGATGTAGCCCTGGGGCGTTTCCACAAAACGCTGGTTGCGGCGGTAGATGTTGCGACCAACCACTTCGCGCAGCCACGGCACAAGCTGGTCTTCGTAGAGTTTGCCGACCTCGGGGGCGGTGATGTCCGGGGCGGAGCGCACATTAATGGCGCCCTCGGTCACGCGCCCCAGCAGGGGCGCGTCCGAGGTGTCGGCCAGCATGCGATTGTGCTGCCAGGGGCGGAAGGCCAGACCGGTGGCGGCCAGGCCGGAAAGTTTCAGGAATTCGCGGCGTGAAAAATGAGTCAAGGGAATTGCCTCCAACCGAATTATATGCCTAAGACGCTGAAACACGGCGCAGTCTTACGCGGCTTTAATAAGGAGGATACCAGACGCGGGGCGGAGGTCAATCGTCCGATTGGATGAAAGGGGCGAAATCCGGGTTAGAAGTCTATGATATAGCATCTGTATCTGGTAGGGGCGACCTGCCGGTCGCCCCTACGCATCAATTCCATCTAAATTTTGCCACCGAAGGAATCAACTTAGATAGCGCATAGAGCTTATTTAACACCCTACCCGATAATTTTGGGGGTTTATGTGAAACGTTCAGGCGCTGGGCTGGAACTGGACGACGGCTTCGGCGCCTTCGTTCTGGGCGGTCTCCAGGGCGCGGTTGGCCTGCTCAATCAACACATACAGCGGCTGGGGGTCGGCCCGGTCGCTGGTGGTGAAGCCGGTGCGGACATCCAATTGCAGGCGGCCGCCTTCGGGAGTGCGGATGCGAATGGTGGTGATGGCGCGGGCGATGCGCTCGGCCACGGCGCGGGCGTTCTCCGGGCGCGCGCCGGGCAACATGAGCAGGAACTTGGCGCCAATCCAGCGGCCAACGACATCGTAAATGCGGACGTTGGCGCGGGCGGCCCGGGCTACAAAGCGTACGGCCTGGTCACGGACATCCGGCCCGTACTCGGCGCGAATTTCGTTGAGGTTGGTAACTTCCAGCATGGCAATGCTCAGGGGGATGCCCTCGCGCTGGGCGCGGTTGAGTTCACTCAAGGCGCGCTCGTAGACCGCCTGGCGGTTGAGTACGCTGGTGAGTGAGTCATACAGGGCCAACGACTCGGAGTGGCCGGAGGAGGAGTTCAGGCGGGTTTGGAGAGCGATGGTGCGCTCGGCAATCTGCATACGGGCCAGCAGTTCCTCGTCCACAATCGGGTCGAGCACAAAATCGCCGGGAATCGGACCGAGCGAATCAATTACATTCTTGCGGCGGTTCTCGTCGGTGATGAAGAGGATGTAAGGGTAGGCCGGCAGGTCAGTGGCGAGGACATGGTTGATGAGCGAGATGCCATCCATTTCCTTGAGGTCATATGGGGCAAGGATGATATGCACCGGGTCTTCGGCGTAGTTTATCTGTGCCAGGGCATCGGCGGCGCTTTCGCTTTCAGCGATTTCATATTCGCCCTGGGCCAGGCAGGCGCGCAGATGCGCCCGGCGTTTGGAATCAGGATCAAATAACAAGACTTTCACAGGCACACTCCCGCGGCCAATTTACCGCCTGATTAAGTAATCCACCGAAGGTATTTTGCCGAGTGAGTCTCAACCTCCGGCATGTTCGCCTTCGTAGATTCCTAACGACTACTTTAAATAGTTGGCCGTTCGGTTACGATGCAAATTCTAGAAATTTACGGCCAACTACATAAATTATAGGAGGTGACGGGCAAGGAATCATGCGAATTGCGTGGCAGGGATGTTACATAAAGGGGAAAGCCAGCGCATACAGGAGGGAAGCAACCAGTACGGACGCCAGCATCACCGGCAGCCCCACCCGCAACCAGCTCCGGGTGGTAATTGGGTGGCGGGTCTTTTCGCTGATGGAAACGATAATGACATTGGCCGTGGAACCAATCGGCGTGCCATTCCCGCCAAACCCGGCCCCTAACGCCAACGCCCACCACAAGGGGGTGATGTCCTGGCCGGCAGCGCCGAGGCTGTGAATAATGGGGATCATGATAAGCGTGAAAGGGATGTTGTCTACTATGGCAGAGATGAGGGCCGCAACCCAGATGATTAAGATACCCGTCCAGAGTAGCCCTTCCGGCAGGAGCAGGGTGAATTCGTGGGCAATCCGCGCCAGCAGGCCAGATGCCTCAATACCACCCACCGCTACAAAGAGGGCCGCAAAAAAAGCGAGGACATGCCACTCTACTTCCTTGAGTAGTTTTTCAATATCCGGCTGGGTCCAGAAGAGCGCCAGCGAAGCGCCGGCCAGTGCAACAAAGGCAGGGGAGATATGCAGCCGGCCATGCATAAAGAAGAGGCCAATGGTGAAGACGAGGACTGCCAGCAAACGGCGCAGGGATTTACGGTCGCGCAGGACGGTTTTTTCGTCCAGCCGGAAGAGCGCCTCCACATTGGTAGACTTGTGTGCCAGTTCCTGGCGAAAGAGGAAGCGCATGACCCCCAGAATGGCAAGGATTACCACCAGCACAATTGGCGCGAGATGGATGAGGAATTCGTTAAAGCCCAGACCGGCGGCTGAACCAATCAGGACGTTTGGCGGGTCTCCGATGAGCGTGGCGACGCCACCAATATTGGCCAGCATGGCCTCGGCCATGAGCAGGGGGATGGGGCGAACTCCCAGGATTTCGCAAATCAGCACCGTAACGGGAGCAATCAGCACCACCGTGGTGACATTGTCCAAAAACATGGACGATACCACCGTTACCGCGCCGAGGATGAGCAAGAGTCGCCAGGGCTGCCCGCGCGACCGTTTGGCGGTATAGATGGCAAGAAATTCAAAGAAGCCAGTGCCGGAAAGCATGGCGACGATAAGCATCATGCCGAGCAGCAAGCCGAGGGTATTGAAGTCGATTGCATCCAGGGCGGCTTCCTGGCTGTAAAAGCCACGCCCCAGGCCAACCGCCAGCATCAGAATGGCGCCGAGCATTGCGATGATGGTGCGGTGAACCTTTTCAGCCAGAATCGCGGCGATAGTGAAGAGGAAGATGAGGCCGGAGAGGAGATGGTCCACGAGGTTTATTCCGGGGGTTGAAGCTGGAGGGTTGCGGTAAGGAACGCCCGGCCTACATCCACCCAGGAGACGATGCCGATGACAACACCAGCCCGCACTACCGGGAGGTCTGCCTTGGCATGTTTTTCCATAAGCGCCAGCGCCCGCGCCAGGGAACAGTCTTCTTCCAGGCTTAATGGGGGTTCCATGAGAGCATCTACGGTGAGGTTGAGGAGCGCCTGGCGTTCGTCTTCGGGGGGCAATGAAAGCGCGCCATAATCCACGACATAATCTATATTTTTCAGAAGAGAGAGAAAGTCTGGCAGGAGCTGGTGGATGACATCGGCGAGGGAGAGCGTGCCAATGTGGCTGCCAGCACCATCCAGAACCGGCAGGGTACCAAAGCTGTTTGCCACCATGAGGCGCACGGCCTCATCCAGCGTGGCACCACTCTGGATGGTGAACACTTTGGTTTTCATCCAGGCTTGAATGGTTTGAGTTTCGGGCATGAGAGGTTCCTTAGATTTCCGGGACGGAGGCGCGGTCATTATACTCCCGCCCTGCCAGCCGGAATTAAGAACAGCCGGGAGCGAAGGTTTTCGCCCCCGGCCGGAGGTATTTCACCGAATCATACCTGGCGGTCAGTTCAGCGGGCGGCCGCGCAGGCGCAGGCTGTTGCCAACCACGAACACATCGCTGAAGGCCATTGCCCCGGCGGCCAGCATGGGGTTGAGCAAGCCGACGGCGGCGGCGGGGATGAGCAGGACATTGTAGATAAAGGCCCAGAACAAGTTCTGCTTGATGGCGCGCAGGGTGATGCGGCTTAAGGCGATGGCACGTGGCACGCCGCCCAACTCACCGCTGATGAGCACCACCGGGGCGGCCGCCATGGCGACATCCGTGCCAGTGCCGATGGCAATGCCGACATCGGCCTGGGCGAGGGCCGGGGCATCGTTGATGCCATCGCCAACCATGGCGACCACATGGCCTTCTTCCTGGAGTTTCTTGACCTGGGCGGCCTTGTCGCCGGGCAGCACTTCGGCCAGCACGCGGTCCACGCCGACCTGCTTGCCAATTGCTTCGGCGGTGGCCTGGTTGTCGCCGGTGATCATGGCGACCTGCAAACCCATGGCGTGCAGGCGGTCAATGGCGGCGCGGGAGCCTTCCTTGACGGTATCGGCCACGGCGATGATGCCCTGTACCCGGCCATCCACCGCCACCAGCATGGCGGTCTTGCCATCGTTTTGCAGCCCCTCGACCCGGGCCTCCAGGCCGTTAAGTTCCAGCCCGCGAGCGGCCATCATGCGGCGGTTACCGACGGCCACCTGGCGGCCATCCACCTCGGCGGAAACGCCGTGGCCGACTTCAGCGGCGAAGCCCTGGGGGGCAGAGAGGGTCAGGCCGCGGGCATTGGCTTCAGCCCAGATGGCCTCGCCGAGGGGGTGCTCGCTGCCTTGCTCCACGCTGCCCGCCAGACGCAGCAATTCATTGGCATCCATTTCAGTCAGGATGTCGGTTACGGCGGGTTGGCCGCGAGTGATGGTGCCAGTTTTATCCAGTACAACAAAGCCGATTTTGCCAGCCCGCTCCAGAGCGCCGCTGGACTTGAAAAGGATACCCTGGCGCGCCCCTTCGCCGGTGCCGACCATGACGGCCATCGGGGTGGCGAGACCCATGGCGCACGGGCAGGCGATGACCAGCACCGCCACGGTGTTGATGAGGGCGCGGGTGAAGCCATCCACCGCGGCGGTGGGCAGCGGGGCGGGCAGGACGAAGAACCACACCAGGAAGGTCACCAGGGCAATGACCAGCACAACCGGGACGAAGATGGCCGAGACCTGGTCAGCAAGTTTCTGGATGGGGGCGCGGCTGCCCTGGGCTTCTTCCACCAGGCGGATAATCTGGGCGAGGGCGGTTTCCTTGCCCACCTGGGTGGCCTCAAAGCGCAGCAGGCCGAGTTTGTTGAGGGTGGCGCCGATGACCTTATCGCCGGGGCCTTTCTCCACCGGCAGCGATTCGCCGGTGAGCATCGATTCGTCCACCGCCGAGCGGCCTTCAACCACCACTCCATCGACCGGGATTTTTTCGCCGGGGCGTACCAGCACCACATCGCCGACCAGTACTTCATCGGCCGGGACTTCCATTTCAGTTCCGTCGCGCAGGATGCGGGCGGATTTGGCCCGCAGGCCCATCATCTTCTTGATGGCTTCGCTGGTGGCGCCTTTGGCTTTGGCTTCCAGATATTTGCCAACCTTGACGAGGGTGATGATGACTGCGCCAGTTTCAAAGTAGACATGGCCGGGGATAAAACCGAGCATGACCGGGATGGAGTAAAAGTAGGCGGCCGAGGAACCCATCGCAATCAGGGTGTCCATGTTAGCGGTGCCGTTGCGGGCGGCCATGAAGCCGCTGACGTAATACTGCCAACCGACGTAGAACTGCACCGGCGTGGCGAGGGCGAACATGGCCCAGTTGGCCCAGGCCGCATGCGCCCAGTGGCCAAGCAGGCCGAGGTCGCGCGCCATGCTGAAGACGAACAGCGGAACGGTAAAGAGCAGGCCGATGAACATCAGGCGGCGCTGCTGGTTGATTTCGCGTTCGCGGGCGGCGCGCTCGGCATCTTCGCTTTCGCCGCCGGTTTCCACGGCTTCAAAGCCAGTCGCCTTTGCGGCGGCGCGCAGGTCGGCCTGACTGACGAGAGTGGGAATGTAGCGAATGCGGGCGCGCTCGGTGGCGTAGGAGACGGAGGCCTCCAGTACACCTTCGATGGCGGCCAGGGCCTTTTCCAGACGGCGGGCGTCGTTGTCGTCCGCCAGACGCTGGAGGGCGAAGTCGGCTTCGCCGGTGGCAATGCCGTAGCCGGCGCGGGCGATGCGCTCCAGAAATTCGGGCAGGCCGGCCTGGGCGGGGTCATATTCCACCGAGGCGCGCTCGGTGGTGAGGTTGACCATCGCAGAGGATACCCCGCCGACCTTCTTAATGTTGCGTTCCACCGTGCTGACACAGTTGGCACAGGTCATGCCGGTGATGGGGAGGGAAATTTGTTTGGTTTGAGACACAAGTTACTCCAATATTTTTCAGGTAGTGGGGGCGAGGACTGCCCGCCGCAGGAATTGAGCATTTATGGCAACGATGATGGTACTCAAAGACATCAACACCGCCCCAAGTGCAGGCGAGAGCAATAAGCCAAACGATGCGAGGGCGCCAGCGGCCAGGGGCAAGGCAACCACATTGTAGCCCGTGGCCCAGATCAGGTTTTGGATCATTTTGCGGTAGGTCGCCCGGCTAAGGGCAAACACTTTGACTACATCACGCGGGTTACTCTGCACCAGAATAATCCCGGCAGATTCGACTGCCACATCCGTGCCGCTGCCAATTGCAATGCCGACATCAGCGCGAGCCAGGGCGGGGGCATCATTGACTCCATCGCCCACCATCGCCACGCGCTTACCGCTGGCCTGCAATTCGGCAACATAGCGGTCTTTGTCTTCCGGCAATACTTCTGCAAACACGATTTGGATACCCAGTTCACCAGCCACGGAAGCCGCCACCGCTTTGCTATCGCCCGTAAGCATAGCGACCTCTATACCCATCGCCGTGAGAGCCTTGACTGCCTCATGGCTTTCCGGGCGGGTGGCATCTGCCAGCGCAAAGGCAGCGATGGGCGTGTTTTCCAACAAAAGAAAGACGACCGTCTGCCCTGCAGAATCGGCTTTGTGCTGAAATTCAGCCAATTTTGCATCCAGGGCGGCATTCAAAAATTCCAGTAGGCGGGGGCCACCCAGATGAATCGTTTTTCCCTGCCAGCGGGCTTTTACCCCA
>JANJTX010000022.1 GCA_024710875.1 Anaerolineales bacterium | reverse complement strand
GGGGGTGGTGGCGACGGTGATGGCCATTCTGTACGAGAATTATTTTGCGGCGATTTCGTTCAATATCCCGCTGGTGAACCAACCGTTCTCCAACCTGTTCCGAGTGATTGTGGTGCTGCTTCCGATTACGGTGAGCATGTTGCTGACCTGGGCCAACAAGTTTGAACGTGGTCTGAACTATGTATTGCTGCGCGGCGCGGCCGAGACGATTAAGCGCGAGATTTTCGAGTTCCGGGCCAAGTATGGCGAATACAATGACGCATCCAACGCGATTGAACCGCGTGAAATCAAACTCTGGCAGCGGGTGCAGACCATCAGCGAACGGCTGATGAAAACCGAAGTGAACAAGGATGGGCTGGAAACCTATAAAGGTAAATTGCCGCCCAAATTTGCGGCAGCGGAAGGCGATGATGGCTTTTCGTTTCTGACGCCGGAAGATTACATCCGGGTGCGGCTGGAAGACCAGCTGCATTTCTACCAGGGCAAGGTAGTCAAGTACGGCAAAAAAACCCGCCAACTGAACTGGCGCATTATTTTGTTTGGGGCGCTGGGGACAGCCCTGGCCGCTTTTGGCTTTGAAATCTGGATTGCGGCGACGACCACGATTGTGGGCGCGATTACAACCTATCTGGAATACAACCAGTATGAGAACACCCTGATTGGCTACAACCAGGCCAACCGCGACCTGGAAAGTATCCGGATGTGGTGGCGGGCGACGCCGGCGCTTGAGAAAGAAAGCCACAGCACCTATGAGCGGCTGGTGCAGAGCGCCGAATCGGTGTTATCGAATGAACATGGTGGCTGGATCCAGAACATGAAGGACGCGCTGGAAAAACTGGCCGAGGACGACGAAAAACTCCAGGAGGAGATGGAGGAAATCGTTGAGAAGTTCCAGAATAACCCGGATGGCTGGTATTTTTACGGCGAAGACCCGGATGTGATTCCGCAGGAAATTCTGGCTGATGCGGCAGAAGCGACGATTTCTGGCGGTTCAATTGGCCGCCCGGCCAGCGTGCCCTCGGCCAGCAGCCTGATGGCGGGCAAGGCTGAACCGGAGCCAGCCCGGCCGGTGGATACGAAGGCACGGGCCGAAGCGGCCGCCAGAGCGGCGGCGGTGGATGCGCTGCTGGACCTGGTGGACGAGGATGAATATACGATTCCGGGTGAGCCGGATGCGCTGGCCGACGAAGCGGTGGAAGACCTGATGGAAGAGGTCGCCGAGGCTTTTATTGAGCCGGATAACGCCGAGGAAAGCGTGGGGCAGGAAAGCCAGGCATATTTGGACGCAGTGGCCGAGGAAGTTGCAGAAGGTGAACTGCCGCCCCAGGACCTGACCCCGGAAATGCTGGAAGACCTGTTCGGCGAGGTTAATGCCGATGAAGAGGATGACGACCTTTCGGATTTATTCGGGAAGGCCTGAACTTCGTGATTGGAATGCAAAGCGCCGGCAATTCTGCCGGCGCTTTTTCGTTGGCGGGTGCAGGAGTTACCCGGCCCAATTGGAAAAGCGGGCGCGCAGGCGCTCGGTGGTAGCGGGGGTGAAGGCGTTGAGGTGCAGGCCCCACTGGATGGTTTCGGTAAGGGTGTCTGCCAGCGGGCGAGGGGCGAAGGCCAGCTCTGCGGTGGCTTTGCTGGCATCCAGCAACTGGTAGCGGTGCACCCACTCGCGTGCCGCGCCCACGCTGGCCAGCGGCTTGCGGCCCACGGCGCGTTCCAGCCCGGTTTGCAGGGCGATGAAGCCCAGCACGACCGGGCGCGGGGCGGCCATGACCTGCGGGCCTTTGCCGGTCAGCGTGCGGATGGTGTCGGCGAGTTCATTAAAGGGGTAGCTGCCACCGGAGATGATGTAGCGCTCGCCGGGGCGGCCGTGCTGGATGGCGCTGACGAAGGCCGCCGCCACATCGGCGACGTGTACGATACTGACCGCGCCTTTGGGCAGGACGGCTGTGCCTTCGACCATGTCAAAGAACCAGCGCGTGCTGGGGGTGATGCGGTAATCGTGCGGGCCGATGACCAGCGGTGGGTTCAGGCACACCAGCGGCACGTCGAGGGCTTCGGCCAGCGTCCAGGCGATTTTTTCGCTGTCGCGCTTGGCCGTGGTGTAGGGCATATCGGCTTCATCGAACCAGTCTTTTTCGGTGCGCCACAGGCCGGTTTGTTTGCTGGGCCCGATGGCGGCGGCCGAACTGGCGTGGATGACCTTCTGGATGCCGAACTTGGCGGCGGCCTGCAAGACATTCCGGGCGCTCTCCATGGCCGGGTTAATCACGTCCTGCGGGTTCTCGGGATTGGTGATGTAGGGGGTGGCGAGGTTGATGACGATATCGCAATCCCCCAGGGCGGCTTCGACGGCGGCGGCATCGCGGATATCGCCGTAAGCGAATTCGACCGCCAGGCCATTGAGGCCGCGCACTTCGGCGCCCTGGCGTAGCATGGCGCGCGTGGTGTGGCCGGCGGCCAGCAGGGCCCGGCAGACATTGGCGCCGATGTGGCCGTTGGCGCCGGTTACGAGTACTTTCATGGTGGTGGGGCCTCCATCCCGTGCCGGGAATTCTATCATTTGGCGCAGTAAAGCATGGGATACTGGGCGCATGGAACTGACCGACATCCCGACTTTACACACCGAGCGGTTGTCGTTGCGCCCGCCAGCGGAGAGCGACCTGCCGGCCTGGGCGGACGGCTTTTTTGCAGACCCGGAAGTGGCGCGTTATATCTCGCGGCGGCCGCTCACGCCGCTGGAGCGGGCCGAGCGCGCCCTGCGAGTGGCACGGGCGACGTGGGCCAGCCATAACATCGGCGGTTGGGTACTGGCGGATAAGGCCAGCGGGGCGTTTGTAGGGGCGATTAACATCGAGCCGTGGGATGATACCGAGGAACTGGAAATTGGCTATGGGCTGGTGCCGGCGGCGTGGGGCAAGGGTTACGCCACCGAGGCGGTGCGGGCGGCGGTGGATTATGCCTTTGGCGTGGCGGGTGTGGCGCGGCTTTCGGCGCGGGTGGTGGCAGCCAATACGGCTTCCAGCGGGGTGCTGCTGAAACTGGGCTTCGCGGTGATTGATGAACGGCCAATTGAGCGCGGCACGCTGCTGATTTACCGGCGCGAGAATGAATTAGCGGCCCGGTAAGGGCGACGATTATAGAGTAAAATATTCTTACAATTCGTTATCGTTTGCAAAAGGTAAGAAAATGGAAACCAGCAAAATCTCTTCCAAGTATCAGGTGGTCATCCCGCGCCGGATACGGGAGCAGTTAAACCTCAAACCGGGGCAGAAACTGGTGTTCATCCCGTACAAAGGCACGGTGCAATTGGTGGTCGTGCCGCCGATTGAAGCGGCGCGCGGCATTTTCCCAGGGCTGGATACCGACGTTGAACGCGAGGACGAAGACCGGGTATGAATGTAGTTGATTCTTCCGGTTGGCTGGAATACCTGGCTGACGGCCCGAATGCGGCTGTGTTTGCCGTACCGATTCAGGACAGTGAACAATTGATTGTGCCTGTCATCTGCCTGTATGAAGTCTTCAAGCGGCTGGCTTTGCAGCAGGGCGAAGAGGCGGCGTTGCAGGGCGTTGGCATCCTCTATAGCGGCGCCGTCGTGGACGTGACCGCCGAAGTGGCGCTGGCGGCGGCTGACCTTTCTTTGGTTCACAAATTGCCGATGGCCGACAGCCTGATCCTCGCTACGGCGCGAGCGAATGCGGCTACGCTGTGGACCCAGGACGAACACTTTGCAGGGTTGGCGGATGTGAAGTTCGCACCAAAGGCTTGAGCGGATTCTATATAGATGATGGAGAGTTTGCAGGTCACTCGGCTAAAGCCTCGACTCCGGAATAAAGAATCCCGCTGGTTCTTACCCAACTAAAGCCATTTGTGGAGTCTGCCGCAGGCAAACTCCCGAATCAAAAAATCCCGCTTGCGGGATTTTTTGATCAGGCTCCTCGGTCTGGACTCGAACCAGAAACCGATCGGTTAACAGCCGATTGCTCTGCCGATTGAGCTACCGAGGAACGACGCAACCAGGTTGCGCTGCTGGTTAGGCGGGGGTGATTATAAACGCGGCTTAAGGGGGTGTCAAGCAATGGCGAGCGGGCGCATAGTATAATCGCGCCACTGGGCGCGACCCTGCCGCCCTTCTGGCGTAGTGTTAAGTATCCGCCCTCACTCTGGAGTTTCCCGCATGCCTGATTCAAATACCCCCCGCCGTAACCTCACCCGCGACAATGACCCCGGCTTCATCCGCGGCCTGACCGACCAGTTCAAACTGGTGCTGCGCCTGATGGGCGATTCGCGCGTGCCGTTCTGGTATAAACTGCTGCCGGCCGGAACGCTGGTGTATTTCTTCTTTCCGGACATCGCCCCCGGCCCGATTGACGACGCCCTGCTGATGGGTCTGGGAGCCTACATGTTTGTGGAACTGTGCCCGCCGCATGTGGTGGAAGAACACCGCGCCCGCCTGCGGGGCGAAGCCGCCCCCGAAGGGGGCGAGGTGGTGGATGCCGAATTCAAAGCCAGCCCGCCCCAGGAGTAAGTATGCGTAACGCATTAACCCGAATTCCCACCGGCCCCGGCTGGGCGCGCTCAATTGCCAACCATGTCAAACTGGTGCTGCGACTGTTGCGCGACCGACGCGTGAACCTGTTTCTCAAACTGGTGCCGTTTGCGGGCATCGCCTACTTGTTTTTCCCGTTTGATATCCCGCTGCCGATTGATGATATCGGCGTGCTGTGGCTGACCAGCAGCCTGTTTATCGAGATGGCGCCGGCGGCCGTGGTGGCCGAACACCGCCAGATTCTGGAACCGCCCAGCGCTAACACGCCGCAGATTACCAGCTCGTCGGAAGGCTGATGGCTCTGAAATACCGCTGGCTGGCCTTCCTGGCCATTATCGCCGGGGTCGGGCTGGCCTGCACGGCCTTTGAGCCGCCCCTGACGCCAACCGCCGCCCCTACCAGCGCGGCCTTGCCGCAACCGGCGGTGGCGACCGCCACGCCGGCCCCCACCAACACAGAACCTCCACCGCTAACGGTCACCCAACCGGTCGGCGCGGCGCGCCTGCCGGACCCGGCTGGTTTTACCTGGGAACTGGTGAGCGCCGATTTCAACCGGCCGCTGGATATCCGCCCCGCCGGGGATGGTTCCGGGCGGCTGTTTGTGGCCGAGAAGGGCGGCCTGGTACGCATCTGGCAGGGCGGCCAAATTCTGGCAACGCCGTACCTGGATATCCGCGACCGCACGGATGGCTCCGGCTATGAGCAGGGGCTGCTGGGGTTGGCGTTTCACCCAAATTACGCAGACAATGGCCTGTTCTTCATTAATTACACCGATAAAAGCGGCAACACGGTAATTGCGCGCTATCAGGTTTCAAGCAGCGACCCAAACATCGCCGACCCAGCCAGCGCAACCCCGTTGCTGACGATAACGCAGCCCTACCCGAACCACAATGGCGGTGGGCTGGCGTTTGGGCCGGATGGTTATCTGTACATCGGGTTGGGGGATGGCGGCCTGGCGAATGACCCCGGTGAGCGGGCGCAGAACCCGGAGCAAATTCTGGGCAAGCTGTTGCGGCTGAATGTGGATGAAGGGACCTTGTATACCATCCCGCCGGATAACCCGTATGCGGGCGGCGGCGGGCGGCCGGAAGTGTGGGCGCTGGGGCTGCGCAACCCGTGGCGCTTCACCTTTGATGCCCTGACCGGCGATTTGTACATCGCCGATGTCGGCCAGAGCGCCTATGAGGAAATCAACTACCTGCCGGCGGGCAGCCCGCCGGGAGCGAACTTCGGCTGGGATTTTCGAGAAGGCTTGCAGCCGTTTGAGGGCAGCCCGCCCGCTGGTCTGACGTTCGTGGACCCGGTAGCGGTGTATGGGCGTGAGTTTGGTTGCTCGGTGACGGGCGGCGTGGTGTACCGCGGGGCGGCTTTGCCGGAGTTTAGTGGCGTGTATTTATACGCCGACCATTGCAGCGGCAATATTTGGGGGTTGTTACAGCAAGCGGATGGCAGTTGGCAGAATGAAGTGTTGTTCCAGCTGAATGTGAATATCGCCAGTTTTGGGGTGGATGAAGATGGCGAAGTGTATCTGGCGGATTTATACGCCGGGCAGGTGTTCCGGTTGGTGCGGGAGTAG
>JANJTX010000155.1 GCA_024710875.1 Anaerolineales bacterium | reverse complement strand
ATCAGGACATAATCTGCTAAAAAATACCAAAAAAGACAGAATAGGTCAAGAATTTTGGTCAGTTAATGCGGCAATGAATGAAGGGGCAATGGGTCAATCAATCATGGGGACAACGATTGAGGAGGAAACAAACGGCCCGCGCCAGAGGTGGCGCGGGCCGTTTATCATAGAGGGGCGACCAGCAGGTCGCCCCTACAACAGGCGGTGTCGCGTACAAGAATGGGTTATGAAAGGTCGTAGCGATTTCGAAGCGGCTATGCGCAATACTACAAATAACCGAGGCCTTTGAGGCGGTCTTCGATGGCCTGCTGGTCGGCGGCGAGGCCGGCGGGCGGCGGGCCGGGGCGCGGCGCAAACCGGCGGGCAAGCACGAGTTCGGGCAGGTCGAGGTAGGACGGGTGCGGCAGGTCGGCCAGGCCAGCGTTGGCGAGGACGACGCCGGGGACGGCGGCCGGGTCAATGCAATGGTCGGCGCCCCAATGGTCGCGGTTGGGTTCCAACTCGGCGGCGCCCCACTGCCCCTGCCCCGTTTCGGAACTGGCGCGGTAGCCGGGAGCATAGCCGATGAGCAGGTCCGGCCCTAACGCCGCCAGCGGGCCGTGCAGGGTTTCAGCCCGTGTTGCGACAGATGCCACCACCGCCCTACCGTCCGGGCCGCGCCAGGCGAGCAGGTCGCGGGTCAGGCTCTCGAGCAGGGCGGCCTCGTCGGCCGGTTCGACCACCCCCTGCCCCTCGCGGCCGCGCACGTTCAGGTACAGGCTGTTAAGGCCGAGAGCGTAGGCGCGGGTGCGCGGCCAGTCGGCGGCGGCTAAATCAGTGGCAGCGGGCGGGGCGGCCAGGTAGCCGCGTCCCAGCAGCCAGCGGTTGAGGTGGACTTTGTGGTCGTAGGCGCTGAAGCCGTGGTCGGAAACAATCACGGTGCGGGCATCCGGCGGGGCGGCGGCCCGCAGGCGGCCGAGCAAGGCATCCAGTTTGCGGTACCAGGCGTCCACGACCTCGGGCTGATCGCGCCAGAACATGTGCTGGACGCGGTCAAGGGTGTCAAATACGCTGGCGAGCACGCCTTCGCCGAAGTCGGCCAGTTCATCCAGCAAAATGCGCTCACGGGTGGCGAGGATGTCATCGCACAGGGCGAGGAATTCGCCATCGTTGAGGATGCCCTGGTCGAGGCCGGTGGTGTCCTGCGGCCAGCCGAGGGTGAGAAACGGGCCGCGCCGCTTCCACACCCGGCGGATGAAGTCGGCCGGGGCGGCATAGGGCCAGGGCGAGGCCAGCGGGTGCAGTTGCAGCGGCAGGAAATAGACCTGCGGGGCGGGCGTAAGGCGCACGATGGCGCGCGTGACGCAGCGCACGCCGCCGAGCAGCCCGCCGGGGAAGGCCAGCTCCATGACCGGCGACCACTGGCCGGGGGCGAGTGTGAAACGGTTTTTACCGACCGTGAGGGCGACCTGCCCGCCCTGGGGGGTGAGTTCGACCGCCAGCCAGGGCTGCTCGCCATTTTTGCGGCGCGGGCCGGGCAGGCGGCCGCGAAACCCGCCTGCGGCGGGTTCAAGAGCGGCGAGGGTGGTCTTCTGGATGGCGGCCGCGGCCGGCAGGTCGGCGGTGAGCAGGGTGCCGACGCCAAACTGGCCGTGAATGTCGGGCGTGCCGAGGCCGGGGATGGAACGCAGGGGCGAGGCCGGGCGGGCCGGGAAGCCGGCCGGCCACCACAGGGCGGTGGCGGGGTAGCCCTCCTCGAGGGCGGCGTCAAACAGGGTACGGGCGGCATGGGGCGGCGTGAACTGCGGGCCGAGCGGGCCGCCTTTAAGTGGAAGGAGGCTGGGGTAGAGCGCGTAGCTGGCCGGGTCGCGGTGGACGAAGTCAAACATGCCATGCCCGCCCGGGTTGAGGCCGGTGGCGATGCTGGTCCAGGAGACTTCGCTCTGGGGCGGGTTGCTGACGACCAGACGGCGATAGTGGCCGTCTTTCAGGAAGGCTTCAAAGTGCGGCAACTGCCCCTGCCCCAGCAGGGACTCAAAGCGGCCGGGGTCAAAGGCATCCAGGCCAATCAGAAAGCTTTTCATGCGGCAAACGGATTCAGGGTGGGTTTAAGATTCGTCTTCCGGCGGCGGCTGGTTCTTGCGGCGCAGGCGGGCGATGAAGAGCTTGATGCGGCCGTAGAAAATCATCACGAAGCCGGTGGCGGTGGTGAGGATGACGGCCAGCTCCTGAAACAGGATGCCGCCGGTATTGGGGTCTATGTACATGCTGGGCTGCCTTTCAGAGGCCTATTCGAAAGTCGGGAACAGGGCCGGTAGTTCCTGCAGGGCTTTGCCGAGGCGCACGCCGGGCCAGGTGAGCAGTGAGCCATCCACCAGGCGCAGGCGGCCGGACTTGCCAGCGGGGGTGAAGGCCAGCAGGTTACGCACAGATTGGAGATGCTCGGCGGTGAAGACGAAAGGTTCGCTGGGCAGAATCACCAGTTGCGGCTCGGCGGCGATGACCTCGGCCTGACCAACGCGCGGGTAGCGGCGGTCGCCCTTGGCCGGCGGGCCGGACTCCTGACCCAGGTCGGCGGCGAGGGGTTCGCGGCGCTCACGCTCGGCGAAGATGTTCTGCCCGCCAAAGACCGCCAGCAGGCTGTCCATGTAGGTGTGGCGGTTAAAGGTCATCCACCAGGTATCCATGTCTTCGCCCTGCTGCCAGATGGGGCAGAAATAGGGCGTGGGCGGCTGGTCGACGGCGGCGGCGCGCGCCCAATCGAGGGCCATTTGCAGGCTGTTGATGTGCAGGGCGGGTTTGTCGGTGTGGTAGACGGCCAGCAGTTTGCGCAGGTCGTCAATGGCTTCGTCAACCGTGAGCGGAAAGGTCAGCCAGACGGGCACGCCGGCGGCGAGGATGGCTTCGATGGCGACGGGGGTGTTCTCTTCCTGGTTGGCCATGACGAGGTCAGGGCGCAGGGCCAGCAGGCGGCTGATGTCCGGGTTTTTGGTGCCGCCGAGGCGCGGCAGGCCAGCCAGCGGGGCTTCGGGGTAGATGCAATAGTCGGTGATGCCTACCACGCTGGGGCCAAAACCGAGCGCAAAGAGCGACTCAGTCATGGAGGGCACCAGGGAGACGACCCGTTTGGGCGGCTCGGCGAGGTCAGGGACGCGCTTTAGGTCTTCGAGGTTCATGGGGCTATTCTACCCTGACTGCGGACCAGCGCTGGCGGGGCAGATGAAACCTACCCCGCGGCGGCTACTTCAAAAAGTCGGCGGCGGCGGCGGCCATCAGGGCCGCGGCTTTGGGCATCACGCGCTCGTCAAAGTCAAACTTGGGGTGATGATGGCCGTAGTCCAGCCCCTCTTCATGGTTGGCCGAGCCGACGAAGAAATAGCAGCCGGGGATGTCCTGCATCATGTAGGCCATGTCTTCGGCGCCCATGGTGCGGTAGGTAGTATCCACGCTGTCGTGCGGCAGCAGGCTCTCGGCGACGTGGCGCACGCGTACGGCCAGCCCTTCATCATTAATGACGGCGGGGGTCATGTCGAAGATATTCCAGGTGGCTTCACAACCGAGGCTGGTTGCCACGCCGGAGACGACTTCGGCAAAGCGGCGGTGGACGAGCTCGCGCACCTCCGGCAGGTACGAGCGAATCGTGCCTTTCAGGCTGGCATGGGGCGGGATGACATTGTAAGCCGTGCCGCTTTCGATGGCGGTTACGCTGACTACGGCGGCTTCCAGCGGATGGACGTTGCGGCTGACGATGCTTTGCAGGGCGGTGATGATGTGCGCGGCGGCCAGAACCGGGTCAAGGCCCTGATGGGGAGCGGCGCCGTGGGCGCCCTTGCCGGTGATGTGAATATCAAAGGATTCAGCGGCAGCCATGGCCGGGCCGGGGGTGATGCCCAACTGGCCGAGGGGCTTTTCATTCCAGAGATGCAGCGAGAGCGAGTAGTCCGGCCGGGGGTTTTCCAGCACGCCTTCTTTGACCATACGTTCGGCCCCGCCCAGGCCTTCTTCGGCGGGCTGGAAAACGAGCTTGACTGTACCGGCCAGATCGGCGCGGTGGTTGTGCAGCAGCTTGGCAACGGTGAGGCCGATGGCAGTGTGGCCGTCATGCCCGCAGGCGTGCATCACGCCGTTATTCTGACTGGCGTAGTCCTGGCCGGTTTCTTCGGTAATCGGCAGAGCGTCCATATCAAAGCGGCAGAGCACCACCGGGCCGGGTTTGCCGCCTTCGATTAGGGCGACCACGCCAGTTTCAGCGATGCCGGTGCTGACTTCCAGTCCGAGGGCGTTCAGTTCTTTGGCCACGATGCCGGCGGTGCGGAATTCCTGAAAGCCGAGTTCGGGGTGCATGTGGAAATCGCGGCGCAGGGCCTGAGTGTATTCAAACAGGTCTTCGGCTTCTTTCACAAAATCGGGCATCGGGGTCTCCTTGGCCGGACGGTCTGGGGGTGGATAAAAATACGGCGGACCGAGTGGCCCGCCGTAAGGTCCTTTGTGCTAGTCGTCGGTGGCGGGCGGTTCGCTGCCTTCCGCTTTCGCTTCGCCCTTACCGCAGTTGCAGCCGCCGCTGTCGTGCTTGTCGCAGGCGCCTTCGCTCTTGCGGCGCAGGGCTTCCAGTTCATCCCAGGGTTCGAGTTCGTGCTTGAGAAACTCGGCCCGGGTGCCGGTTTCATCTTCCAGCCGGACGATGACCGAGTCTTTGAGCGGGATGCTATCCAGCACCACGCCCGGCCCCAGCGGGGTAACGACTTTTTTGCCACGCTTGGGCAGGATTTTGCGGGCTTCGACGTACTGCTCGTATTCATAAATCAGGCAGCAGCGCAGGCGGCCACACATGCCGGTGATTTCAGCCGGGTCGAGCGAGATGCCCTGGGCCTTGGCCATCTTAATACTGATGGGGCTGAACTCGGTCAGGAAGGTCGAGCAGCAGCGGCTGGCGAGGCCACAGGCGCCCATACCGCCGATGACCTTGGCGACGTCGCGCGGGCCGATGCGGCGGAATTCGAGGTTGAGGTCAGGGTATTCCTTCTTAAGGGTGCCGCGCAGTTTGCCGAGGTTGGGTTCAGCGTTTTCATCGGCGGTATTGAAGAGCAGGGCGACCGTCTTGCCATCAAAATTGAACTCGGCTTTGACGATTTTGAGGCCCTCGTATTTCAGTTCGGCGGCGGCGGCGCGGGCAGCGACCATCAGCTCGATTTCCTTCTGGCCGAGGCTCTCGCGAATGACGAGGTCCTGGGGCGTGGCCTTGCGGCTGATGTGTTTCCAGGTGCCTTTGGGCGGCTTGGGCGGGTCGGCGATGATGCCCATGACCTGGCCGAGTTGCACGCCGCGGGTGGTTTCAACGACGGCGAAGTCGCCGGGGCGCAGGTCGGGCTCGCGCGAGGCGTCAAAGTGATAGAGTTTGCCTATTTTCTGAAAGCGGATACCGACAATGGTTTTGTCCATGAGTTCCTTAAACGGTTTGGAGACCGATATTGTCCGAATTTCTGTTAATTATACGGCAAGGCGCGGATTTGTGCCGCGCCCTAGCCCACGATGCTGATGGGTACGGTATTGGACTGACTCTCCAGGGCAAGGATGCTGGCGCGCAGAGCGGCCTCGGCGGCGATGCCGCGCAGGGCGACCGCGACCGCACTCTCGGGCTGGGCGAGCACGATGGGCGTGCCGTTATCGCCACCGATGCGGACATTGGGGTCCATGGGAATAGCGCCGATGAAATCCACGGCGGCCTCGGTGGCCATTTTCTGGCCGCCGCCGGTGCCGAAGATATCCATGCGCGAACCATCCGGCATTTCCAGGTAACTCATATTCTCGACCACGCCCAGGATGGGAATGGAAAGCTGGCGGAACATCTCCAGGCCGCGGCGGGCATCTTCGAGTGAGACGGCCTGCGGCAGGGTGACGATGACGCCGCCGGTGACGCTCAAGGTCTGGGCGAGGCTTAGCTGGGCATCGCCGGTGCCGGGCGGCAGGTCGACGACGAGGTAATCCAACTGGCCCCAGTCTACATCCTGGGTGAACTGGCGAATGGCGGTGTGCAACATGGGGCCGCGCCAGACGATGGGCTGCTCTTTCTTGACCATGAAGCCGATGGACATGAGCTTGACGCCATGCGCCACCGCCGGGGGGATGTTGCTCTGGTCGGTGACGGGCGGCAGACCGGGGGAGCCCATCATCATCGGGATATTGGGGCCATAGACGTCCGCATCCAGCAGGCCAACGGCCGCGCCGGCCTGGGCGAGGGCCACAGCGAGGTTAACCGCCACGGTGCTTTTGCCGACGCCGCCTTTGCCGGAGGCGACGGCGATGACGGTTTTAATATCGGCCCGGCCGACACCCTGCAAACGCGGGTCAGCGGGCACGGCCAGCACGGGGTTGATTTTCACGCTTTTTACGCCGGGCACGGCCAGGGCGGCTTTTTCGAGGCTGGCCTGCATTTCAGCCAGGTGCGGGTGGGCGGGGGATATCAGGGCCAGGTTGAGCGAGAGCGCACCGTCCTGGATTTGAAGGTCGCGCAGCAGGCCGGCTTCAAGCAGGCTTTTTTCGAGGGCCGGTTCCTGCACTGGGGCGAGGGCGGCGGTGATTTGGTCGAGAGTGGCTTCAGTCATCAGGGGGATTGCCTTTCAATGCGGGCGCCGGGTTACGGCGCGATTTTTTCGGCTTCCTTGCGGGCCTTGTCGTACAGTTTGAGCAATTCGGCGTCATCGCCCTTGAGACGTTTGACGTTCTGGAGGGCGCACTGGGTGCAGCCGCGCATGGCGCGAAAGGAGTCGGCGTTGCAGGAGGTGCAACTGTTGAGTTTGACCATCATGAGGACGAAGGCGAGATGCTCGGGGTGGTCCTGTGGCAGGGCGGCCACGCGTTTGAGCAGGTCATCCCATTGGGGGCCGCGCTCGCCGGCGAGTTCAGGGATGACGCGGCTGGGGAAGAGCAGTTCGGTATCGTCGTTGTACATGGGGGCTATTTTATCAGAGAGGAGCCAGGTATACAGGTAAGCAGGTATACAGGGAAACATGGGGACAGGGGGGCGAGGGGAAGGGGGAGGAGGGGAATAAGACTTACTGACACTTGCGCATGTATTTAAACTTCATACCCTGCGTCCCGCACGAAAGCCTGAATAATTTTCGGCTTGCGCTGCAATCTCCGCTTCGACTTTCGGATCAGTACTTCCAGTTCCGGCAGCTGATCGCAAACCGTATTGGCCATGCCGGCGATTTTCAGATAGCTCCAAACCCATTCGGTCGGGTTGAGATCCGGAGCATATCCAGGCAATTGTTCCAAGTGAATGCGCCGGGCTGCCCCGGCTGCCAGGTAGGCTTTCACCACTTTAGAACGATGCGTCGGAATGCCATCCCAGATAATCAAGAGCAACCCCGGGATTAGGCGCAGCAATTGCCCCAGAAAGTGGACGACTTCGCGAGCCTTGATCGAATGTGGATAAATGCTCAAGAATAACTTGCCCTGGGGCGTGACTGCACCGATGAGCGAAAGATGTTGGTAGGATAGGAACTCCTTCACGATAGGGGTTTGTCCACTGGGTGCATAGCTGCGCACAACAATCGGCAACAGATAGACGCCAGATTCGTCTATGAAGACGATTGTACGCCCTTCTTCCGTTGCTTTTTTTGCAGTGCTGGCCAGCGCTCTTCCTTCCAGCGCTGGATGTCT
>JANJTX010000137.1 GCA_024710875.1 Anaerolineales bacterium | reverse complement strand
TTTCGCTCAACCCGCGCCAGATCGCGGATGCCCCGCCGCCTGCAGGTCAGGTTACAGTAATGTGAGATTGAAAGACATGATGAAAGCGCTATTGGACATGGCCGGTAGAATTTGGGAACGATTAAAATCTGCCATACCTTACCTGGCTGAAATCTCTGTACTCACTGTTTGGGCCATGTGGGTGGGCCGTGAATACCTTGACTTTGACCCCAATACGATCCCCCACGGTGCCGAAACGGGCAGTTCGATTCACGCCCACTTCTTCTGGAACTGGCTCAGGGATTGCGGAGCCTGTGCAGCCTGGAATGGATCCCTGCGGGGCGGCTACCCGGCGTTTGCAGAGATCCACAGCGCCACATTTCACCCGCTGACCTTTCTAACTGTCTGGCTCTGGGGGGTGGTGAATGGGGCCAAAGTTGGGCTGGTGGTGCTGTTGTGGGTGGCGGGTATGGCGCAATTGTGGCTGGGGCACCTGCTGGGCGTGAATCGAGTGGCACGCATCTGGACCGCGCTGCTGGCGGTAACCGGTGGGCATCTGCTGGGGCGGATGGACTTGGGGGCCTACATGGTCATGAGTGGGGTTGCCTTCGGATCACTGGTCGCCCCCGCCCTGTTGTATGTGTATAAAAAGCGAAACTTCCGGAGCGCGGCGGTGCTGGGGTTGGCCACCGGGTCCGCGGCGCTGGCGGGATCCGGCTACATGCAGCTGGGGGTCTTCATGCTGTTGCCAGCCAGCCTGTTCCTGCTGTTTGATGATCGCTTCAAACTCCAAACCACCGTGCGCTATTATATGGCTGCCGCGCTCCTGGCCTTGCTGCTCTCGGCCGTGATTCTCGTGCCGCTCAGCCAATCCTACAATCTCTATCAAAAACCCACCGATCCGGATTTTGCCTTTACGCAACCGATTCGGTATCTGGTGCTCAATCTCGTGATCGATGATCTTGAATTCTATCGGTTCAGGACGCTGGAGCGGGGACGACTGCCCTATCTCTATGTCAACTTCATCGGCTGGCTTCCGGTCATTCTGGCTGTGATCGGCTTGTTCTTTGGGCGAACGGCCGATCGGCGCGTGAAGTGGTTTCTCCTGGCAGGGATTGCCAGTACATATGCGATCACATCGGGCTGGGTATTACGAAATCTGGTTCTGATCTATCCCGGAATAGCAGCCGTTCGTAACGCGCCCCAGATTGCCAGTATGGCGGTGCCGTTGCTATTGGGTGTGGCGGCCCTGGGACTAGACTATCTCTGGCGCCAGCGATGGCCCGAAGTGAGCTCAGAATTCAATCAAAAGCTCGCTCCGTTGGTGCTTTCCCTGCGCTGGCTCCTGGTTATCCCGCTGGCGTTCAGTTTACGTGCGACCTACAATTTCATTGCCCCCATTGCGGTTAACGTCCCCCTGCTGTCCATTCAGCAAGACGTGCTGGATACCTTCGCCGAGCACTTGCCTCCCGGTGAGTTGGCCTGGGTTCAAACCCCGAGGGGTGCGCACCGGTGGGTGACCCAGGCCATTGGTCAGGGATTTAAGATCTCCAATGTCGTCGTATCCATCACGGTCAAGGACCAGCCGCCCCCTGAATATCGCTTGGAGGCACGCTTCGAGCCGCTCGACGAAGGACACGCTGCCGAGCTGATCGCGCAACTGGACAGTCTCCATCTTTATCAGCATTCGGACGCCATCTACGCCGGTGTTCGCGCCGGCGAGTCAGTGACCCCCTGCCGGGCCACCGGAGTAGGAGGACACATCGAAGTCTTCTGTGATACGCTAGGGGGAGAACTGATCGTGCAGGAGAATGTATGGATTGGTTGGCGGGCCTGGTTGGATGGCGAACCCGCAGTGCTTTCCCCCAGCAATGACTGGCTTCGCCTGCCCATGCCCCCTGGCCAGCATCAGGTCACTTTGCGCTACGAGCCAAGGGATGTTCCCATTGGAATCGGCTTAACCGCGCTGGGCCTGGTCCTTTGTATTGGCCTGCTATTGTAGCCATCCCCAGCGAATGAAGCACCCTTTGAAGATCAGTCCACCAGGTAGATGGCTGGATGTAGAAATAGCGGCGCCGCATCACAGGCAATCTGCTCGGATCCCGTAAACTGAACCGGCAGCGCGAACGCTGGAATTGCCCCATTGGACTTTAGGGCTATCCGGAACCCAATTGCTGGAAGGCCTGGTCGGCCTTCAAGATCGTCTGCTCAATAATTTCCGGTGAATGCTCGCTGGAGACGAATCCGGCTTCGAACTGCGAGGGCGCCAGATAAACCCCGTTTTCAAGCATAGAACCAAAGTATCTCGCAAAGCGCTCCGTATCGCTGTGGCTGGCGGTGGCCCAGTCGCGCACCGGCGCATCGCTGAAGAAGAGCGAGAACATGCTGCCGACCCGGTTCTGCTGAATCGGGATGCCGGCCCGGTCCGCCGCGGCGGCCAGACCGGTGCCCAACTGCTCGGCGGCGCCAAGTAGCCTGTCCCAGAGTGGCTTATCCTGCAGCGCCTGCAGCGTGGCGATGCCAGCCGACATCGCCAGTGGGTTGCCGGAGAGCGTCCCGGCCTGGTACACGCTGCCGGATGGGGCGATCAATTGCATGATGTCCCGCCGGCCGCCGTAGGCACCCACCGGCAGCCCGCCGCCAATAACTTTGCCCAGGGTGGTCAGGTCCGGCTGAATCCCATACAACGCCTGCGCCCCGCCCGGATGCACCCGAAAGCCGGTCATGACCTCATCGAAGATCAGCAGCGCGCCATATTGGGCCGTCAGCTGGCGCAGACCTGCGAGAAAACCTGCCACGGGCGGTACCACGCCCATGTTGCCCGCCACCGGCTCAATGATCACCGCCGCGATCGCCTCCGGAAATTCGCTGAAAAGCCGGGTGACCGCTTCCAGGTCATTGAAGCGCGCCACCAGCGTGTCGCGGGTGGTGGCGGCCGGAACCCCGGGCGAATCCGGCAGGCCCAGGGTAGCGACGCCCGATCCCGCCTGCACCAGCAGCAGGTCGGCGTGGCCGTGGTAGCAACCTTCGAACTTGATGATCTTGTCCCGCCCGGTGAAGGCCCGCGCCAGTCGCAGGGCGCTCATGGTGGCCTCGGTGCCCGAATTGACAAAGCGCAGCATTTCCAGATTCGGCATGAAGTCCTGAATCAACCGGGCGAGTTCAATCTCCAGCGGGCTGGGGGCGCCGTAGCTGGTGCCGCGCCGCGCCGCCTGCTCCAGGGCCTGGAGCACCGCGGGGTGCGCATGGCCAAGGATCAGCGGACCCCAGGACAGTACATAATCGATATAGCGATTGCCGTCCACGTCCCAAAGGTAAGGGCCCTCGCCGCGGGCGATGAACCGCGGCTGCCCGCCCACGGCGCGGAAAGCCCGCACCGGCGAACTCACTCCGCCGGGCAGCAGGAGCTGGGCCTGTTCAAGCAGTTCCTGGGATTTGGCGATGTTCAAGGTGTTTTCTCCGTTTCTTCCCTGGCGCCGATCTGCGCCCGGATTGTGCGGGCGGCTGCGCGGCCGGAATGGATGCAGTCCGGGATGCCAATCCCGCGGTAGCCGTTGCCGGCCAGCGCCAGGCCGGGCAGCTGGGCCAGCTCGGTCTGAATGCGCTCCAACCGGGCCAGGTGCCCGGTGTTGTACTGGGGCATGGCGCGCTCCCAGATATAGGCCCGCGTCAGAACGGGCTCGGCGGCGATCCCCAGCGTTTGGGCCAGCTCCTGGCGGGCCAGTGCAATCAACCCCGGTTCGTTCCAGGGGATGGCGCCTTCCTGCCCGGCCCGGCCAATAAACACCCGCAGCAGCACATGGCCTTCCGGCACCCGATGCGGGAACTTGGTCGAGGTCCAGGTGCAGGCCAGGGCGACGCGGCCTTCGGTGCGGGGGATGACATACCCGTAACCATCCAGCGGATGGCGAATCTGGTCGGCGCGATAGCCCAGTGAGACCGTGGCGGTGGAGACGTACGGGATGGCGGCCAGTTCGCCGGCCAGTTCCGGCGCGCTTTCAGCCAGCAGGGCGCCGGAGACGTAGGCGGGCGTGGCCAAGATCACAGCCCGGGCCGACAGGGACTCGCCGTCTGCCAGGGCGAGCTCGTACCCGGGCGATATGGGCCGCACACGTTCGACCGCCGCGCCGGCGCGCAGTTCCACCCCGTGGGCGGTCAGGAACTCGACCAGGGCCGCGGGGATTTCCCCCAGCCCGCCCGCCGGCGTGAGGAACAGGCTGCGTGACCCGGGCTGGGGCGGGCTGCCATACTTCTCCCGCCCACGGCGGGCCGCCAGCGCGCCGCGCAGCAGCCCGCCGTGGGCGCGCTCCAGGTCTGGCAGGTAGGGCAGGGTGGCCTGGATGCTGAGCCGATCCCCATCCCCGGCGTAAATGCCACTCATCAGCGGTTCAATCAGGGCCTCGTAAGCGCCCCGCCCCAGGCGGCGCGACACGAAGCCGGCCATGGTTTCATCCGCATCCGCGGCCCGCGCCGGCAGGACGAAATCAGCCGCCATCCGGGCCTTGGCCGCCCAGGAAAGCAACCCGGAGCGCAGCATCGGCCCGAACTCCGTCGGGATCATCATCGTCAGCCCGCCGGGGATCGGATGCAGACGCCCGTCTTTAAGGATGTAGGTGGCGTTCTGTTTCGGGTTGGTGCCCTGCAGTCGCTCGGCGATACCCAGTTCGCGACACAATTCCAGTGCCCAGGGTTTGGCGGCGAGAAAGGTGTCCGGCCCGCCTTCGACTACGAAACCAGCCTGTCGTTCGGTGAGAATTTTCCCGCCCCAGTGGGGGGCGCGCTCCAGGACGGTGATGTGCGGGGGAGCTTCCCCGGGCAAGCGGCTCTGGACGAGCTGATAGGCAGCCGCCAGCCCGGCAATGCCGCCGCCGACGATTACGATGTGCGGGCGGGATTCCATGTATGCACCATGTCGACCACCGCGCGGACATTCTCGACCGGGGTGTGGGTCAGAATGCCGTGGCCCAGATTGAAGATGTGACCCGGCCGGCCGCCCGCCCGGGTCAGGACATCCGCCACCCGGGCTTGCAGCACCGCTGGCGGCGCGAACAGAGAAACCGGGTCAAGGTTGCCCTGAACAGCCACTTCATCGCCCAGCAGCTGCCAGCCCTGCTCAAGCGGCATCCGCCAGTCCAGCCCGATGACGGACCCGCCGGCGGCCTGCATCGCCGGCAGCAGGGTGGCGGTGCCAGTCCCGAAGTGGATGACGGGCACCCCGGTGGCCATGGCGGCCCGCAGCACCCGCTGCGAATAGGGCTGCACATAGGCCACATAATCGGCGGGGCTGAGCTGACCGACCCACGAATCAAACAACTGCACCGCCTGCGCCCCGGCCCGAATTTGTGCCAGCAGGTAATCTTCGGCGCTGGCCGCCACCACGTCCATCAGGGTATGCCAGGCGCCGGGGTCGGTGTACATCAGGCCTTTGGTGTTGCGAAAATCGCGGCTGGCGCCGCCTTCCACCATATAAGAGGCGACCGTAAACGGCGCGCCGCAGAAACCGATCAGGGGGACCCCGGCAGGCAGTTCCCGGCGCAGGATGCGAATGGCTTTCAGCACATGACCGAGGTCGCTTTCGGCATCCACCCGCCGCAGGCGCTGCGCGGCTGCGAGACTCCGGACGGGCTCGTGAATCAGCGGTCCTTCGCCCTGGGCGAATTCCAGCTGCAGGCCCATCGGCACCACCGGCAGCAGGATGTCAGCAAACAGGATCGCGGCGTCCACCCCCAGCGCCCGGACCGGCTGGAGCGTGACTTCGGCGGCCAGTTCCGGCCGCTGGACGATCTCCAGCAGCGTGTGATGGGCCCGGATGGCGCGGTATTCGGGCATGTAACGGCCGGCCTGGCGCATGAACCAGACCGGCGTGACATCCACCGGCAGGCGCAGACAGGCGCGCAGGAAGCGGGCGGTCGGCTCAACGCCGGTTGGCGGGAGACCTGCAGCAGGCAGATGGTTCATGCCTGCGCCCCGGCCGGGAGATAGGCGCACGCCGGATCGGAGGCCAGGTAGTCGCCGGTCACGCCGTAGGCGCGCCCGCGCTGGCCCCCGCACACGGCGCGGTATTCGCACACCCGACACTTGCCCTTGAGGTGGTCGTAATCCCGCAGGGTGGTGAACAGCTCGTGCTGGCGGTAGGTCTCAACCACATCCGCTGTGCGTACATTGCCGGCTGAAATGGGCAAAAACCCGGAGGGCATGATTTCGCCGGTGTGTGAGATGAAGAGAAAACCGTTGCCGTCATTCACGCCCTTGGGCGGCCGATCGAGCCCATCGGCGTACTGGAAACCGGCCCCCTGAAAGGCTACCGTGGCCGCCGGGCCGCCTTCGGCCCGCCGGCGCTCAATCGCCACCCGGCGGTACATCGGCGCGGCCGTGGCCTTAATATCGAAGGGCGCTGTTTTGGAAAGGTCGTACAACCAATGGAAGACGCGCTCGTGCTCCTGGGGCGAGATCATCCATTGGGACTGGGCTCGTCCGGTGGGCACCAGGAAGAACACCGACCACTGCACCGCACTGACGCTTTCCACAAAGGGAACCATCTCCGGCAGCTGATCGACATTGAACGTGGTCACGGTGGTGTTGATCTGCACGCTGAGTCCGATTTTTCGGGCGTTGCGGAGAATCTGCATGGTGCGGTGCCAGGATCCCGGCACCTGGCGGAACTCATCATGCACGGCGGGGGTGGGCCCGTCCAGACTGAGCGCCACCCGACGAATGCCGGCCTGCACGGCCTGACGCAGCCGGTCGACGGTCGGCAGCGCGGTGGCGGTGGGCGTGAGCGAACAGCGCAGGCCCCTGGTCGTGGCATGGGCAATCAACTCATTCAGGTCGCGACGCATCATCGGGTCGCCACCGGTAAATACCAGAATCGGACGACCGAACTCGGCCAGACGGTCGATCAGCGCTTTGGCTTCGGCCGTGGAGAGTTCCAGCGGGTCACGCTGGGAGATGGCATCTGCCCGGCAATGCTTGCAGGCAAAGGCACACGCCCGGGTGACTTCCCAGGCGATTGTGAACGGGGCGCGGTCCAAATCCGCACTCAACAGATTGTGGTCGTGGTGACTGCGTTCGGCGAGGGCCTGCGCGGTGAGCGGCGATGCGTTCATGGGATCTCCAGGGGTTAGAGCCAGCGGGCGGCTTCTTTGGCGTGATAGGTGAGAATCAGGTCGGCCCCGGCACGCTTAATGCTGGTCAGGGTCTCCAGGATGACCTGCTGTTCATTCAGCCAGCCGTTGGCCGCCGCCGCTTTGAGCATGCTGTATTCCCCGCTCACGTTATAGGCGGCCAGCGGCAGATCCGGGTGCGCCTGGCGAATTTCACGAATGACGTCCAGGTAGGGCAGGGCGGGCTTGACCATCAGCATGTCGGCGCCTTCCTGGACGTCCAGGGCCGCCTCGCGCAGCGCCTCGCGCCGGTTGGCCGGGTCCATCTGGTGCGATTTGCGGTCGCCGAAGCCGGGCGGCGATTCAGCCGCCTCGCGGAACGGCCCGTAGAACGCGGAGGCATATTTCACTGCATAGGACAGGATCGGCAGGTGCTGGTAGCCTTCGGCATCCAGGCCCCGGCGGATGGCGGCCACCATGCCATCGATCATGCCGCTGGGCGCCACCATATCGGCCCCGGCTCTGGCGTGCGAGAGCGCCACCCGGGTCAGGATCTCCAGAGTGGGTTCGTTCAACACGTAGTCACTCGGCAGGGCCGGCTGGTGATGCTCGCCGCGATTCAGAATTCCGCAATGACCGTGGTCGGTGTATTCGCACAGACACACGTCGGTGAGCACCAGCAGTTCCGGGACGGCCGCCTTAATCGCCTGAATCGCCTGTTGGACGATGCCGGTCGCGGCGAAATTCTCCTGCCCGATCGGGTCTTTGTGCGCCGGGATGCCGAACAGGATGACGGCCGGGATGCCCAGTTGGCTGATCTCACGCGCTTCCTTGGCGAGCTGGTCAATGCTCAACTGGTAGATCCCCGGCATCGAGCCAATCGCTTGCCGGAGTTCCTGGCCGTGGCGGACAAAGAGCGGGAAGATGAAATCTTCGGGGGTGAGGCGGGTTTCGCGTACCAGGCTGCGCAGGCCGGGGGAAAGGCGGGTGCGGCGGGGCCGGGGCTGCGGGCGGGCGAGCCGGTCAGTCGTCATGGGGCGGGTTCCGTTCTCTGGTGGGCGAAGTGATTTTCCAGCGCATCCATCAATCCTTCGGCGGTGTAAATGTGGGCCTGGACTGTGACCGGGAGGTCGTGTTCAGTCAGGGCGGCGGCCGTGATGGGCCCAATGGCGGCCAAAAGCGGCTGCCCTGGCAGGTTGTCCGGCTGGAGCTGGTACCCTTCACACAGGGCAATGAAATGGTGCACAGTGGAAGGGCTGGTGAACGCAATGGCGTCGGCACCCTGGCGCAGGCCGCGCAACCCTGCGGCGTCCGTCTCGGCTGGCAGGGTGCGGTAGGCCACAACTTCGACCGCATCGCCGCCATGCTGGCGGATGAGTTCTGGCAGGGCGGGACGGGCGATATCGGCCCGCGCCAGCAGGATGCGCTGCCCGGTCAGGTCGCCCAGGCCGGGCAGTATCGCTTCTGCGATGTATTCGGCGGGGACAAAATCCGGCGGTGTGCCGCGCCCGTACAGAGCGGCGGCGGTCTTAGGGCCGATGGCCGCCACCCGCAGCCCAGCCGGCAGGCCGGAAATTCCCAGTGCCACCAGCCGGGCCCACACGGCCTGCACACCATTTACACTGGTCAGGATGAGCCAATCAAAAGAAGATAGCGCCTGCAGGTGGGTATCGAGGGCAACGGTGTCATGGGGCGGGGCGATGCGAATGGTCGGCAGGCAGATCGGAACGGCGCCGCGCAGGGTCAGCGCGGCAACCATCGATTGCGCCTGGTCGGCCGGGCGCGTAATCACAATGCGTCGCCCGCGCAAACTAGACACCCAGCACCTCGGCCGCGCCCTGCTTCAGAGCCTGTTCGGCCAGTCGGAACCCGAGCGCCCGGGGCTGGCTGCCTTCGCCCCGTACCCGGATCGGCCGGGTGCCATCCGGAGCGATGACGACCCCCCGCAGCACCAGGCGGCCGGCGCGGAATTCAGCGTGGGCGCCGACGGGCAGCGAGCAGCCGCCCCCCAGGGCTTCCAGAAAAGCGCGCTCGGCTTCCACTGCAGCGCGAGTGGGCGGGTGGTCGATAGCGGCCAGCCGCTGAAGAGTGGCGTGATCGTCTCGGCGGCATTGCACTGCCAGGGCGCCCTGTCCGGGCGCCGGCAACATGGTTTCCAGTGGCAGCAGCGCGGCAATGTGCTCAGCCAGCCCCAGGCGCTCCAATCCGGCGGCGGCCAGCACGAGGGCGTCATAGGTGCCTGCCAGCACCTTGCTAATCCGGGTGTCCACGTTGCCGCGCACGGGCACTACCTTCAGGTCAGGACGGAGCAGCAGCAGCTGGGCCTGCCGCCGCAGGCTGGATGTGCCCACCCGCGCGGCGAGCGGCAGCTGGTCGAGGCGTTGGTGGGCGGTCAGGCAAACCAGCGCGTCGTTGGGGCGGGCCCGCCGGGGTATGGCGCCCACGACCAGCTCCGCCGCATCCGCCACCGGCAGGTCTTTCAGCGAGTGGACCGCCATGTCCACCTGGCCGCTCCGGAGCGCCGCTTCAAGTTCCTGGGTGAACAAGCCCTTTCCGCCAATTTCGGGCAGCGGCTGGTCCAGGTTCCGGTCGCCGGTCGTGGTGATCACCACTTCTTCGGTTTTTAACTCGGGCGCAGCGGCGGTCAGCAATTCGGCGATGTGGCGGGTCTGCCAGCGGGCCAGGCGCGAGGGCCGGGTGGCAAATGTGACGGTGCTCACGGTCGGTTTTCCAGTTCGTTCGGGGCCGGGGGTGAAAGGGCAAAGAGCTCTCGGACTACCGTTTCCAGTTCACCGTTTGCATGCTGCCCGGCTTCCTGGCGCAGGCGCACGGTGGGGGCGTGGAGCAGCTTCTGCACAATCGACTGGGTAAGGGCTTCAATCCGCTGAATTTGCTCGGGACTCAGGTCGTTCAGCCGGCGCAGGGTCTTTTCGAGTTCGCTGACGCGAATGCTTTCCACGTGCTGGCGAAGTTCACGGATTACAGAAGCCGCCTGCAGGGCCTGTAAATCCAGATCGCAGGCGTGGCATTCTTCCTGCAGAATCTCTTCCGCCCGCGGGATTTCGTTCACGCGGGCGGCCTGGTTCAGTCGCGAAATTGCCTGCAGATCATCCATGTCATAGAGCGTTACGCTGGGGAGTGCGCCCACCTCCGGCGCGACGTCGCGCGGCACCGCTACATCAAGGATCACCAGCGGCCGGGCTGAACGTGCAGCCATGGCGGTTTCGACCAGCAGCCGGTCAACCAGAGCGTGCGGCGCGGCGGATGAAGTCAGCAGAATGTCCGCCCGTGCGATGGCTTCGCCCAGCTTTTCCATGGTCAGGGCTGTGCCCTGCCAGCGGGCAGCCAGTGTGCTGGCTGTCGCCAGGGTGCGGTTTACGACCGTGAAGTCCTGCACGCCGCGCTTGCGGAAGGCTTCCATCGCCAGTTCGGCCATTTCACCGGCACCCAACAGGGTGACCGAGGCCGCCGCCAGCTGCGTGATCTGCTCCTGGGCTTTCTGGGCCGCCAGGGAGGCAATCGAGACCGCATGCCTTCCAATGTCGGTGTGCGTGCGAACCCGCTTGCCGGCGCGGATGGCCGCCTGGAACAGTCGCGAGAGCACCGGACCGACCGTCTGGGCGGCCAGGGCGTCGGTGTAGGCCGCGGTAACTTGCCCGAGCACCTGCGCTTCGCCGAGCACCATGGAGTCCAGGCCGGCCGCCACGCGGAACAGATGCCGGATGGCTGATTCTTCACCAAACGAATACAGGATGGGCTCCAGCATGGTGCGCGGGAGCTGGAAGGTTTTCGCCACCAGTTCCGTGAGATCCGGTAAAGCAACGGCTGGCACGGCGATGTAGAGCTCTGTGCGGTTGCAGGTGGACAGGAAGACGGTTTCAGCCGATTCTATCTGCGCCAGAAGTCCAGATCGGAAGAAATCCCGCTGCCGGGTGTCAATCGCCAGGCGCTCCCGCAATGCTACCGGGGCGGTATGGTGGCTGACCCCCAGGCAGTGCAATCCCAGATTCATGGGGCGGATTCCCCTTGACCCAAATGTTTGGTGACCAGGTCGGCCAGGGCCCGGATGAAGGTTGGTGAACTGTTAAGCGAGGGCGTGCGCTCCAGCCGCGCGCCGTGGGCCGCGGCGATTTGCCGGGCTTCGATGTCGATGTCGTACAGGACTTCGACGTGGTCGCACACAAAGCCGATTGGCGCTACCAACAGGTCCTGCTCGCCAGCATCTGCCAGGCGGGCTACAACTTCTTCGATTGGCGGCCCCAGCCAGGGGATGTTGGATGCGCCGGCGCTCTGGTAGCAGAATTGCCACCGACCGGCCTGTAGCCCGAAGCGCTTGGCCAGCAGGACGGCGGTTTCGTTCAGTTGCTGATCATACGGGTCGTCGTGATCCAGGATGACCGTGGGCAGGCTGTGGGCGGTGAAGATCACGTAGGGGGTCCGGCCGTCAAATGCCGCCAGCCCGGTCGTGAGCTTTTCGGCTACCGCGTCCAGAAAGCCCGGCCAGGCATGCCAATCTGTGATTCGGGTGAAGGCGATGGATTGGCCCTGCAGGGCGCTATCCAGCGCCTGGAAATACTTGCCCACGCTCATGGAAGAGTTGTGGGGGGCCATTACCAGCGCCACGGCCTGCTGAACACCATCGGCGGCCATCTGCTCGACAGCCGTGGCTATGCGCGGCTGCCAGTGCCGCATTCCGACATAGGTCTTGAAGTGCAGCTGGCCGTTGGAACGCTGATTGAGCTCTGCTTCCAGGGCGCGGGCCTGCTCGTTGGTGCGATCCAGCAGGGGGGAGCGCCCGCCGATCTGCTCATAGCGGTGGGTGATCTCGTGAACCAGTTCCGGGCTCGGTGGGCGCCCTTCGCGCACATCCAGCAGGTAGGCTTTCATATCCTTGAGGTCAGCCGGACTGCCGTAGGCCAGCAGCAGAACCCCGGTGGGGGGCATCTCAGACGCCATTCGCTCTATTCCTTTTCAGCCGAGCGGGTCCACAGCGCCAGACTTGTTTCGGCTGGATGATGGAAGGCGGTGTACAGCGGAGCATCTGATTTGGTAAATCGGCGCGCCTCGGTGTCGCGCAGGGCGTAAACCAGGTCGGAGAATAGGGCCAGGTCATCGGTTTCGTAGACGACCACGAATTCCTGATCCTGCAGGCCGAACGAATAGAGCAGGAGCTGGGTAATCTGGGGGTATTCCTTGCCGATGCGGATGTGCTCGTTCATCATTCCCTGGCGGGCTTCCCGGCTCATCAGGTACCACTCCCGGGTCTTGGTAAAGGGGTAGATGACAAGATAGGGCTTGCGTTCAGATGAAAACGGATCCAGCTCCTGGGTGGAGCGGGTTTTGGTGTACTGGGAAGGCTTGGTAAGGCCCCACAGGGCATCAACCGGCTGCAACCACCGCCGTAAACCAGCGACAACCCGGCCATACCCGGTAAAGAATGTGTGTCCGACCGTGGGTTCAGTGGCTTCGGCGGCACTCCAGATCAGGATATCGGCAATCGACGAGGCCGGTGCAACCTGGTAGATGTCGAAATGATGGCCGGTCGCCTTGAGTTCCTTCAAAAGAGTGGCCTGGATTGCTGTTTGCTGGCTGGGGTCCAGTTCAAAGTAGGAATCGGTGAAGCGATACAGCCCAAAGTGGTTTAGTGTTCTGGGGGTTTGCTCTGGCATCCGGCGTCTCCAAGAGTGGGTTTTTGCGGCTGCAGGGCACTATACGGCAAACCCGGACATCGGTAAACTCAGGATTGGATATTTTTTGTAAGATTTGCTATATTTTCGTGAAGAAATGGACAAATGGCAGGTATTACTGCGGCGGCGCCCCGGATGGGGTGGGGCAGGGGGCTCACTGGAGTTTGCCGGCCAGGCCTGCACCAGCGCTGGTGAATTTGCGCTGATTTTTGTCGGAAGCTTTAATTGGTAACCGCATATTCAGAAACTGTCAGGGGGGTATCAATTCAAGGCATAATTACTGAACCGGTTACGGAAACGAGACCGCGGCAACGATTGACAGACGCGCCGGGCCAATGTATACTTACGCTGTAAGCACAACAGGAGGTCCTTATGCTTCGAAAAGTGTTCAAGACTGGCAACAGTACCGTCGTTTCAATCCCGCAGGAATATCTGGATGCGCTGGGTATCGCGCAGGGTCAGGAAGTATCGGTTGAGCTAGACCAAAAGCAAGGGATGGTGCTGGTGCGCCCAACGGAAAGTGTACTGGCCGACGCCGGGGTGGACGAGGCGTTTGCACGGCAGGTGGCAGAGTTTATTGAAGAGTATCGTGCAGCCCTGGAAGAACTAGCAAAGTAGGCGACTTGAAAGCGCTCACGCCGCACCAGGTGCTGTTTCTGCATGCTGATTTGATACGTAAGACGGGCGGGGAGCCGGGATTACGTGACCTGGGCCTGCTGCTTTCTGCGCTGGCGCGCCCACAGGCAACCTTTGAGGGTCGAGACCTTTATCCCGATGTGTTTGACAAGGCGGCGGCTTTGATGCACTCGCTGATACAGAATCACGCTTTTGTGGATGGTAACAAGCGCGTGGGCATTGCAGTGGCGGGCATATTTCTTGGTAATAACGGTTACGACCTCAAGGTAAATAAGAGTGTGATGGTGAGCTTTGTGGTGAGTGTGGCGCGCGGCGAACAGGGGACAGAGACAATTGGGGAATGGCTGCGAAAATACAGCAAGAAGATTGGGTAGGCGCAGGACTAGCTTGGCTTTCTAAAGTTATGGTGGAACTGACACTTGACGGAGCAGGTCAGGGTTGCTATAATAATGATTAAGATAAGTATAATTATGCTAAACAATAATATATCAACAAATCTTGCATCTTCGGGAAATCAGCCCGGG
>JANJTX010000091.1 GCA_024710875.1 Anaerolineales bacterium | reverse complement strand
GGCGGGCGGCGCGCTCCAGCAGGCCGACCACCAGCGGCACGGTCAGGGTCGCGCCGCTTAATATCAGCAAAATGGAAAATTGCAGGATGTTGAAAGACACGCTCGGCCGGAACTCCAGCCAGTAGATGTTGGCGATGCCGGTAAACAGCAGCACCAGCCCGGCCAGCCACACCACTGGCCGAATGCGCTCGCTGGAGCGGGCGCGCACCCGCAGGGCTTCCAGCGGGCTGATGCGGGTGGCCTGCAATGCCGGCAAGAGCGCCGCCCCGAGCGTGATGACGATGCCGACGAACAGGCTTTGCAGCAGGGCGGCCGGCGTGATGGTGAGGACCGAGTCGCCCACCGCCAGAAATGCGCCCGTAACCAGCATCAGGCCGCGCGCCAGCCCCAGGCCCAGCAGCAGCCCGGCCAGCGAGCCGAGCACCGCCAGCAGCCCGGCTTCGACCATCACCAGCCCGAGCACATGCCAGCGGTTGAGGCCGATGGCGCGCAACATGCCGATTTCACGGGTGCGCTCGACGACCGTCATGGCAAAGGTGTTGTAGATGAGAAAGGTGCCCACAAAAACCGCGATGCCTGAGAACATCTGCAAGCCAGCCTGATAACTCGCCAGCATGCGGCTGACCAGCTGGCCGCGCGCCGCCGGGAAAATCACGCGCCCATTGCGGCCAGTGCGCTCTTCCAGCCGTTCCTTGAGGGCTTCCAGCGCATCCGGGTTGTTGGCGATGCCCGGCACGATTTTCAGGCTGATTTCGTCAATCTCGCCGCGCAGGTTGAAGAGGTCCTGCACCACATCCAGCGGGGCGACGGCCACCACGCCGTTGTTGAACAGCGCCACGCCTTCGCTATCCAGCAGGCCGACCACCTCCAGGCGGCCCAGCCCGCCGCCGGGCAGCAGCAGGCGCAGGTCGCTGCCGAGGGTGAGGTTTTTTTCGCGGGCGTAGTCGGCGGGGATGACGGCCTCATAGGCGCCGGGGTTGGGCAGGCGGCCCTCGGCCAGTTTGTACACGCGTACCTGCGGGTCGAGGTCAATATCCACGCCGTACAGTTGCAGTACGGTTCCGGCGGCCGGGCCGGCAAACCCGATTTCCAGTTGCCAGTCTTCGGCATCATTGGCCAGCAGGGTGTTGATGCGCAGGGTGGGGGCGGCCAGTTCGACTTCGTCAAAGGCCGCCATGCGGTTGGTGAGGTCCTGCGGCAGGGTTTCGCCCGCTCCGGCCACCAGATTATCAGTCGTGATCAGTAGGTGGGCCTCGCCGGCGGCCAGGTTGAAGACGGCGTTAATCGTATCCAGCGTGCTGGTGTTGGTGACCTGAATCGCCAGGACGACCGCCACGCCCAGCGAAATGCCGAGGGCGGTCAGCAGGGTGCGGCCGAGGCGGGCGCGCATATTGCGCAGCGCAAAAGCAAAGGGGGCCAGCAGCGGGCGGTTGAAGAGCATGGCGGCGGAGGAGTGGGCTAGGCTTCCAGCCCGGCCATCACTTCCATGATGGCCTGAATGCTGTTGCCCTGGCCGTTCTGGCCGAGGTGATGCACGATTTCACCATCTTTGAGGAAGACGACCCGGTCGGCATAGGAGGCGGCGCGGGCGTCATGCGTGACCATCAGGATGGTGGCCTGCATCTCGCGGCAGGTGCGTTGCAGCAGTTCGAGGATGGCGGTGCCGGAACGCGAGTCCAGGTTGCCGGTGGGTTCATCGGCGAGCACGATTTCAGGCTGGTTGATGAATGCCCGCGCAATCGCCACGCGTTGCTGCTGGCCGCCGGAGAGCTGGTCTGGCCGGTGGCCGCCGCGGTCGGTGAGGCCGACTAAATCGAGCAGGGTGCGGATGCGCTCGGCGTGCGGCAGGACGCTCTGGCCATCAATGACCAGCGGCAGGGCGATGTTTTCTTCGGCCGAGAGGGTTGGCAGCAGGTTGTAGAACTGGAAGATGAAGCCGACTTTGCGGCGGCGCACGGCGGTGATTTCGTCATCGCTCAACTGCGAAAGCGGCTGCCCGGCGAGGGTGATTTCGCCAGCGCTGGCCTGGTCCAGCCCGCCCAGCAGGTGCAGCAGGGTGGACTTGCCGGAGCCGGATGGCCCCATAATCGCCACGAACTCGCCCCGCCCAACGGCAAAATCCACCGTGCGCAGGGCGCACACTTCCACATGGCCCATCTGGTAGGTCTTGGTGACCTGTTCGGCGCGTAAAACCGCTTCTTCGTTCATGGTATCGTCCACCAGTATTGTGAGATTGTTCACAAATCCAGACCAGTTTAGTCCTGATTGGCGGGCGTGTCAAGAGAGGACAGGGGGAGTGGGGTGAGAAACGCTGGCTCTCACAAGGCGCAGCGGGCTGAAGCCCGCTGTCTGAGGATGACATGCCCCTCCCCCCCTCTGTCCGCGCGGTGTCTGCGGTGCGTCCTGACTGTGTCCGGAAGCGTCTGCGAGAGTGGGGGATGTGACAAAAGATGTGACATACATACACCCCGATTTAAAATTTTGTCCTATCGTGTCATATATGTCCTATGTTTTTGTAAAGGGCTTGACGGCGGGAGGTGAGAGTTTTCTGGGCCGCAGCGGGCTGAAGCCCGCTGTCTGAACTGCGAGAGTCTTTGATTTCACTACCCCCACGGCGGTTCATAAACCGCCTGCTTGATTCTACTGGCAAGGCGGCGGGTTGGCGAGGGGATAGGCGGGAATGTAAAGGGAGTGGGGCAGGCAGGAGTTGATTTGTTTCCAGCCTGCCGGATGGAGCGCGCGGGTTGGTTGGGATTCCGGAGTTGGCTACGCCAACTCATCTGGCCGAACGCTGCTTCGCAGCGTCGGCTTACTCG
>JANJTX010000087.1 GCA_024710875.1 Anaerolineales bacterium | reverse complement strand
TTTGCCAATTACCAATTACCAATTACTTCTCTCCACTCCCCACCAACCGATACCCCACCCCATACACCGTCTCAATCACCGCTACCCCCGCCGCCGCTTCCAGCTTCTTGCGCAAATTCTTAATGTGCGAATCCACGCTGCGGTCAAAGCCCGCCGTCGCCCCGTGCAGGTCTTCCAGCAATTGCGCCCGCGTCAGCGTTTGCCCCGGCCGGCTCGCCAGCGCCGTCAGCAACCGGAACTCATTCGGCGTCAGTTTCACCGGCGCATCGTTCACCGTCACGCTGTACTTCTCTACATCAATTACCAGCCCGCCCACTCGCAGCAGGCTCGGCGGCCGCACGTCGCCCCGCGTCCGCCGCAACAAAGCCCGTACCCGCGCCACCAGCGCCCGCGGCGAAAAGGGTTTCGTAATATAGTCATCCGCCCCGATTTCCAGCCCGGTCACCTGGTCAATTTCCTCGGCCAGCGCCGTCAGCATGATGATCGGCACGCCGCTCTCGCGCCGCAAAATCCGACACACTTCGCGGCCATCCAGTTTCGGCAGCAGCAAATCCAGCACAATCAGGTCCGGCTTCTCACGCCGCGCCATCGCCAGCGCCGCCTGCCCATCCGCCGCCGTCACCACCCGGAAGCCATTCTTTTCCAGGTAATCGCGTGCCAGCCGCACGATTTTCGGCTCATCATCCACTACCAGAATCAGGTCAGTCATACGAGGAGTATAAAGGGATTTGCCGCGCCGTGCGACCCTGCCGCCCGGTTCAGACAGCGGGCTTCAGCCCGCTGCGCCCGGCATCACCCTTTTGAAACCTCCACCACGACTTTGCCGCGCGCATGCCCCTCGCCCATGTACGCAAACGCCGCCGCGCCCTCTTCCAACGTGAACCGCTTATCAATCACCGACTTTATCTTTCCGCTTTCCAGCAGGTCAGCCAGCGTTTGCATGTCCGGCCGGTTGAACTGGGCGATGAAAAATACCATCTTTCGGCGGGCAAGCCCGGTCGCCAGCCGCATCTTGAGGATGTAACTCAATGGCCCAATCAGGCCGCCGCCCTTCGGCGCGCCGATGAGCACCAGCGTCCCCTCCGGCGTCAATAGCCGCTTGCACTGCGCCCAGGTCGGCGCCCCGGCCACATTGACAATTAGGTCGTAACGCTGCCCGCTTTTGGAGAAATCCGCGCGCCGGTAGTCAATCACCTGGTCGGCCCCAATCGCCCGCGCCGTTTCCACATTGTTCGTGCTGCACACCGCTGTCACTTCCGCCCCCAGCGCCTTGGCGATTTGCACCGTGTACATCCCCACGCCCCCCGAGGCCCCGATAATCAATACCTTCTGCCCCGGCTGGAGGTCCCCCTTGTCGCGCAGCCCCTGCAGGGCCGTCAGAGCCGCCACCGGCACCGCCGCCGCCTCTTCAAAGGTCACGTTGGCCGGCTTGCGCACGATGGCTTTCCGCACGCACACATACTCCGCCAGGGCGCCATTCCGCCCACCGAAGACCTCATCCCCCGGCTGGAAGTCGGTCACATCCTTCCCAACTGCCTCCACCACCCCGGCGAAGTCCACCCCCAGCCGCTTGTCCTTGGGCTTGAAGATCCCGCCGCCCATCCGCCCGATGAACGGCCGCCCGGCCATCCCGTACCAGTCAGCGGCATTCAGTGAAGAGGCCCGCACCTTCACCAATACTTCGTTGTCCGCCGGAACCGGCTTCTCCACCTCAACGACCTGCACGACATTCTCCATGCCATAATTTGTACGTACCAGCGCTTTCATCAGTCTTGCTCTCCTTGGTTAGTAAATAGTTAGCTGTCAAATTCCTGTGACTTCATCCGGCCGCGCCGCCCAAACGGGCAGAACACGAACACCAGCGCCCCAACCGTCATGAAGAACAACGCCCCGCCCAGGCACAGCGCCCCCAGCCCGGCCAGCCCCAGCGGCAGTTCCACGCCCGCCGTGTTCCCCGCCGCCCCGGCCTGGTAGGCTATATAGCCCACCGTGCCCAGCACCGCCACAAAAATCAGCATCCCGATCAGCCGTGCAATTACGCTTTTGTAAAACATCTCATCCTCCACAAGGTTTGGTTTCTCTTACCCGCTAACTGTATCAAGCGCCTGTGGAGGAATTATGGAGACCCGCGCCAGACAATATGGAGAGTTTGCGGAGAAATCCACACAATCCGCTGTACAATTCAGACATGCTGCGCGAAGAATCCGTCCGCCAAAACAAAGGGGAGCCGCCCCGCCGCTGGTTCGCCGATGAAACTTTCGACCTCATCCTCTGGCAAACCGGCGAGGCCTTCACCCACATGCAGCTCTGCTACAAGCGCGACCGCCACGAATACGCCCTCGTGTGGCGCGCCCGCCAAGGCTTCTCCCACTTCCGCGTGGATGAAGGCGAATTCGGCTCGCTCAAAAAAGCCAGCCCCATGCTCGTCGCCGATGGCCTCCTCGACCCGCTCACCCTGCGCCGCCAGTTCACCGCCCGCAGCCGGGAACTCCCGCCGGATGTCCGCCGCTGGGTCTACCGCCGCCTGCGCGAATTCTGCCAGCCGCGGCCGTAAACTCATGCCCCTCGCCCACCTCCCGCCCCCGGCCAGCACGCGGATCGCCTTACGCGTCTCCCCCGCCGCCGAGCGCGCCATCCGCCGCGGCCACCCCTGGCTCTTCGACCAATCCATCACCCACCAGTCCAGCCCGGAGAACACCAACCGGCCCGGCGACCTGGCCGTCATTTTCGATTCCAAACGCGCCTTCCTCGCCATCGGCCTCTACGACCCCACCTCGCCCCTGCGCGTGCGCATCCTGCAGGCCCGCCAGCCCGCCACTATCAATACCGACTTCTTCAAGACCCGCCTCACCAACGCCATCCTTGATCGTTACGACCTGGTCGACCCGGCCCGCACCAACGCCTACCGCCTCGTGCATGGCGAAAATGACGGCCTGCCCGGCCTCGTTATCGACCGCTACGCCGATACCCTCGTCCTCAAGCTCTACACCCCGGCCTGGGTGCCCCACCTGCCGCAAGTGCTCGAAGCCCTGCTCGCCCTCACTTCCCTCCAGCCCGCCGCGCGCATCCTCCTGCGCTTCAGCCGCGCCCTGCTCAAACAGCCCCGCAATCTTCATGGCCTCGCCGATGGCCTCATCCTGCATGGCCCGCCCCTCACCGGCCCGCTGCTCTTTCAGGAAAACGGCCTGACCTTTGAAGCCGACCCCATTCTGGGCCAGAAGACCGGCTTCTTCCTCGACCAGCGCGACAACCGCGCCCGACTCGAAGCCCACACCGCCGGAAAATCCGTCCTGAATGTTTTTGCCTACACCGGCGGTTTCTCGCTCTACGCCGCCCGCGGCGGGGCGACCCACATCACCAGCGTGGACTTAAGCGCCCCGGCCCTCGCCGCCGCCGAGCGCAACTTCGCCCACAACCAGCACATACCGGCCGTCGCCACCGCCCAGCACGAAACCCTCGCCGCCGATGCCTTCGCCGCGCTTGAACAATTCGCCCACCAGAATCGCACGTTTGACGTCGTCATCCTCGACCCGCCCATGTTCGCCCACACCCAGGCCCAGGTGGAGGCCGCCCTGCATGCCTACCAGCGCCTCACCCGCCTCGGCCTGGCGGTCCTCGCCCCCGGCGGCCTGCTCGTCCAGGCCTCCTGCTCCAGCCGCATCTCCGCCGAGGACTTTTTCGCCCTCCTGCACTACGCCGCCAATGAAGCCAGCCGCCCGCTTGATGAAATCACTCGCACCACCCACCCCGCGGATCATCCCATTACTTACCCCGAAGGCGCCTACCTCAAATGCATGTTCGCCCGCGCCTGATGTTCACCCGCCGGAGTCCCCATGTCCCCCCAATCTGAAATCCTCGCCCTCCTTACCACCTTCCAGCATGGCTACACGCAGCGCGACCCCGCCAAGCTGGACGAGTTCATGCGCCTGTTCACCCCTGCAGCCGAAGCCATCGGCACCAACGGCATCCGCCCCAGTCAGGGCGAGTGGTTGCGCGGCCACGAGGCTGTCCGTACCCTGATAGAAGGCGACTGGCAATCCTGGGGAGATTTCCAACTCGATTTTGACTCACTGCAAATTCACGCCCAGACCGATGCCGCCTGGGTCTCCGCCCTTGCCACCGTGGCCAACACCATCGGCCCGGACGCTTACGAAAATTATCTTGCCTCGCTACCCGCCCTGCTGGAAGACCCGGCCCAAACCGCCCCCGAAAAATTGCGCGAAATCCTGCGCGGCGCCAGCAACACCCTCTACGAACTGGAAAAAGGTGCCCAGTTCATCTGGCCGCTGCGCTTCACCGCCGTGGCCGTCCGTACCGAAAGCGGCTGGCAGTTCGCCCAGCTCCACTTCTCTTTCGCCACCACCCGCTTCCCGGATGTCCGCCTGCCTGATTAATCTGGCGGTTCCAGCCAGCCCTGCCTTTGGAGGTGCTCATATGTCCACGCCTCGCTCCAAGTTTCACCATGCCAAACTACCTGAACATTCCACCCTGCTGGTGGGCCCGCAACCACGGGATGAACTCGGGTTTGTTTCCAGCCAATTTCAAATCTGGTACAACAACACTCCCCATAGTTGGGTCGGATCTGGTGAAGTCCCCCACTTGCATCAGAATAGCGATGAGTGTTTCATAATCCTAAGCGGTTCAATAAAAGTCACAGTGGAAGACGAAACCTATATCGTTGGTCCGCGGGAATTCTGCTGTTTCCCTGCCGGGGTTTATCACGCCGTGCTGGAAGTCTATCCGCCCGTGGAAACGCTGATGATTCGCGCCCCAACCGGCGCAGACAAAATCTATAAGCAATCTGCCTGAACTACTCGCCTGTAATCCGCCTTCACCGCCAGGTACTCCGTCCCCTCGGGGTCAATGTTATACATCGTGATGTTCAGCCCGCCATCCGGCTGGCCGCCGAGCTCAATCCGCCAGCCCCACGGCGGCGCATCCCCAAACGAATACGAGCCGGTAACCTTCGCCAGCCCTGCGGCGTCCACACTCCCCTCAAAACTCATAATGCCCTCCATGGTGTGAAAGCTATCCACCCACACCGCATTCACGGCTTCCGCGCTCGCCCCCTTCGCCAGCAGCAGCCAGCCTTCCTGCCGCCCCTCATAGTCCCAAGAGTAATCCAGCGCCACAAACTGACCCAGCGCCACCGGCCCAACCCGCAGCCGCGAGTCGCTTTCATGCATCGGCGTCCCCGGCGCCATGTGCAGTTCGCTCCGCCCTGCCCATTGGCCGTGCATCCCCTTCATCAACTCACGAACATCCATTCTGGCTCTCCTTATCGGCAGTTGAATTCCTCCCCTCCCTTTTACCCCAAAATGCCCTCCACCGCCATCACTGCCCGTAAAATGTCAGACTTGTGAGACAATTTACCTATCCCAACCATCTCCCTCGTAAGGTGACCCGTGTTCAAAAAACTCCTGCTCCCCCTTCTGTCCGTCTCCCTCCTGCTCGCCGCCTGCGGCCCGGCCACCGACCCCGCCGCCGCCATCGCCACCGATGTCGCCGCCACGTTGCAAGCCGGCGCGCCCGCCATTGACCCCGTCGCCACCGCTGTGGCTGCTACCCTGCAAGCCGCCGCACCCACTGCAGAACCAACCACCGTCCCGGCCACCGCCGCCCCGGTCGCGGCCACTGGCGCGATTTCTGGCAATTTGAGCTACCCCAGCTCCTTCATCCCCCCGCTGGACATCGTTGCCACCAATACGGAAACCGGCGACTATTTCTATGTTCAGACCACCCAGAACACCACCACCTATATATTGGAAAACCTGCCCGCCGGGAACTACACCGTCATTGCCTATATCACCGACGATAACACCGGCTACGCTGGCGGCTACACTGCCGCCGTCCCCTGCGGCCTCTCGGTCGACTGTCCCGACCACAGCCTGCTGACTGTCACCGTGTCCGCTGGCCAGACCACCCCCGGCGTCGACCCGCAGGATTGGTACGCCCCGCCCGGCAACTACCCACCCAACCCGCTGCCCTGATAAATTGCCCGTTGCATATCAACCTGAAAGTGTCTATACTTTCAAAATCACGGTTGTCTGACACCTGTCAGTCAGCCACCCCAACCACAGAGGAGACCAAGAGATGACCAAACGCTACACCCTGTTTGCACTGGCGCTCACCCTCGCGCTGGTGCTGGCCGCCTGCGGCAGCCCCGCCGCCCCGGCCGCCCCCACTGAAGCGGATACCGGCGCCCCCGCCGATTCCCCCAGCCCTGCCAGTGAACCCGTCCAGGTTCGCATCGGCTGGGGCGGCAGCCCGGACACCCTCAACCCCGGCACCGCCGTCCTCTCCGAAGCCTACACCCTCTTTGAACTGGTCTACGACTCCATGTACCAGCTAAACCTGGATGGCTCCTACTCGCTCGAACTGGCCGAATCCGCCGAAGTCTCCGAGGATGGCATCACCTGGACCTTCAAGATTCGTTCCGGCATCACCTGGCATGATGGCCAACCCCTCACCGCCCGCGATATCGCCTTCAGCTACAACTTCTACCAATCCAATCAGGACTTCGCCTTCCTGCCCATTTACACCGATTACTTCGCTTCGGTCGAAGCCCCGGATGATAGCACCGTCGTCATCACCCTCTCGGAAGCCATCCCCAACATGGAAAGCCAGTTAGTCTTCCTCTATGTCCTCCCCCAGCACATCTGGGGTGAACTGGAGGGCGCCAGCGCCGCCGAATTTGAAAACACCGCCATGGTCGGCTCCGGCCCCTTCAAGCTCGTGGACTACGTCCAGAATGAATACGTCCAGCTCGAGGCCGTGCGCAACCACCCGCTCTACAACGCCAAAATTGACGGCGTCGTCTTCCGCACCTATGGCAATACCGATGCCCTCGTGCAGGCCCTGCGTGCCGGCGAAGTGGATATGATTACCGAGATGACCAATACCGCCGTCCCCAGCCTGCGCAACGAAGCCGACATCCAGGTCGTCAACGGCGCTCCGGCTGCTCCGGCGGTTTCAGACATCATCTTTAACCTCACCGATGAGACCACCTGTCCGCCGGATGACGGCCTGTGCACCGGCCATCCTGCCCTGCGCGACCGCAACGTCCGCCTCGCCCTCGCCCACGCCACCGATAAGCAGAAGATTATCGATGTCGTGTTGCTCGGCCTCGGCACCCCCGGCACCGCCCTCCTGCCGGATGGCCTCGGCGTCTGGTACAACGACTCCATCGTTGACTATGAATTCAACGTCGACCTCGCCAACCAGATTCTCGACGATGCCGGCTACCTGGATACCGATGCCGATGGCGTGCGTGAAATGCCCGGCGGCGGCAACCCGCTCTCCTTCCGCCTCAACTGGCCCAGCGACAGCACCACCGCCCCGCGTGAAGCCGAGCTCTTGAGCGAAATGTACGCCCTCATCGGCGTCCAGTTGCAACTCCAGGCCCTCGACCCGGACACCCTCACCGCCGTCTGCTGCCCGGTCTTTGACTTTGACCTCATCATCTGGGGCTGGGGTTCAGACCCCGACCCCGGCTTCCTGCTCTCGGTCATGACCACCGATGAAATCCCCACCGGCACCAGCGAAACCGGCTACTCCAACCCGGCCTATGATGAACTCTACTACGCTCAAGCCGTCGAACTCGACTTGCAGACCCGCATCGATATGGTGCACGAGTTGCAGCAGATTGCCTTTGACGACATCGTCTACATCATCCCCTTCTACGACCAGTCCGTCCAGGCCTTCCGCACCGACCGTTTCACCGGCTGGATTATCGACCAGCCCAAGCTCGCCCTCGAAGATGTCAGCTCGCTGCTCGTCATCGAGCCAGTCCCCTAAACCGGGC
>JANJTX010000033.1 GCA_024710875.1 Anaerolineales bacterium | reverse complement strand
TATTCAGAAAAATCCGGAATCGGGAGTATAGTTAACCCTGCTTAACTATTCCGGAGCGCGCTTGACAGACGACCATTTGACTTTTGAAGCGGCCCTGGCGGCCTGGAACGACCGCATGCTGCAACGCGCCATGCAGGCCTTCTGGCAGTTTACGCGCGAGGCCGGCATTTCGGCGCCGCAGATGCAAACCCTGATGCGGCTGCACTACCGCGGCGAGTGCAACGTCTCGGAAGTCGGCAGCCATCTGGACATCAGCAACCCGGCTGCGTCGCAGTTAATCCAGCGGCTGGTGGATGAAGGACTGGTGGTTCGGCAGGCCATGCAAAGCGACCGGCGCGCCAAAACGCTGACGCTGACCGCCAAAGGGCAGGCGCTGGTGGATGCGGCGATTGCCACCCGGCATGCCGGGCTGGCGCAACTGGCGGCCGGGCTGGACGAAACCGAGAAAGAGCGCATCCGGGCGGCGCTGCTGGCGCTGCTGGCGGCCGGGCAAACCACTGATTCGGATATACCCCGCACGGAAGCGGCGGGCCAAGGAGAAACACGTTGAAGAAAGCCAAACGAGACGGCCGGCCGGGCGGCGGGCGGCCGCGGATGGACATGAAATCCCTGCGGCGGGTGTTCCGGTATCTGCTTAATTACCGCGGGCAGGCCAGCCTGCCCTATCTGTTTCTGCTGGTGGCGATTCTGGCGCAACTGGCGGTGCCGCGCTTCATCCGCCTGATTATTGATACCGTCACCGAAGGCGCGCTGGCGAAGATTATCCTGGAGCAGCTGGAAATGATACCGGCCGAGTTTGTGGCGCAGGCTTTGCCGCAATTGCTGACAGCACTGGACCTGCCAACCGGCTGGACGCTGGCGGAAGTAACGCAGCATTTCATCACCCTGCAAATCGCCGCCCCTGACCGGCTGGTGGCGCTAGCAGTGGGCGTGGTGGCCTTTGCGGCGCTGCGGGGCGTGTTTGTGTTTTTGCAGGCCTACTGGGCCGAGCGCAACTCGCAGAGCGTGGCCTTTGACCTGCGCAATGACCTGTTTGCCAAAATCCAGCGCCTGTCGTTCTCTTACCATGACCAGAACCAGACCGGGCAATTGATGATCCGGGCGACCGATGATGTGGAAAAAGTGCGCCTGTTCATCGGGCAGGGGCTGCTGCAACTGGTGGGGGCGTTCATCCTGATTGTCGGAACGCTGATTTTGTTGTTCACCACCAATGCCGCCCTGGCCTGGGTGGCGATGCCGATTCTGCCGCTGGCGTTTGTGCTGTTTATGATTTTCGGCATCATCAGCCAGCCATTGTTTGCGGAAGTGCAGGTGCGGCTCTCGGCTCTCAATACCGTGCTGCAGGAGAATCTGGCGGGCATCAAGCTGGTGCAGGCCTTTGTGCGCGAGCGCGAACAGCAGGCCAAGTTCCGTACGGCGGCCGAGCGGCTGATGGACCAGCAGATTTTTCTGGCGCGCCTGTTCGCGTTCCTGTTTCCGCTGGTGTTTCTGATTGCCAGCCTGGGACAGACTGCGATTTTGTTTTACGGCGGGGGGCAGATTCTGGCCGGTACGCTCACGCTGGGTGAGTGGCAGGAGTTCAGCCTGTACCTGATTTATTTGTTCCTGCCGATCGCCCAGTTCGGTTTTGTGATTACCCAGATGGGCCAGGCCTCGGCCTCGGCTACGCGCCTGTTTGAGTTGCTGGATGCCCAGGTGGATGTGGCCGACCAGCCCGGCGCCAGAGAGTTGCCGGCGATTCAGGGCGCGGTGACGTTTGAGAATGTCAGTTTCCGCTACACCAGCAGCGGCGAGCCGGTGCTGGCCGAGATTACGCTGGAAGCCCAACCCGGCGAGACCGTGGCTTTGCTGGGAGCAACCGGTTCCGGCAAGACCAGCATCATCAACCTGCTGCCGCGCTTTTATGACCCCACCGAAGGGCGGGTGCGGATTGACGGCCACGACCTGCGCGAAGTCACCCTTGACTCGCTGCGCAAGCAAATCGGGATTGTGTTGCAGGAGACCACTCTGTTTGCGGGGACGATTGCCGAGAACATTGCCTATGGCAAGCCGGAAGCCAGCCAGGCCGATATTGAAGCCGCGGCGAAGGCGGCGGCAGCGCATGAATTCATTCAGGGCTTTCCGCTGGGCTACAACACGCCGGTGGGCGAGCGCGGGTCGACCTTGAGCGGCGGCCAGAAACAGCGCATAGCCATCGCACGCGCCCTGCTGCTCGACCCGCGCATCCTGATTCTGGATGATTCGACCTCCAGCGTGGACCTCGCCACCGAAGCCGAAATCCAGCGGGCGCTGGACGGGCTGATGCAGGGGCGCACCAGTTTTGTGATTGCCCAGCGCATCAGCACGGTGAAAAACGCCGACCAGATCCTGGTGCTGGAGAAGGGCCGGGTGGTGGCGCGCGGCCGGCATGCCGACCTGATGGAAGGCAGCCCGGTGTATGCCGAGATTTACACCTCGCAATTGGTAGATGATGCCCAGCCGACCGGCGCGGCCTGACTTAAGATGAGAGTGGAGCGATAGCCTATGTTTGGTGGACCGCAAGGAATGCGGCGTTTGATGGAGCAGGACACGCTGAAACCCCAACGGGTATCAGCGACCCTGGCGCGCTTTGGGCGCTATTTTCGGCCGTTTGGGCTGGCATTGGTAATGACGGCCTTGTTAATTATCCTGACCAACTGGGCGCAGGTCACCGCCCCGGATGTCATCGGGCAGGTGGTGGACTGCTACCTGATACCGACTGCGCCGCCCGAAGCCGGTGGGCTGGGGGCGGCTCTGGGCGATGACCTGCCGCAGAGCAATTGCTGGCTGGCGGGCGAACCGCAGGGCATCACCCAAGGGATCGTGCAGGGGCTGCTGACGCTGGGCGGCTTTGCCCGGCCGGACCTGGCCGGGATGGATGCGGCGGCGCGCCTGGCGGGGCTGGGGCGGACGGTCTCGATTGTGGTGGTGCTCTATATAATCACCAGCGGGCTGACCGGCCTGACCTTCTTCCTGATGAGTTGGTCTGGCCAGCAGGTTTTGCGTACTCTGCGGGTGGAAGTCTTTGAGCACTTGCACCGCCTGCCGATGACCTACTATGGCGAGCATGAAACCGGCGACCTGATGAGCCGCATTACCAGCGATACCGAGACGATTGCCCAGGCGATTTCGTTCGCGCTGGTGAATGTGTTGAGTGGTGCGCTGTTAATTGTCTGGATGGCCTACGCCATGTTGAGCCGCAGTGTGCCGTTTGCGCTCTTGAGCCTGATTACCGTACCGGCCATGATTGGGGCGACCCTGTGGCTCTCCGGGCAGGCGCGCAAGGCCTTCCGCCAGACGCGGCTCGAGATGGGCAGCGTGAACGCCGAATTGCAGGAAACGATTTCGGCGGTGCGCGAAGTGCAGGCCTTCAACCGGGCCGACGAAAATATTGAAAACTTCCGGGTGACGAACGCCGCCAACCGGGATGCCAACATCAAGGCCGTGGCCTACACCAGCGCCCTGCAACCGGCGCTGGAAGCCCTGGGCTATGTCGGGCTGGCGGTGGTGGTGGGCGCAGGCGGCCTGGCCCTGCTGCAGGGCAATCTGCTCTTTGGCACCACAGTGTCGTTGGGGCTGGTCATCACCTTTTTGCAATATGTGCAACGCTTCAACCAGCCGATTCAACAGATATCCGTGCTGTGGACCAACATCCAGAGCGCGGTAGCGGGCGGTGAGCGCATATTCGGCCTGCTGGATGTCAAGCCGGGGCTGGAAAGCCCGGCGGACGCGCCCGTCATGCCGGAAATTCAGGGGCGAGTGGAGTTTGCGGGCGTGACCGCCGAATACAAGGCCGGCGAGCCGGTACTGCGCGGGATTGACTTCACCGCCGAGCCGGGGCAGATGGTGGCGATTGTTGGCCCGACCGGGGCGGGTAAGACCACTATCATCAACCTCATCCCACGCTTCTATGATGTCACTGGCGGCTCGGTGAAAATTGACGGGCAGGATGTGCGCGGGGTCGACCTCGCCAGCCTGCGGCGGCAAATCGGGATTGTGTTGCAGGATACCTTCCTGTTCAGCGATACGGTCATGGAAAACATCCGTTTCGGGCGGCCGGACGCCAGCGATGACGAAGTGCTGGCGGCCGCCCAACTGGCACGCGCCGATACGTTCATTGACCGTTTGCCGGATAAATACCAGACCGTGCTGGGCGAGCGCGGCAGCGGCTTGAGCCAGGGTCAGCGTCAATTGCTGGCGATTGCGCGTGCCTCGCTGGCCGATCCGCGCATCCTGATTCTGGATGAAGCCACTTCCAGCGTGGACACTCGCACCGAGCGTCTGATTCAGGCGGCGCTGGAGAAGCTGCTGGCCGGGCGCACCTCGTTTGTGATTGCGCACCGCTTGAGCACCATCCGCAATGCCGACCAGGTGCTGGCGCTGGATGGCGGCCGGATTGTGGAGCGCGGCACACATACCGAATTGCTGGCGAAAAAGGGCTTTTATTACGACATCTACATGAGCCAGTTCTGGCGCGAAGAGCAGGACGCCTGAAACTTACGTTTCTGACGGTTGAATGACGCTTGGGAAATGGGTATGATAAGGGAAAGAGAGAAGGAGCAGACCATGAAACGGATCATTTTGTTGCTGGCGCTCGCGGCACTGGTGTTGAGCGGCTGTGGGGCTGGCGTGGGCAAGGGACCGTACGCGGTGCTTTCGGTGGACGCCGATACCAATTCGCTGGAGATAGAAACCGGCGACGGGCTGGTGTTCACCGTGATTGCGCCGGAAGAGCTGGATGTTTCGGCGGTGCAGCCGGGGACCCAACTGCCGCTGGATGAAGATTTCAATGACCTGGTGGAAGAAGTAATTGAAGCCGGGGAAACCGAAGACGAAGAAGTCAGCACATTTTGCACCGACACCGCCCGCCAGCACCCGCGCCTGACCACGCTGGCGCGCCAGGGCGGCGTGACCTATGCCACCTTGCTCGAACTCTTCTGCGAGGGCGGGCTGGGGGTGGGCGAAATCATGCAGGCGATTAACATCGCCGCATCCGCCGACCTGACTCTGGCCGAAGTGGTCGCCCTGCACGAAGAACTCGGCAACTGGGGCGCGGTCAAGAAAGAACTCGGCCTGATTGGCAAGCCTGATGACAAGCCCGGCAATGACGATGATGACGACGAGGATGAAGAAGAAGACGACGATTAAGCCCGTAGATTGTGGCAGACTGATAAACAGGGTTGGCGTATCGCCAGCCCTGTTCTTATTGAAATACGGGCATTGAAGCATAAGCTTGCCGTTGCGGCAATCTTATGCTTCTGATGGCGGCAATTATAGGGTTCAAGCTACCAAGCTAACCAGGAGTGGGTTGCGCAAGTCTTCTTTCTTCATTTCTAGACTTTCTCCTGTCACCCTTACTCCCTTCCCTGACAGCCGTCAATCATCGCCCGGCGTAAACCAGGACATATCATAGAGATAAAGGTCATAAGCGTTATTAGCAGACGAATCTGCACTTACCAACCAGCGTCCGTCAGGAGAAATACTCGCTGAAGTAAAAACCGTTGGCAGCCTGTGTTTCTCCATAGTTGCCACATTGATAAGAACTTGCGATCCATCGGATTCAAATGGGCTTTGCCAGTTTATCAGCCAATTGTTGTGATTGGTCCAAAAAAACCCGTAAGAGCCTCCATCTATGATGGCACTCTCGCCCGTTAGAACGTTCAGGACGCTAAGTTCAGGAATTATAAAGTCTGAGTAATAGGCAATCCATGTACCACCCGGCGACCATAGAGGTTCTGCTATCTCTCCTTGTTCGCTTGGAGCAGTGATTCGCAGAAGTTGTTCTCCTTCTAAGGTGGCAATAACCAGCGCAGATGGGCCACCTTGCCCTGCAGAATAGTCGTTCGGCTGGCCCGTGGCGAAACTGTAGGCAATACGAGTGTTATCTGGAGACCACGAAAACCCGGTAATGTATTGATTTTCTTCTGGCTTTATGATCGGAATAATTCCCGCGACGCCCATTGGGCGTACCATGGCCTCCCCAACATCGATTGATCCAACAAGCAAAGGACTCGACGGGCTTGCGAAATAGGAGAATGCAATCTGGGATCCGTCAGGATGCCAGGCCCCCAAGCCGAGCAAAATGAAAGGGGATTGACCGAATCTAGTCAATTGCATTGCACCGGATCCATCTGCACGGGCAAGAAAGATTTCGCTTCCCTCACACGATTGCACATTGACGAGGCCGTTGCCACCTTCATGAAAGTCGCAGTTATATCGGTTTGTGTATGCAACATAATCTCCTTGAGGTGACCACAAGGGTGAAAACTCGCTGTCATTGTCTGGTGCAATTTCCAAAAATGGCAAGCCATTAAACAATCCTGGAACCTGAAACAACGGAGTAGGCGTTGACCCAGGAGTTAGGGCCTGCTCTGGGGCGTGAGTTGAAGTTACTATAAGAGTTGCCTCTGCCAATAAAGTTGAGTTTTCTTCACTAAAAGGGGCTTCAGCTGATTCGCCTATTGGCTTGGAACAACCCACCATGGACACCAAAAGAATGGCAGCAACAACATTCAATACAAAACCGCGGATTCGTGGTGATCTCAAAGGGGCGGAAGAAAGCGCCATCTCAACCTCCATGGCTTCCGTTCAATATCAGGTATCTGGAAACATTTCCAAGAGTTGTTTCGAAACTTTCTAGGTACTGTTTCCATGTGTAAATCTCTTCACGGTTCATGGGTGGGACTTGAAGCATAAGTTTTCCGCCACGGCAAACTTATGCTTCCGAAGTTAGTTCTCTTTCACTCAATCTGGCATATTTCCGGACAATATAGGCCAAGGTTCCATTCGCGTAGCCCATGCCTCTAAATAATAGTCGCTTTGCAAAAGCCTGACAAATCGAGTTGCCGGGACGGGTACTTTTGGCAAGCTTATGCTTCTGATGGCGGCAATTATATGGTTCAAGGCCCAAATACGCTGGGGAGATTAATCGCGTTCGCGCAGGGTGATGTTCGCCAGCAGCAGAATGGCCAGGCCATAGCCCATCAGCCCGCCCAGGTCGGGGGCGGCATCCGCCAGCGTCTGGCCTTCAATCAGTTGTTGGATTACTTCATTGGCGTAGTAGAGCGGGGTGAGGAAACTCAACCGTTGCGCCCATTCGGGCAGTTTCTCGACCGCGATAATGATGCCGGAGAAAAAGATGGTCGGCAGCATGATGAGCGGGATGAAGGGGAAGACCTGGCCCTCGTTGCGGGCGAAGTTGGAGACCAGCACCCCCAGCGCCATACTGATGACCGCCAGCAGCCACATCACCAGATAGAGCGATAGAAACTGGGGCAGGTCGTAATCCAGTTCAAACAGCAGCTGCAAACCGACCAGCACCACGAGGCTCTGCAGGGTGGCGAGGGTGGAATAGGCGCCGACATAGCCGAGGATGATTTCGCTGCGGCGGAAGCCGGCGATGAACATGCGCTCCAGGGTGTTGGCGGTGCGCTCGCGGACGAGCACAATCGCCGCCAGCACATAGGTAATGAAGTGCACGAAAAACGCGCCGTAGGGCACGACAAAAATCGAGGCCTTAATCAGTGGCGTGGCGGCGGCATCAAAGAATACTTTGAAGACATAGATGACGACGACCGGCACGACCATCGAAATTGCGACGAAGCGGTGGTCGCGAATCAGTTGGGCGAAGACACGGCGGGCAATGGCAAGGCTGCGGTTAAGCATGGCGGCTCTTTTCGTCAATCAGGTTGAGAATGATGGTTTCCAATGTGTCCGTTTCCAGCTCAATGCGGCTGACATCCGGGGCGAGGCCGTAGGCCTGCAACGCGGGCGGCAGTCCGGCGGGTACATCCGAAAGAGTGTGGGTATGAAGCTGGCCGCCCTGCCAGACCTTGAGGCGCGCCTGCCCGCGCCAGAGCAGGTTCTGGGGCGTGTCCTCGGCCAGGATTTCACCGGCGCGCAGCACGGCCACCCGGTCGCAGTGCAGGACTTCATCCATCTGGTGCGTGCTTAACAGGATGGTCGTGCCGCCCGCAGCCAGGTCGCGGAAATGCTGCCAGAAGGCCGCCCGCAACTTGGGGTCCACCCCGGCCGAGGGTTCATCCAGCAACAGGAGGGGCGGCCGGTGGACGAGGGCACAGGCCAGCGAGACGCGCTGCTTCATGCCGCCTGAAAAGCCGTGCACGGGCTGGCGGGCGCGCTCGGTCAGCCCGACGAAGTCAAGCACTTCGGCCACGCGGCGCTTTAAGTCGGGCTGGGGCTGGGCGCGGCCAAAGAAGGTAATGTTTTCGATGGGGGTGAGGTCTTCATACAGAGCCGGGGTTTGCGGCATGTAGCCGAACCGGGTGCGCAGGGTGTGGCGCTGGCGCATGGGGTGTAGACCGAGCACCGCCAGCTGGCCGGAATTGGGCCGGGTCGCGCCGCTGATGAGCCGCAGCAGGGTGGTCTTGCCCGCCCCGTTGGCCCCCAGCAGGCCGTAGATTTGCCCGGGCTGGACTTGCAGGGAGAGCTCCGAGACGGCCTGAATTTTGCCAAACCTTTTTGTAACATTTTCTATCTTTATCGCAGGAGTTTCCATCGGGTGGCCTTAGGGGAGAGGGACAACGGGAAAATGCATACTCTCATTGTTTGCCGATTGCAAGCGGCTGTCAAGGATTTTTGGAATTCGAAAACAAAAAACCGGAACCTTGGGAGGTTTCCGGTTTTCGTTTGCTGGCGGTCCCGACGGGTATCAGGGCCAGCGCAAGTATACGGGGATTTCTGCCTGCCCAGCCTGAAACTCATCAGTTTGGGGCGGTGGGAATTTTGTGCATTCATTCTACCTGAAATGTGCAGGGGGAGCCAGACTCCCAATAAAATTTACCAAATCCGGTAATTATAGGACGGGTCAGATGTACCGCTGATTTGCTTACAAGTCTTCCATAGCCGCTGAAGAAGTTTCGGGGTATTGTATGCTTGAGGTGTGCAGTATGGATAGGTTGTTCCGGAAGGTCATATTGTGCGTCATGCTCGCTGGCGCAACAGGTGGGTGTATTGCTGCGCCAGATTTGGCAGGGGGAAGTCGCATTGATTTCAGTGTCGTTGAGCCCTTGCCGCCGCCAGCGGTGGCTGATGTCATCCCGCTGCGGGTCGCAGTGGCGGCGGTCATTTCTCCGCAGGGCACGGCAGAGAGTTATCTCGATTTGCTGAACTATCTGGAGGTCAGATTAAACCGCCCGGTGGAATTGGTGCAGCGCGCCAGTTATGAAGAAATAAACGACCTGATTGAGCTGGGCGAGGTGGATATCGCATTTGTTTGTACGGGCGCGTATTTGTTGGGCGTGCGGGATTTTGAGATGCGGATATTGGCTGTCCCTGAAATCAATGGAGGGAACACTTACCAGTCTTGGGTGATTGTGCCAGCGGCCAGTGCGGCGGAGCGATTTGAGGACCTGCGGGGGGCAACTTTTGCGTTTACGGATCCCCTGTCGAATACCGGGCGGCTGTATCCACTCTATCTCTTGCAGCAGCGAGGTGAAACCCCCGAGAGTTATTTTGCCCGGACGTTCTTTACATTCAGCCACGATGCGGCCATTCAAGCGGTGGCGAGCGGGCTGGCAGACGGCGCGGCGGTTGACAACCTGATTTTTGAATATCTGCTGGCGCGTGAGCCAGAGCTGGCACAGAAGGTTCGCATCATACATCGGTCAACCGATTTCGGCATACCGCCCGTAGTAGTGAACCCGAATATCCGACCCCAGTTGTACTCAGAATTGCAGGGCCTGCTACTGGCGATGGATGAATCGCCGGAGGGGCGGCGAGTACTGGAGACGCTGGGGATAGATCGGTTTGTGGTGGCAGACGATTCGCTGTACGAATCGGCCCGGGAGATTGAACAAAGGGTACTGGGCATCATGGGTGGGCAGCCGTGAATGAAGCCTGGACCGGGCGGGCGCGGGTGGTGAACCGACTCTGGCAGATAATCAGCGCTGTCAGTATTCGCACCAAAATTCTCGGAATCGTGCTGGGGTTGGTGGTATTGCTGGGGGTGGGTACTACTCTGGTGGCGCGCGATACATTGATGTATGTGATGGAGCAGGAGTTGGAATTGAGGGCCATTTCGGCAGCCAATGATCTGGCCAGCCGGGCGGTTGACCCGATTCTGGTAAATAACCTGTATGCGCTGCACCTCTTGACTCGGGAAACCCAGTCCAATTATCCGGATATTCGTTACGCCTTTGTTCTGGACACGACCGGTCAGGTTCTGGCGCATACCTTTGATGGAGGCTTTCCGGCGGGCTTGATTGAGGCCAACGGACCCAATCAAGCCGGGGCGTATCATGTTGCTGTTTTGGAAACCAATGAAGGCAGGGTGTGGGACGCCGCAGCGCCAATCTTTGATGGCCGAGCAGGAACGGTGAGGATTGGGTTTTCCGAGGCGCCCTTGCGCCGGACGATTGATGTGACGACTTCCCAACTGCTGTTGGCGACTCTGCTGGTTTCGGCGTTTGGAATTGCGGCGGCTATCTTTCTCACGTGGACCCTGACGCGGCCGATACTTGAAATTACAGAGGCAGCCCAGGCGGTAGGTCGCGGGGACATGGGGCGCCGCGTGACGCGCTGGGCAAATGATGAGATTGGCGACCTGGCCGAGGCTTTTAACGCGATGTCCGAAGGGCTGGAAAAAGCCGGAGAAGTGCGCGAGGAGCGCGAGCGTTTGCGCACAACGCTGGTTGAGCGGGTGATCGCGGCCCAGGAAGAAGAGCGCAGCCGGATTGCGCGAGATTTGCACGACCAGACCAGCCAGTCGCTGGCCTCCCTGATTGTGCAACTGAAGCTGGTGGAGACCGCGCCCAACGCGCGCGCCCGCCAGCAAAGCCTGATGGAATTGCGCGAGCAGCTGCGGACCTCGCTGGCGGAGGTCCGCCGAATGGCCCTGGATTTACGCCCCGGGGTGTTGGATGACCTGGGTTTGGTGGATGCCATTCATTGGTTCGCGGAACGGTGTAATGCGGAAGGCCTGAATATCGAAGTGGTTACCAGTGGCAATCTGGAGCAGTTGCCCGGGAAACTTTCGGTGGCGGTGTACCGGGTGGCCCAGGAAGCGTTGAGCAATGTGATGCGGCACAGCGGCGCTACCCACGCCCAGGTGAAGGTGCAAAGAGTTGAAGACGAGTTGTTCCTGGAAATCGTTGATAATGGAAAGGGCTTTGACCCCGCTGCGCGCCGCGACGCGCGGCATGCGATGGGCTTGTTCGGGATGCAGGAGCGAGTTGAATTGCTGGGCGGCGAATTTCATGCAACCAGCGGGGTCGGCAAGGGGGTTCAGATTGTGGCGCGGATCCCGGGCCTTGGCGGGAATGGCCGCTTTATGGAGGAGCAGGAATGATTCGTGTATTGATGGTGGATGATCACCCGATACTGCGGCGGGGGTTGCGGGCTCTATTGGAGCAGGAGCCGGATATTCAGGTGGTGGGGGAGGCCGATGATGGCTGGGCGGGGGTGGAGATGGCCAGCCAGACCAAGCCGGATGTGGTGGTGATGGATCTGGCAATGCCCGGTTTGAATGGGATGGATGCCACCCGTGAGATTATCCGGCGCGGGGTAGGTTGTGCCGTCCTGGTGCTGACGGCGCAGGCCGAGGAACGGTACCTGTTCCCGGTATTGCAGGCGGGCGGCTCGGGCTATGTGCGCAAAGATGTGGCCGATGAAGAGCTGGTCAACGCGGTCCGGATGGTGGCGGCGGGGAATGTTTATCTGGAGCCACAGGCACAATCCATGCTGTTGCAGGGCTACCTGACGCGCGATCAGCAGGATGAGGAAGACCCCTTTGATGGTCTTAGCCCGCGCGAGCGACAGGTACTGCAACTGACGGCCGAAGGCTATACCAGCCGCGAAATCGGGAGCCGACTGAATATCAGTTCCAAGTCGGTGGAAACGTATCGAAGTCGGGTGATGGAAAAACTGAACTTGTTTGACCGGCCATCGTTGGTTCGGTATGCCTTGCGAAAGGGTTTGCTGCAGCAGGATGAATAAAGGCCTTTGTGGGGATATTTCTGACAGGCCACTTCGCTAGATTTCCACAACAACTGTCTTAGAGTTCCTGATTACAGTTTCTCTCCCGTTTTCTTACAATTCAGGTTGAATAGCCGCACGCGCCGGACGTTGAGCTGCCGTTGCGTGGAAAGATTGCACCGCTGCACCTCATTGGAGGCAATTGTATGGAAGACAAGCAGGAACCCCAAGAATTCGCAGAACCACAGAATGGCAAGTCGCTGAGCCGGGCCGAATTTCTAAAGGCTGCCGGGGCTGGCGCCGTACTCGGGCTGCTGGCGGCCTGGCAGGAGGCCCCGGGTGAGGCCCTGGCCGCGCTGGAGAGCCGCTATGATACGGCGCTGGTGAGCGGCCCGCTGGCAGACCCGCAGGGGGATGTGCTGCTGCGCATGCAGGCCGAAATTCGGCAGGCGCTGGCCAAACCCCAGCATGAACGCCGTTGGATCATGGTGATTGACTTGCGCAAGTGCGTTGGCTGCCATGCCTGCACGATTGCCTGCGTGGCCGAGAACAAACTGCCGCCCGGGGTTGTGTATCGCCAGGTGGTTGAAGAAGAAATTGGCACCTACCCGAATGTGACCATGCGTTTCATGCCGCGGCCGTGCCTGCACTGCGATGAACCGCCGTGCGTGCCGGTATGCCCGGTGGGGGCGACCTACAAGCGGTCTGACGGCGTGGTCGTGATGGATTACGACCGCTGCATTGGCTGCCGCTATTGCATGAACGCCTGTCCGTATAACTCGCGCTACTTTGACTTTGGGTTTAGTAACTACGACGACGCCCCGGTTGCAGAAGGGGTGGTGCTTGGAAAGCAGGCGGGCGGGGTTTTGGAAACGCTCCCGAATTATGAGTATGGGCATGCCACCGTACGGGAGCGCGAAAACTCCCCGATTGGGAACGTGCGCAAATGCCACTTCTGCCTGCATCGGGTGGAAGCGGGTGAGTTACCGGCCTGCACCTCGACCTGCATTGGGCGGGCGACTTACTTTGGCGATGCCAACAATCCGGAAAGCCTGGTCTCTGAGCTGATTGCCAGCCCGAATGTGATGCGCTTGCGCGAAGAACTGGGCACCGAACCCAAAGTGTACTATCTGGTCTAAGGACAAAAATCATGGCGAAGACAAAAAAGACCAAAATCGAAGGTAAGGCCGACGTGGAAGTCTTGAAGCCGCCAGCAAATGGGGCAAAGGTTTACCCGAAATGGGTTGCATGGCTGCCCTGGGCGGTGGCGGGGCTGGCGTTGATCGTCGGCTCGGTTGGGCTGTACCAGCGCTTTGCATTCGGGTTGCGGCTAACAGATTTGGGCTCCTTTGTGCCTTGGGGCTTGTGGGTTGCGACCTACGAGTATCTGGTATGGCTTGAGGTCGGCTCGCTGTTGGTGTTCACCCTGTTGGTGTATGTCTTGAAATGGAAGACCTCGCTAACCCGGATGGCGCCGATGCTGTATCTCTCGGCGCTGGCAATCCTGGCAATGGCGCTGATCCTGGTCGGGCTGGACCTGGGCCATCCCTTCCGTGCCTGGCATGTGATGCTGTACCCGCAGTGGGGGTCGCCGATGACCTGGATGATCTGGCTGCACATGGTTTACCTGCTGGTGCTGTTGGGCAAGCTGGTGCTGGAACTGCGCCCGGCCATACCCCAGGCCAAGCAAATTGGCATGTGGCTCTCCTATTTGAGCCTGCCGCTGGGGATTGGGCTGGTAGTGGTGGCGGGGAGTGTTTTCGGGGTTGTGATGGGCCGCCCGGCCTGGCAGTCCAGCGGCCTGCCGATTATGTTTTTGATTTCCTCACTGGTGGCCGGTACCGGGCTGTTGGTCTTTCTGTACATCTGGTTCTTCAAGGATAAGGACGCGCCGGATTACATCCAAACCGCCAAGCAATTGGGCAAGCTCCTGCTGGGTTTGCTGATTGTGGGCCTGATTGCCTCGGCCTTAAGCGGGTTTGTGATTTTGTACCCCGGCGTACCGGCCCAGGCCACTGCACTAAACCTGACCCTGTTTGGGCCGTACTGGTGGGTCTACTGGATCTTCCACATCGGGTTTGGGGTGCTGGTGCCGATTGGCCTGCTGCTCAGCCACAGCCAGACTGCCCGCCGAATCGGCGTGGCGGCTGGCCTGCTGGTGATTACGTTTATCGCTGTGCCTTTGAATATTGTGATCCCGCCGCAGCTGGCGGTGGAAGCGGTGGAAAAGGGACTGGTTATCGCTTATCAGGGTCCCGGGCTGACGCCGGACTATTTCCCATCCGTTTCAGAGTGGTTGCTGACGGTTTTCGCTCTCGGTTTTGGGTTGCTGGTATTTCTGATTGGCTTTCAATTTCTCAATCTCAGGCCGCGTGGCGCTGAGTCCGTAAAGGAAGGATGACATGGCGAAGCACAAATCCGATGATGCAGGTGCTGGGATGAAAAGACTTTCGCGACGCGACTTCTTGAAGTTGTCCGGGGCGGCCGGTGGTTCGGCGGTGTTCTTTGGCGGCATTCCGAGTGTTGGCCGGCAGTTGCGCCGGGCGCAGGGCGCCAATGAATACCCCCTGGCGGACCTACGCAATCAGATCAACACGGTGTGTTTGCAGTGCAATACCGGCTGCGCCATCAAAGTCAAGTTGATTGACGGCATGGCGGCCAAGATCGATGGCAACCCGTACAGTCCGTGGACGATGTGGCCCCACCCGGCCTTTGAATCCCCGTTGAGCGAATTGAATGCAACCGATGGGGCGATTTGCCCCAAGGGGCAGGCCGGCTTACAGGCAGCCTATGACCCCTATCGCATTGTAAGTGTGCTGAAGCGTAAGCCGGGGACAAAACGCGGCGGCGGTGAGTGGGTCTCCATTTCGTTTGACGAGGCGATTGAGGAAGTAGTCAATGGCGGGAACCTGTTTGGCGAGGGGCCGGTGGAAGGGTTCAAAGACCTGTATCGCATTCAGGACCCGGCGGTTGCCAAAGCGATGTCCGATGCAATCAAGAAAATCTGGGACGAGAAAGATGCTGAGAAGAAAAGTGCGCTCATCGCCCAGTTCAAGCTGGATTTTGCTGACCAACTGGGCGCACTGATTGACCCCGAGCATCCTGACCTCGGCCCGCGCAACAACCAGTTTGCTTTTGTGTGGGGGCGGTTGAAGAACGGCCGCGGCGACCTTTTCAAGCGGTTTGTGAACGATGCTTTTGGTTCAATCAATGCCAGCGGCCACACGACCATCTGCCAGGGTTCGCTCTATTTCACCGGCAAGGCGATGAGCGAGCAGTTCGACCCGGCGACCGGCAAGTTCAGCGGCGGGCAGAAATTCTACTGGCAGACGGATACCGGAAACAGCCGGTTCGTGATTTATGTGGGCGCAAATGTCTTTGAAGCCAACTACGGCCCGCCGCAACGTATCCCGAAGATCACCGAACGGCTGATTAGCGGCGATATGAAATACGCGGTGGTGGACCCGCGTTTGAGCAAGGCCGCCAGCAAGGCCTGGAAGTGGGTGCCAATCAAGCCGGGTGAAGATGCCGCGCTGGCGATGGGCATGATCCGTTGGATTATTGAAAACAACCGCTTCAACGCAGCGTTCGTGAGCCATGCGAACAAAGCGGCGGCCAACGCTGGCGGCGAAGTTTCCTGGACGACCGCTCCCTGGCTGGTGAAAGTTAAAGATGGCAAGCCCGGCAAGTGGCTGCGAGCCAGCGAAGTGGGGCTGGTAACCAAGGAGCAGGAGACGGATGCGGATGGCAAGACGATCGACCGATATGTAGCAACTGCTGGCGAAGTGTTTGCCTTTGATCCGTTCGTAGTGATGGGCGCGGATGGACCGGTTGCTTTTGACCCGAACCATACCGAACAGGCGGTTGTGGGTGAGCCGCTGGTCCAGGCAACAGTCGCCGGGATTGAATGCAAGTCCGGCCTGCAAATCATCTACGAGGCGGCCAGCGAGCACACTCTCGCCGAGTGGGCCGAGATTGCGGGCATTCGCGAGCAGGATATCCTGGAACTGGCAGATGAGTTCACCCGGCATGGCAACAAGGCCTGCGTGGATATGCACCGCGGCGTTTCGCAGCATACCAACGGTTTTTACAATGTGCTGGCCTGGTACACCCTGAACTGCCTGGTAGGCAACCCGGACCATCTGGGGGGGATGATTAAGGGCACCACCTACGACCGGATGGGAGCCAAAGCCAAAGGCCCGTTTGACCTGGCGAAACTTTATGATGGCAAGAACGTCCCCTTCGGGCTGGATGTGCTGCGGACGACGACCGCCTATGAGAAAAGCACACTGTTTGCCGGCTATCCCGCCCGACGGCCGTGGTTCCCGCTGGCAACAGACATCTACCAGGAAGACATCCCCTCGATGGGGGATATGTACCCATACCCGGTCAAAATCCTGATGGTGTACATGAGCGCCATCAACTATGCCACGCCTGCCGGGCAGACAATCAACGCCGTCCTGGCAGACCCGGAAAAGATTCCGCTGATCATTTCCAACGACATCCTGATTGGCGAAACTTCCCAGTTTGCCGACTACATCTTCCCGGACCTCTCCTATTTGGAGCGCTGGGAATTTCATGGTACGCACCCATCGGTGCCGTGGAAGGTCGAGAACATCCGCCAGCCGGCGATATCGCTGCCGGGGTGGCCAATGGTGACGGTCTATGGAGAAACCGTACCGCTCTCCACCGAAGCGGTGATGATGGCGATTGCCGAACGCTTGAGCCTGCCGGCTTTTGGCCCGGACGGGTTCGGCAACGGGATGCCATTCACCCGGCCTGAGCACTATTACCTGAAACAGGTGGCCAACCTGGCGTTTGGCGAAAAAGAGGATGGTTCAGACAGCGTGCCGGAGGCCAGCGACGAGGAAATGCAGGTCTTCCTGGATGCCCGCCGGGGCCTGCCGCCCGCGGTCTTTGAACCTCAGATCTGGAGTGCAGCCGTTGGCGAGGATGAAAGCCTGTGGCGCAAGACCGTGTACCTGCTGAATCGGGGTGGCCGTTTCCAGGACCACGCCAAAGCTTACAAGGGCGAGCTGGTCGCCAATGCCTATGCCAAGCAAATCAACCTGTATCAGGAAAAAACCGCCACGACTATTAATACGATGACTGGCGAAACTTTCCCCGGTTACCCGCTTTATGTGCCGCCGTGTTTGTCTTCGGTTGGTGAAGCGATCCCGGCAGATGAGGATGACCTGCACCTGATTACGCACAAGGTCATTCACATGACAAAGGCCCGCACAATTACAAACTACTGGCTGCTGGCGTTGATGCCGGAAGGGCCGCTGTGGATGAACTCGCAGGATGCCCGCCGGCTGGGGTTAGCGGATGGCGACTCGGTTCGGTTGCAGTCGGCCAGCAACCCGGAAGGTGAATGGGACCTGCAGGATGGCACCGCCAAGCCCATGGTCGGCAAACTTAAGGTGGTCGAAGGCATGCGTCCGGGGGTGGTGTCCTTCGGCCTCGGCTACGGCCACTGGGCCAGCGGGGCGCGGGATGTGACTGTGGATGGTGTGCTGGTTGCGGGCGACGCCCGCCGGGCGGCCGGCTTCCATGGCAATGCGGCCATGCAAATCGACCCGCATCTGGGCAACAGCACCCTGACCGATCTGGCGGGCGGCAGTGCCGTATTTTATGACAGCAAGATAAAAGTAAAGAAGGCGTAACAAGTGGGTCTGGTGGAGTGGCACTCTTGCCGCTCCACCAGACCGGAGTAAAGGAACGCAAGATGGAAAGATTGCAGAGCTTTCTTGAGCAGTCAGCCGCCAGCCACAGCCACCTGTGCCCGCGCCAGATACTGGGGGTGCGGATTGGCATGGCGGGCGCGAAGGCGCTGGGGCTGGAATTTCCCCGAACGGATAAGCGCTTGCTGGTGGTGCTGGAAACCGATGGGTGCTTCGCCGATGGCGTGCAGGTCGCGACGGGCTGCTCGGTGGGTCACCGGACGCTGCGGGTGGAGGACTACGGCAAGATTGCGGCGACGTTTGTGGATACGAAAACCGGACGGGCGGTGCGGGTAGCGCCGGCGCTGGACGTACGCGCGAAAGCCTATACATATGCGCCGCAGGAGCCGCGGCATTACTTTGCCCAATTGCACGGCTACCAGATCATGCCGGATGATGAATTGCTGACCGTACAATCCGTTTCCCTGAATGTCCCGATTGAAGATATCGTCAGCCGGGCGGGGGTGCGAGTAAATTGCGCCGAGTGTGGCGAAGAAATCATCAACGAGCGCGAGGTTTTGAGAGACGGGCGACCCTACTGCCGGCCGTGCGCCGGGCAAACTTACTATCGGTCGGTGGATTTGCAGGAACAGGTCTTCTGCGCCGATGTGCTTGAACGAGTGGATGCCCTGGCCTGATGCCAGACAGCTTCGCTTTTGAAACAAAAACAGGTTGCTGAGGAGCAACCTGTTTCGCTTCTAAAACGGAGCGGTCCCGACGGGAGTCGGAGCACCGGTTACAACATTTCAGTACTTACACCTAAGCAACTGCGGTAGCAGGTTACAGCTTCGTAACCTAGCAGAATTCTCACGTTGGTTCCTAATTCAATGCGAGGTGAACCATGGAATCCAACGGACAAACTACACTTTCACCACTGGGTGATTGGCTCTTGCGGTACATCGCAGAGCATAACACAACTTTACCCGGTTTGGCAAGGAAAGGGGGAATGGGCTTGGGGACCCTGCGTGCCTTGGTTATCTATCCAAGACGGTTGGCCAGAATTGAAACATGTCTGAAGTTGGCTTCGGCAACGCGGCAA
>JANJTX010000018.1 GCA_024710875.1 Anaerolineales bacterium | reverse complement strand
ATCATGTTTGTTTTGCTGACCATTTTCTTTTGGAAGGATTCACCAATTGGGATGGTGGCGCTGATGATGATGTGCGGCGGCGATGGCGTTGCTGACGTCATTGGGCGGCGGGTGGCTTCCCCCCGATTGCCGTGGTCGCCGGAAAAAAGTGTTGCCGGGTCTGTCAGCGTTTTCTTGGGCGGGCTGGGGCTTTCCGCCGCGATTTTGGCCGTTTATGTGACCCTGGGCATTTTTGCCGCCCCGCTGGGACAGTACTTTTTGCCACTGGTGTGGATCGCCCTGCTGGCCACAGCAGTTGAATCCCTGCCTTATAAAGATATTGATAACATCACCATGACCGTCGCCGCAGCCGGGTTGGGTTGGTTCTTGTTCTAAGGATACTTACTCAGTAGCATCGTAGCGCGCGGAGAGCACCGGGCAAAGCCGGCTTTCTGCAATTTCGGCAGTCACATTGGCTGTCATCATGTGGCGCAGGCCTTGGGCGCTGAAGGATGACCCCATACAGATCAGTTGATACTGGCCTGTTTTGATTTCATCCAGGATTTCTTCAACGATGTTTCCATTCCTAGCCCTGATATTGGTTTCCACCCCCAGCCCCCGGGCAGTCGCCAGCGCGTTGCGCAGGTTGCGGCCCGGCTCAGTATCTGTTTCAGCCAACGTTTGCCACTGTTCACGAATCACGCGGGCTTCCGGATAATCCAGGTCAATGGGTGGCACCACGGTAAGCAATGTGACCTGGGCGTCCATCTCTTTTGCCAGCTTCAGTCCCAGGTGTTCGGCGGTCAGGGCATATTTCAACCCGCCCATACAGATCAATACCTTTTTAACCGGTATGCTTGCGGTCGGGACGAACAACAATGGCGAATGGACAGCCTCCATCAGGTTGCGAAATGAACTGCCAGAGATTAGTTTTTGCAGGGATGAGCGCCCCATATTGCCTGCTACGAAAACGGCATGGGGGAATTCCTCGCTTAGCTGGCTGGCAGTTTTCTCCAGGTTGCCGGTGTGTGTTGCAATAGAATGTTTCAGGCCTTTTTCGCTCAGGTATTGGCTGGCGCGGGTGAGCATGGCCTCAACATTTTCTTTTTTGGCCGGATTTTCAATGATTCCTTCCAGGCGCAGTGTTTTACCCGTCTTTGCAGCCAGCCAGGCGGTGTATTCGATCGCGGCCCAATTTTTATCACATCCATTGATCAATACCAACAATGTTTTATTCATGAATCACCCTAACGAAATAAAAGAATTCCCAGCAGCCCGGCCCCAATTAATACCAATGGGGACGGCACATTGAAGAGCAGCGCAAGTGCGGATAGCCCGGCAATAAACAGGGTGCGCCGGTTGATTTTTTTGTTGCCGCCTGTCCGGAATAACTCCCAGGCTACGATAACCATCAGCGCAGCCACTGCCGGGCTCATGCCAGCCACAAAGCTTTGCAGCCAGGCTTCCTGCTGGTATTTCTGCAGGATGGTAGCCACCACCAGCATCATCATGGTGGGGGGCAAAATTGCGCCAACCAGGGCAGCCAGCACCCCAGGCACACCGCCAGCGGCATATCCCACAAACAGGGCCAGTTTCAGGGCTTCACTGCCCGGCAGCACGTTTGAAAAGCCAACGGCCTCCACAAACTGGCCTTCGGTCATAATCTTTCCTTCCACGGCTTCTTCATAGAGCAGGCCGATCGATGCAGGGCCTGAAGGGGAGAGCAGATTCACCTTCAGGAACATCCAGAGTAACTTCGACCAGATTTTGAATTGAGGGGTTTTCATCTGAAAATCAGGATTCCCATAATCCCGGCAGCCAGCACAACGATGCGGGCCGGGGCATTCAGCGCCATGGCGGCCAGGCTAACGAGACCAATGCCCCAGCCCAGCCAGCCGGTTTCCCCCCCGCGCTCGAAGATCTTCCAGGCGGTGAATACCATCAGGACGGAAATGGCCGGGGACAGACCGTCCACAAATTGGCTGATCCAGGCCTGGCGGCGTAGGCGTTGCAGGATGACCACCAGGCCGAAAATCAACACGGTTGGCGGCAGGATCGAGCCAAGCAGGGCCACCGCTGCTCCGCTGTATCCCCCGGCGGCATATCCTACATACATGGCCAGTTGCAGGGCGTCGCTGCCCGGAAGCACGGAAGAAAACCCGACCGCCTGTACAAACTGGCTTTCGGTGATAATCTGGCCGCTAACGACCTCGTGGTAGAGCAGTCCCACCGAGGCCGGGCCGGAAGTGCTGAGCAGGTTGACCTTCAGGAAAATCCAAAAGATTTGCAGGAGTTCCAAGATTAGTCTCCTACAAATCTTTTACCAGGTATAGCTCACCGCGCTGGAAACCGCGGTTGAGATAGTATTTCCTTGTTCCGATGGCTGCGATGACCGCCATGCGGGCAAATCCCCGTTCACGGGCAAGTTCCTCGGCCTTTTCGAGCAGGTGGGTGCCTAGCCCGATGTGCTGGGCCGCCCCCTGACTTTCGGCACCCACCGGCAGCGACTGCCCGTAGACATGCACTTCCCGGATTAACGCTGCGCCGTGTAGGTCATCCAGCCCGGTGTTCGGCGAATCCGGCCCCGGCAGCGACAGGCGAATGAACCCCGCCAGTCCGTCGTGTTCGGTGTCGAACGAAATGAAGTGCTCCTCGGCTTGCCCGGCCATATAGGTCAGGTCATGCAGTTCAAGCGCGCCGTGGGTTACATCCCGCTGGCGTATTTCGCGACAGCGCACACACCGGCACCTGGTACCCCGGCGCGCCATTTCAGCAAAGACATCCTGCCGCAGGCTGGTGCGCTTGTTGCCTTCCACCACGTTGGTGGAAGGAATATCTCGAATCACCCGGTTGACCCGGCAATAGCGCGGGATGTCTGGTTTGATGTCCGCGATCAGGTCAATCAGTTCTTCGGTGGTGTAAGGCCGGTACTCGCCGCGCTGCCAGACTTCATATAACTCGGCATTGGCAAGCAATTGATTCGGGTAAATCTTTATTTCGTCCGGGCAAAAGCCTTGCCACAGGCGGGCAAAATCCTCGCGGTCGGTCTGCGGGGTGGCACCATGCAGGTTGGGCATCCAGTGCAGAACGATCTTGAAACCGGCTGCGCGCAACAGCGCCACTGCCTGGCGAGTACGCTCCACGTTGTGCCCGCGCTTGTTCATCTCCAGGATGCGGTCATCCAGGCTTTGGGCGCCCATCTGTACTTTGGTGACGCCAAGGTAACGCAGCCAGGCCAGTTCTTTCTGGTCAATTTCATCGGGCCGGGTTTCAATCACTAGGCCCACGTTGCGATGCGCGGCATTTTCGTTCTCCGCCTGGGCCGCGGCCAGTTCGCCGGGCAGGCAGGTTTCAAGATTCCCTGCTTCAACTGCCGGGTTATTATTCATCGCATCAAAACAGCGCTTGATAAACCACTCCTGGTAACTCCGTTTGTATGCACTCCATGTACCGCCCAAGATCAGCAGTTCAATCTTGTCGGTTGGGTGGCCTACATTTTGTAATGCCGCAATACGTGATCTCACCTGTTCATAGGGGTCAAACTCGTGTTGCAAGGCCCGCATCGCTCCCGGCTCATCGGGAAGGTAGCTTTTGGGCATGCGTACATCTGTCGGGCAAAAAATGCACTTACCGGGGCAAGGATAGGGTTTGGTCAGCACGGTCACGGTCGTCACACCTGAGAGCGTACGCACCGGCTTCATACGGATGCGCTCCAGCAGCCTGGCATCCTCGGCCAATTCGCCGCTAGCCACCAATTCCTGGTAAGCTGAGACAACCGCCGCCTTGTTCAGATAGCCGCCGCCGGGCAGGGGGTGCTGGCGCAGGGTTTTCAGCACGTCCGCCCCATCTCTCACTTGTTGCAACACAATTCGCGCCAGCGCCATCTTTTCAGGCGTCAGCCGCTTCTGTTTATTCCACAATTCCTGTCGTTCGTGAAACATACCGATATAATTCCCATCATGGACGAACAAACCGCCCGCCGCTTGGTGAACCTTAATGGCCAATTCTACCAGACCTTCGGCCGGGCCTTTTCTGCCACCCGTCAGCGTATCCAGCCGGGGGTTCGGCAGGTGTTATCCACGCTGCGGGGGGATGAACACATCCTGGACCTGGGATGCGGCAACGGGGAGTTTGTCCGCCAGCTGGCCCAAACACCGTTTCGTGGAGAATATTGCGGGTTGGACTTCAGCCTGCCGTTGCTCGAAGCAGCCGATTCCAATCCAAGGCCGTTTCCTATTAATTTCCGCCAAAGTGACCTGACCGGTAACGACTGGCCGGGTTTTTATACCAATCCTTTCGATCTCATTGTCAGCTTTGCTGTGCTGCATCATATCCCTAGCAATGACTTGCGCCAGCAAATCGTCGCACAAGCGGCCAGCCTGCTCAGGCCGGGAGGGCGATTTGTACTGTCTAACTGGCAGTTTCTTAACAGCCCGCGCCTGGTCGCGCGCATCCAATCCTGGGAGCGCGCCGGGTTGGCACCCTCCGATGTGGATGAAAACGATTACCTGCTGGACTGGCGTGCCGGGGGCGAAGGCCTGCGCTATGTGCATCATTTCGACGAAACCGAACTGGCTGCACTGGCTGCCATTGCCGGTTTTGTGGTGCTAGAAACCTTCTATTCGGATGGGGAAAATGGACGCCTGGGCCTGTACCAGGTATGGCAGAAGCCGTCTAATAGAATCGTGAAACCTTAAAGAGCAGGAAGGTGGTAAGCAATTGTGCCGCCATCCACCAGAAAACCCAGCGACGCGATGGGAAGATCTTGTTAAGCCAATCCGTAATGAACAGCGCAAGCAGCGGCAGGGTAAACAGCCATAACCTGGCCGTCTCGCTTCGGGTCTGCCCGCTGAGATTTAGGACGATGAATGTGGCAAAAAAAGCAATTTGCAGCCAGTCCATGTGGGTTATGGGTTTTCGTTGAAACAGTCGCCAGGCCAGCCCACCTGCCAGTAATAACAGCATAAAAAGGGTGGGGAAGCCTGCCCCCAGGCCAAAATCCAGGTTGTTTAATAAGATTGTCCCGGGTAGGGTTTCCCAACCGCCGAGGTAGTTTTTTGCCAGACGGTGCGTTTCGATCGCATTCTGGTAACGGGTTAAAGCATCATAGCCAAAGACGGTTGAGAAGAACACATACAGGCTGGTAAACCCGGCGGCAAGGCCAGCGGCCAGGAGCAGACCGCGCTGCAGGGCCTGCCAGGTGCGCTGGAAGAGCAGGAAGTGCAACCCGATCAGGGCCAGGCCCATGAAGACTGCCGGGAGCAGTGCAAAGGCCAGGAACAAGGCCAGGTAATACAATGCGCCCAACCCGAGGGCTTGAATAAAACTGCCCTTCTGCGCCAGCCTATAAGAGAACCAGGTGAGCAACAGGAAGAGCACCGGGTAGAGGGTATGATCCATGAACAGGGTGGTAAGCAGCATCCCCGGGAAGACCATCAACAGCAGGACAGGCGCAATGGCATGTTGATTGCCGGGCAACTCCCTGCCTAGCCAGTAAAGCGGAATGACAGCCGTCATGGCGATCGCCGGGAAAACGAACATGACCAATTGTGAAAGTGGCGCGGTACCACCGCCGAGGTTGGGGAACAAGGTGTTGGCAGCCTGGTTAGTCAGCATGTAGAGCAACAGGAACCCCGGCGATTTGGTGCCGGTAAAAATATTGTCCCCGTACAGGGTTTCATAATTGCGCAATAGCTCCGGTGCACTGGAGGTGCTGGTGGTGACAACCCTTGCATAAACATCATAGCGCAGGATGGTCCAATCGGCGGCTGGGTTGAATGAACCCCAGTGCAGCCACAGGAAGCCAAGTTGCAGCAGGTAGCCCCAGGCCATGACCAGAAGCAGCGCTTTCCAGCCTGAGAGGCGGGTTGTTGCCAGGTGGATAATGCCTGGCAGACTGAGCCAGAACAGTCCAAATACCCAATCCAGGTTGGTGCCCGGGTCTGACCGGAAATAAAAAAACCATCCACTCAGGCTGGTATAGAATTCCAGTCGGAAGATCAGGATGATCCAATGTGCCAGGATAGTCATCCCCAGGCTGGCGGTGACAAAAAAACGCCCAAGAACTCTCTTGTCCCAAAAGCTTGGCCGGGCATATTCTGCTTTATACGCTCGAAGGATGAAAAAACTGATGCTCAAGAAGATGAAGGCGAGCCAAGCCAGCAGGGAACGGCTGCGCTCCAGCAGGGCAGGGATGGATCCCCAATCTCCGCCGAGTTGCAGGAAGGAGGCCAGGGTGGCAAGGGTGAAAAATAAGAAGAAAAACCAGACCCACAGGGAGGCTGTCAGCAGGGAGGCTGACTGCGTCATACGGGAGGCTGCCAGAGGCAGCCAGCCTGTTTCCGCTTTGGCGGTGAAGGCAGCCAGTGCCAGCAGGAGGATCCCGATCAGCATTCCCGCACTGAGGAGGATTCGCTCCCTGGAAAGGCCAAATATCCAGGCATTTTTCTGCTCGGAGGGGATGCTGAACGAGATTAGTAGAAGGAACAGGCCTGCCAAGACGGTCAGCCAGAGCAGGCGGCGAATCCAGTTTGAGTCGGGCATGTGATGGCTATTTATCCACAGAATAACAAAGTCCCGAAGCATGTTCCTCCGGGACTTTGTCTTTAGCCGCCTTGTGCTAGGCGGGGGTCAAGTGCGTCACGCAGGCCGTCACCGAGCAAGTTGAAGGCCAACACTGTGATCATGATGGCCAGGCCTGGGAAGAAGACCAGGTGTGGGGCGGTGAATACCTGGTTGCGCTCAGAGCCCAGCATGGAGCCCCACTCTGGTGTGGGGGGTTGGGCGCCAAGGCCAAGGAATGACAAGGCGGCGGCATCCAGGATGGCTGTGGCGATGCCCAGCGTGCCCTGTACGATGAGCGGCGTGAGGGCATTGGGCATAATCCGTTGAAAGAGGATCTCGAACAGGTTGCCACCCAGGGCGCGTGTGGCGGAGACATAATCCATTTCGCGCACCGAGAGCACGCTGGCGCGCACCACGCGGGCATAGGCGGGGATGGAGACAATACCAATCGCAAGCAGGGCATTAATCAGGCCCGGGCCAAGCACAGTCACAATGGCAATAGCCAGTAGCAGGGATGGGAAGGCCAGAAGCACATCCATCACACGCATGATGGTATTGTCCACCCAACCACCCAGGTAGCCGCTCAGTGCGCCTAGTACGGTGCCGACGGCAATGGAAAAGGTAACCGTGGAAAAACCAACCATCAAACTCAGTCGGGTACCATAGAGCAAGCGGCTGAATTGATCGCGAACGTTGCCATCGATGCCAAGGATGTGTTGAGGTTTCTCTGTAGGGCAGCCAAATAAATGAACACAGGGGGCTTCGCGCATCTTGACATCTTCGAGCCCAATCAGTACCTGCAGGGGGTCATAGGGTGCTATCCACTGGGCGGTCAGGGCAATGAAAATCAGGATCAGGATGATGATTAGCCCGACAATGGAAGATTTGCGTCGAAAAAGTCTGCGCCAGGTGATGCGCCACAGGCTGACCGACTCGAGAGAGATGCTTTCGGCATCCATGCTGGGGATGTTGGATAGAGTTTTTTGTTCTGGGGTCATGTTAATTTAGCCGAATGCGGGGATCGATGTATGCGTAGGAAATGTCCACGATCAGGTTGAGTATTACAAAAAAGACCGCGATGACCACTGTAAAGGCCTGAATAATGGCGTAATCACGGGCAGTAATTGCGTCATAAAGAATTCGTCCGACACCGGAAAGGCCAAAAATGGTTTCTGTTAATACGGCACCACCCAACAGGCTGCCCAGTGACAGACCTATCACGGTGACCAGTGGCAGCTGGGCATTGCGGAAGGCGTGTTTGAAGATGACTGCGGGCCGCCGGGCTCCTTTGGCGCGGGCGGTACGGATGTAATCCTGCCCGAGCACTTCCAGCATGGCCGAGCGGGTCATGCGGGCAACCAGGGCCATGGGAATGGTTCCCAGGGCAACGGCCGGAAGGATCAGGTGTCGAATTGCGTCGACCAACAATTTCCAGTTTGCTGTAAGAAGGGCATTAAGGATGTTCATGCGGCTGATGAAATCAGAAAAGGCTAGCGCGAAGCTGTCTTTTGCAAGATTTAATTGCCAGACTTCGTAAAATGGGTCATCAGCAATTCCTGCTGTCAGCCGTCCGGAAGGAGGCAGCCAGAGCAGGGTATCTTTGAAAAAAATGGAAAAAACATACGCCAGCATCAGCCCGAGCCAGAAAACCGGCATAGAGACACCGATGTTGGCCCAGACCATGGTCACGACATCCACCCAGGAATTGTGGCGGACAGCCGAAAGAATGCCGAGAGGAATACCAACAATAAGACTGATAAAAAGTGCTGAGAAACTGAGTTCCACCGTGGTAGGCATCCGCTCTGCAAGGATGCGAGTGACCGGCTGGCTGAAACGCAGGGATGTACCAAAATCGCCACGGGCGATCTCGCCCATGTAAATCACAAATTGCTCAAGAATGGGTTTGTCCAGTCCCTTTTCGCGCATGAAGCGGTCACAGGTGGCCTGGGTGGCTTTTTCTCCCAACATTGCACGGCAGGGGTCTCCGGGAATCAAGCGCGCCAAGGCAAAGGTGACGATCAGGATGCCAATCAGGGTAGGAATGGAGGCAAGCACGCGACGAATTATGTATTGAAGCATCATTGGCAGGCGACTCCTGTTATGTTGACGGGATGGCGGAATAGTCTCCGCCATCCCGTCTCTTACTTTTTCTTAGCCGAGTATTGGATTATTCCGCCGGCTTGTTCATCAAGCCCCACAGGTAATCGTAATACTCGAAAATGCCGGTGTTCCCCTGGTGCAGGGGTGAAGAGGCATCCAGACCCATGGTGAAGGTGGCGACCACATCGTTGGCATCAAAGGTCGAGCCATCGTGGAAGGTCACGCCCTGACGCAGGGTGCAGGTCCAGACCGACAGGTCATCATTGGGTTCGCAGACCTCAGCCAGCATCGGGACAACGGCAGTGCCATTGACCTCGTAGCCATAGAGGGCTTCAATCACCTGATCGCAGGCGCGCAGGGATTCACCATCGGTTTCGTCAGCACAGAACAGGCTGATCGGTTCGGCATTTTGCATGAACACGAACACATCGCGGCCACCGGGGTCGGAGACGGCAAATTGCTCGTTGGTCAGCGGGCTGGCCTGGGCGTTGGTTACGTCAGCGCGGTAAGCGGTGCCGGAACCACCATGGGCCACAGCCACCATCGGCACAAGTTCGCGGATGGCGTTGTTGGCAGCCACATAGTAGGGTTCAGATTCGGCCGGGTCAGCAATCTGGGAACCAGAAACTAGATTTTCGAAGATCTCAGGGTGCGGGGTACCGAACTGACCATTGGCTTCACCAAAGTGGAAGTCCAGGAAGTTGGTGACGTGCGGGTAATCCGCGCCCCAACCCAGGAAGTACAGACCATCCAGGCGACCAGCAGAGGACTCTTCGATGAACGCACCGGATTCCATCACAACGATTTCAGCCTCAATGTTCAGGTTTTCCAACAATTGGGCCTGGACGTCCTGGGCCACATTGGGAACCTGGGGCAGGTAACCGCGTACAACATCGCGATAGTAAATCTTGGTTGCAAAGCCATCCGGGAAACCGGCCTCGGCCAGCAGGGCGCGGGCGGCTTCAGGGTCAAAGTCATACCAGGCGTCACCAACACAACCGTTCGGGATGGCGCAGGGGGTGAAGTGGGAAGCCACTTCGGAGCCGGCCGGGTAGTAGTTCTCTACAATCCGGCTGCGGTCCAGGCCCAACGATACGGCCCGGCGCACGTCCACATTGTCCCACGGGGCAAACGTGTTGGTGAAAGCCAGGTAGAACACATTCGGGTTGACGTTGAAAATCAGGTTCAGGTTCGGGTCAGCCTGCACAGTGGCGATATCCGCCGGGCTGATGTTCGTCACCATGTCAGCGGTGCCAGCCTGCAGCTCAACCAGGCGGGCGCTGCCTTCCGTAGCCCAGCGCAGAACGGCCGTGGCCGCCACAGCCGGCGTGCCCCAGTAGTTCTCGAAGGCGGTGAAGGTCACATGGTCGCCGCGTACCCATTCAGCAACGCGGTACGGGCCAGTGCCCACCGGGGCTTCCAGGATCAGCTTGCTCGGGCCAGCGTAGTCCAGGTACTCGCGCGGCTGAATGCCGAACGGGGTAAAGGCTACCTTGGCCAGGAACGCCGGATCCGGCTTGCACAGGTTGAACACGACCGTCAGGCGGTCCGTGGCTTCAATCGAGGAAATCTTGCCACCGTAATCGCAGGAATCAGCGCTGACGCTGATGCCTTCTTCAAACGGGATTTCGGCGTACGGGTTGTCCGCCGTCGGGCTGGTGCCACCGCAGGCCGCCAGCACCAGGCCGGCCAGCACGAGCAGCGACAGCAACTTAAAAAGGGTGTTACCACGCATGAGTTTCTTCTCCTTCAACTGGTTGTGTGAAATGGGGACTTAAACTGAAAGAATCGGGGTGTCTGCATCCTCCTTCCTCTCTTTAATACCTTTCGATTATACGATTGATAACAAGGCTAGTCAATAAAACTATCTTAATGTTACGTGAGTTACTCCAAATTCCCCCCCGCCAGTCGCTAGATTTGTAATAGCACCAGCGGCCGGCCGTTTTCCGGGTTCTCCCTCACCCGCACCGGGGCGTGGTAGGCTGCCTGCAGAATCTCCTCCGTCAGCACCTCGCTCGGCGTGCCCAGGTGCGTGAGCCGCCCCCCCACCAGCAACGCCACCCGGTCAGCAAACAGCGAGACCAGGTTCAGGTCGTGCAGCGCCACCAGCACCGCCAACTCACATTCCCCCGCCAGCATCCGAATCAACTTCAACAAACTGGCCTGATGCTGCAAATCCAGGTGGTTGGTGGGCTCGTCCAGCAGCATCGTCCGGGTGGCCTGCGCCAAGGCCCGTGCCACCAGCACCCGCTGTTGCTCGCCGCCCGATAGTTCCGCCACGTGCCGTTCGGCAAAATCTGTCAGTCCGGTCATCCGCAGGGCGTGCGCCACGCTGCGTTCATCGCGTTCGCCCGGCTTGCCCAGCCAACCCAGGTAGGCTGTCCGTCCCAACATCACCGTTTGCGCCACCGTAAACGCCCCGCCCTCCGGTTTGGCCTGCGGCACAACCGCCAGCCGCCGGGCGCGCAGGTGGTCCGGAAGTTTGGAAATCTCCTCGCCTTCGCACAGCACCCGTCCTGTGCGTGGTTTCAAAATCCCGCTGGCTGCCTTAATCAGCGTGGATTTGCCCGCTCCGTTCGGCCCAATCAATGCCAGGATTTCGCCCGTATGCACCTGGAGCGAGATCTCCCGTAAGACTTCGCGTGCGCCGTAGCTCACGCTCAAGTTTTCGACCTGCAACATCACACTCACCACAGCACCTCGCGTTTGGCCCGCCGCAAAATCCACAGGAAAAATGGCGCGCCCACCATGGCCGTGAGGATGCCCACCGGCACGCTCTGGGGCGCAATCACCGTACGGGCGCCCACATCTGCCAGTAGCAAAGCCGCCGCCCCACCTAGAATAGACATCGGAATCAGATGCCGGTAATCCGGGCCCCATAAAATCCGGAACAGGTGCGGCACAATCAGACCAATGAAACCAATCACCCCTGAAAAAGCCACCGCCACCGCTGTGGTCAGCGAAGCCACAATCACAATAAATATTTTGGCGCGATCCACGTTCAAACCCATCTGGCGCGCCTGCTCTTCGCCAAATTGCAGCACATTCAATGGGTGGCCGCAAACGGCCAGCAGCACCAGCCCCACGCCAAAGTAGGGCAGGGTGGCAAACACCGGCTCCCAGCCGTTTACCGGCGAGCCGCCCAGCAGGAACGCCAGCGCCCGCGTCACCATCGCGTTGGAGCGCAGCATCAGGAACGAAGTCATCGCCGAGGCAAACGCCCCCACCGCCACCCCCGCCAGAATCAGCGTCGTCAGCGGCACATAGCCATTCACGCGTGCCAGGTTATACACCAGCCCTACCGTCAGCAGCGCCCCCACAAACGCCGCCGCCGGGATGAAATACATGCCCAGCGGTGTGCTCGAAAAACCAAACGAAAGCGCCACCACCGCCCCCAGCCCGGCCCCTGAGGCCACCCCAATCAAGTACGGGTCGGCCAGCGGGTTACGGAACAAACCCTGGTAAGCCGCCCCGCTGCCGGCCAGCGCCGCCCCCGTCAGCGCCACCAGGATGCTGTGCGGCAGGCGCACCTGCAACAAAATCGTGCTGTGGGCGTGCGGCCAGTCTGGCACAACGCCGGAGCCCGGCCACTGGGCCAGCAAAATCCGCAACAGCGTGCCCGGCGCGATGGTCACCGCCCCCAGTCCCACGCTCAACAGCCCGGCTGCCAGCAGCAGCCCGCATACAATCAGGTATACCCGTCCGGTTTTCTTCATTGGCTTAGTTTAACGGAAAATGCCGGGGTAGGGCTTGCGCCCCACCCCAGCTTCCGTATCGGTTCTACTCAAACAACTCCGGGTGCAGCAGGCGGGCCACGGTTTCCAGCCCATCCACCAGGCGCGGACCCGGCACACTCATTGTATTCGAGTCAATCGGGTACACCTGATTTTGCAGCACGGCTGTCATCAGGTTCCAGCCGCCGCGCGCCGCCACCAGTTCCGGCGTCATCCCAAAGTCTGCATCGCCTAGGATGATAAAGTCCGGGTTCTGCTCAATCAACGCTTCCACGCTGATCTGGGCATAATCGCCTTGCAACGCCGCGGCCGCATTCACGCCGCCAGCCGAGGTGATGATCAGGTCAATAAACGTGCCGCTGCCGGTCGTCCACGGGTTGTTGGGGTCGGTGGCATCCAGTTCGTAGAACACCACCGGCTGGGTCTCGGCGGCCGCCACAGTGGCCAGCACTGCATCCACCCGCGTCTGCATCTCGCCCGCCAGCGCCTCGGCTTCCGCCGTGCGTCCCGTCAGTGCCCCGATTTCGCGCACATTCTGATACAGGTCTTCAAAGGTCAGCGGGTTCTTCTGCCAGTACACCGTCAGCCCCAGGGCTTCCAGCGCCGCGATCTGGTCGGCCGAAATGATTTCCGCCGCCAGCACCAGGTCCGGCTCCAGACCCAGGATGCCCTCGGCCGGGAAGTCGCCCCACAGCGAGCCAAAAATCGGGATGTCCAGCGCCGCTTCCGGGTACACCGAGAACTCGTCGCGGCCCACCACCAGGTCGCCGGCTCCCAGCGCAAACAGGGTTTCGGTCAGCGAGGCCGCCGTACTCACAATCCGGGTTGGCGGGGCCGCCAGCGTGATGGTGCGGCCAAAGTCATCCGTCAGCGTGATGGAGGTGTCTTCGGTCGCAGTTGGGGCCGGCGCGCTGGTCGGCGCTTCGGCTACCGGCGCGGTCGTCGGGGCCGCGGCTTGCGGGGCGCAGGCCGCCAGCAGCAGAGCCGCCCGGGTCAGCAGAGCAAAAAATTTAGGTACTTTCATTGTGATACTCCTTTGCAAAGTCTGGTGAATCAAAACCCCCTGCACGTGGGCAGGGGGAGGCGTTAAGGAACGTTAAGAGACGGGCGCGTTCACACCTCCTATCCACGAGGATTGGTGAGCTGGTTGGGGAAGTCGTCCTGGCTTATCGTCTCGAAGACGAATCACAGTTGCGGGTCAGCGCCGGTCTTGCACCGGCTTCGCTATTATGCCTGCCCATCCGGGGGCGCAGGCAACCTCAACCAAAGTTGAGTATGGAGTTGCTAAGGTTCTGTCCTACGCTGTTATCTTACCTGATAATGGGCCCGGGTTTGTCCTATTTTTGCCTGATATGTTGTCAGGCAATTCCTGATTCAGCCTAATCCTCCGCCAGCACGATGATGCGGTCCTGTGGCCCGAACGTCACCCTTTCGCCCTTGGGCGGGTTGGTGCGCACCCCGTAATCATGCTCCGCGTCGCGCGCCTGGTCGCTGATCCGGTAACCGATGGCAGTCGCATTGCGGCGGCGGGCTGCTTCCACTACAGTATAAAAGTTCACTGGCTGTCCCAGTTCGACATAATCCTCGGCCGGCTTGAGGTAAATCTCCACCCCTTCCGGGTCAAACAAATCAGTGAACACATCATACAGGTCGCGGTTCTCTGAAAGCTGCGCCAGCATCAAACTGATGAGATGGTCGCTGACGATGAAGTCATCCACCCGCGCCGCTTCCGCCAGCTCGCGGTTGCGCATGTCCAGCATCTCGCTCACAATCGAGAACGGCGTTTCGTCCCGCTCGGCGATGTCGCGCATATGCAGCAGCGTGATCAATGTGCGCGCATCCGCCGTTTGCACCGGCAGGTCCTGGTCGGCCACCACAATCACATGGTCGTATTCGGCCGCCTGCAAGGAGTCGAGCAGTGGGCGGTGGGTGCTGTCGCCGGCGATGACCCTCAATTTCATCGCTTTCAAGTCCTGGCCAGCCGCCCGCACGGCCTCTTCCAGTTGCGGGTTGCACACCACCGTCAGTCTGGAACCCTCCGCCACATAACTGTCCAGTTCCCGCGCCATAATCGCCGCCCCGTCATTCCAGCCCACCAGCAGTGTGCTTTCAGGCTTGGCCGGTTGCGCTGGGCGGGCGCTGGTAATCGCCTTTTCTTCAATCGCCCCGGCCGGCATCGCCGCCAGCCGGATGGTGTCATCATCGGCCGAAATCGCAATCAACCGGTCGCCGGCCGCAATCCGGGTATCCGCGGGCGGGTTCAGCGTCAGCCGCCCGCCCTGGTAAAGCCCAATCACCGCTGATTCGGCATAGGCCAGCAATGCCTCGCCGTAGGTCTTGCCCACCAGCGCCGCTTCTTCTTTAAAGTAGATTTCATCGCCGCCAAAGTCCAGCAGTTCGCTGTACACCACCGAAAGGCCGGACTGACGCGCCGTCTGTGCCGTTATCCGCGCAATCAGCTCATCCACCTGCACCGCCAGCACATGGTCGCGTGACCCAATCAGCCGGATAACCTCCTGCGTCTTGGGGGAGTTAATTTCCGTCACAATCGTGTAGGGCTCGGGCCGCCGGTTCGGGTTATTGGTAATTGCCAGCACCGTCTTAATAATCACCGAGTCGGCGTCTTCTTCCTCGGGCGGCAGGGCGATAATCGCCCGCGCCGTCTGCGGGCTGGCGATGTCCAGCTCCGTCGGGTCAATTGGCGCCCCGGAGCGGCAAATAATCTTCGTGTTGCGCCGGTCCGGAATGCGCGCTCGCAGTTCGTCTTCCATTACCACTTTGTCTTTGTCGGCCAGAATCACAATCACCGGCTTCTTCTGGTTGCTGTTCGCTTCAATTAACTCCGGCAGGATCGTGAAAATCTGCGGTGTCCAGCCCAGAATGACCGTATGCCCACTTTCCAGCACCTTGGAATGGCCTTTGCGCAATTCCTCCAGTTTGCTCTGTACGCCCGCCCCCAGCACACCAATCAGGGTTGAAACTACAAAGATGCCGCCGACCGTCACAAACAGCATTGCCGCCCGGAAGAGCGTGCCGTTGTCTCCGCTCACCGTCCCGGAGTCAATCGCCCGCATCAGGCTCGCCCAGGCCGCTTCGCCAAAACTCAAGGGCTCGCTTTCGCCCGGCTGGGTCAGGCCGCCCACGCTGATGGCCGTCGCGCCCAGCAGCACGATTAATAGCGACAGCACCGCCAGCATTCCAATCATCGCTGGCGTACCAGCCGCCATCAAATTATCAAACTGGTATCGCAAGCGTTGCCCAAAAGTCGGTTTCGGTTGCATAGGGTTCCTCGGGGTAGGGAGTTTTTTTCAAACTTAAGCGGCAATCATATCACTGCCCCCGCCCCCCGGTTACCCTATCTCCTTTTCCCCGCCTCCCTCTGTCCTCCAATCCCTGTCAGGTAAATCAGGACACCTGTCCCCCCAACCTGATGGGGATTGTCAGATTTGTTTTCCGCCCACCCCGGCTACACTGAAACCACTATGCTCAAAGGCATCCAATGGTTGTTCACCCGTATCTCGCGCGCCATCCTCTCTGTGCCGGTGCGCACCAAAATCGCCGGCATCATGGCTGTCCCGGTCCTTATCCTCGGCTTTGGCCTAAACTACTGGATTACCTCCGGCCTTTCCGCCTGGCTCTCCTACGTCCTGAGCGATGACCGCATCCAGGCCGCCATGACCGTCGGCAGCCGCAGCACCCTGCTCGTCACCTTCCTCGCCGCCATCTTCTCCCTGCTTCTTTCCTTATTATTAACCGATGTCCTCTCCCAGCCCATCCTGCGCCTGAAAAAGACCGCCGAGCAGGTCGCCGCCGGCAACTTCAACACCCGCGCCGAAGTCTGGGCCAACGACGAAATCGGCTCGCTGGCAATCTCCATCAACAAAATGATCGACCACTTCGATGTCTTCCAGGAGGACCTCGCCCAGTCCAACGCCCGCCTGCTGGCCCTCAACCGCATTGCCCTCGCTGCCGACCGTGAAGCCGAAATCCACGATGTCCTCTACATCGTCCTTGAGAACCTGCTCGAACTCACCGGCCTGCCCGCCGGCTGGGTTTATCTCTACGACCCCGAACTGGAAAAATTCCACCTCGCCAGTTGGTGCGGCGACTCCCCCGAACTGCAAGACCACCTGCTCGCCGCCCAACCCGGCAACCCCACCCTCTGCCGCTGCCAGTCTGCCCTCCAGACCGATGCCCTCGGTGGTGATGTCGTTATCCGCGATTGTGGCCGCATGGAATTCTGCGGTTTTGAGCCCGCCGCCGCCCGCCACATCACCATCCCCATCGAAGCCCGCGACAATCGCTTTGGCGTTATTAACCTCTCTTTCCCCGCCGGGCTTGAACTCGCCCCCGAAACCCGCCAATGGCTCACCTCCATTGGCCAGCAAATCTCTGAAATCGTTGCCAATGCCTGGCTGCAGATGAAACTAAAAGAGAAAGAGGCCGCCCGTCAGGCGCTCCTCGAAAGCCTCGTAACCGCCCAGGAAGAAGAACGCAGCCGCCTCGCCCGTGAACTGCACGACCAGGTCGGCCAGAGTATGACCAGCCTGCTGGTGCGCATGAAAGCCTGGGAACGCAAGGCCATCCAGCCTGAAGACCAGGCCCGCTTCGCGGCCCTGCTTGAAGATGCCGGCGGCATCATCGAGCAACTGCGCGACATCTCCTACAGCCTGCGCCCCCCGGTCCTCGAAGACCTCGGCCTGCCCGCCGCCCTTGAGGCTCTGGCGGCCAGCATGGCCGGCGAGGGCGGCTTCCAGTATGAAATTGATTGCCCGCCCCTGCAACAACCCCTCCGCCCGGGCGAAGACCTCATGCTTTACCGCATTGCCCAGGAAGCCTTCACTAACATCGTGCGCCATGCGGCTGCCCGCCAGGTGCGGGTGGCGCTCAACCAGCAGGGCAATTTGCTCCAGATGCAAATCAGCGACGACGGCCGCGGGTTTGACCCCGCCCGCGTCAATGTCACCCCCAACCAGCGCCACCTCGGCCTCATCAGCATGTCCGAGCGCGCCGAACTGGCCGGCGGCTGGCTGGAGATGTTCTCTTCGCCCGGCAAAGGCACTCTTGTGCGGGTCAGTTTGCCCATCAGCCTGTTGGAGGCCGCATGACCGTTACCACCTACCGTATTCTGCTCGTGGATGACCACCAGGTCCTGCGTGATGGTCTGCGCGCCCTCCTGGATGGCGAGCCCGGCCTCTCCGTCATCGGCGAAGCCGGCACCGGCGCCAGCGGCCTCACCCTCCTCGCCGAGCGCAAACCCGACCTCCTCGTGGTGGACCTCGGTTTGCCGGACATCTCCGGCCTGGAAGTCATTGCCCAGGCCCGCGCCGCTTACCCGGCCCTCAAAATCATTGTCCTCTCCATGCATGTCAGCCGTGAGTTTGTCGCCAAGGCCATTGAGGTCGGCTGCGATGGCTACGTCCCCAAATCTTCAGCCCACACCAGCCTGCTTGAAGCCATCCGCGCCGTCCAGGGCGGCGACCGCTACCTGCACCCCAAAGCCGCCACCGCCCTGGTCGAATCGCTCGTCAAAGCCAATACCGAAGCCGAACAACTCGCCCTGCTCTCCGAACGCGAGGTGGACGTCATGCGCATGACCGCCATGGGCTTCAGCGGCCGCGAAATCGGCGAGCAACTCTACATCAGCGCCAAAACCGTAGACACCTACCGCCAGCGCGCCATGGAAAAACTCGGCTTGCAGCACAAAGCCGATATGGTGCGCTTCGCTCTCCAGGCCGGCCTGCTGGACGACCTGCGCGCCGAAACCGCCGCCAGCGACTCGGCCGCCCAAACCTGATGCCCCAAAATACCGCCTACTTTCTGTCGGGCTTTTCCCGACAACAAATCCTCCAAGACCGGATACCCCTCCGGGAGGCCAAAGGCTATCCTTACAGCATAACCTTTCGCACTCCAGGAAAATTCCTGGTCAAGACTATTGGAGGATCCAATGACTGAAACAAGCAAGACCAAACTGAGCCGCCGGGAGTTCCTGCGCCTGGCCGGGTTGGGTGTTGGCGCTGCTGCTGCCACCACCGCCGCCCGCCCTGCCGCCGCTACCGGCAAACCGACCGCGGTTAAGTTCTCTGACCCGGCCGGCCGCCCCCAGCGCCCCTGGTGGGTTAAGACCGTGGATGTCCCGACCACGGAAGTAGACTGGGGCAAGATGAAGCGCTACAACGAGCGCTACCTGCCCGAAGAACAAGAAGGCTCGACGCGTGGCGTCGGCTTTGCCGGCTACGTCGGCAAGGAAAAAGCGGAAGCCATTGAAGCTGAAGGCGCCGCCAAGATGAAAGAACGCCTGGTCAACAATGTGGATGGCTACACCCTCAAGGACATTGCCCTCCAGTCCGGTATGAATGGCATGCGTCTGCCGTACTCCTACCTCGGCCCGCAAAAAGCCAAGACCCCGGAAGATTTGGGCGTACCGAAATGGTCCGGCACCCCCGAAGAAGCCGCCAAGATGGTGCGTGCCGCCCTGCGTCACATGGGTGCTGCCACTATCGGTTTCCTCGAACTGGATGAAAACACCAAGAAATTCGTCTACGACGTTGACCCCGACGGCCACATTGTGGAATTCACCGATGACCCGATTGCGTCTGAAACCGAGACCCATCGCTACATCCCGAATTCCTGCAAGTACGCCATCGTCTTCACCGTGCCGATGTCCCTGGAAGCGATGAAACGCTCCCCGACCGTCACCGGCTCGCAGACCACCGCCCTGACCTACACCACCGGCACCTGGATTAACAACGGTATGTCCGAATTCCTGCGTGGCCTCGGCTACCAGTGCCTGACCGAATCCACCCTCAACGCCCTTGCCATCGCCCCCGCCCTCGGCGTGTTCGCTGGCCTCGGCGAAATGAGCCGCCTCAACCGCATGATTTCCCCGGAATACGGCCCGATGGTGCGTGTCTTCAAGATGCTCACCGACCTGCCGCTCGCCCCGGACAAGCCGATTGACGCCGGCATCATGGAATTCTGCAAGACCTGCAAGAAGTGCGCAGAAGCTTGCCCCAGCGGCGCCCTCTCCTTCGAGGACGAACCCACCTGGGAAATCAAGGGTGGCTGGAACAACGCTGGCCACAAAGCCTACTTCGAAGATGCGGTCAAGTGCCGCACCTACTGGCGCCAGGAAGCCGGCACCAACTGCGGTATCTGCTTCGCGGTCTGCCCCTTCAGCAAGCACGACAAAGCCTGGATCCACACCTGGGTCAAGGGCGGCATTTCAGCCCTCCCGCTGCTCAACAGCATGTGGCGCAGTGGTGACGATGCCTTCGGTTACGGCGAACTGGCCACCGGCGAATCCTGGTGGGACCTGGACGAACCGTCCTTCGGCTACGACACCACCCTGATGTTGCAGAAATAAGGAGAAAGACCTGATGACTGAAAAGATTAAGTTCGAGATTGTCAAGCGCCCGTGGTACGAGTGGGCCCTGTGGGTACTCTGGTTCTTCGCCCTGCTGTTCTTCGGCCAGAATGCCATCGCCAGCGGCGCCGAAATGGAAGCCCGCGCTGCCACCACCTTCTGGATCACCTTCTTCGTCTTCGCCATCGGCGGTGGAGTGATCTGGTACCTGCGTCGCTCAAAAGAGTAAAGCAGACCTCGCTCTGCTGAACTCCGAAAACCAAAATGGAGGAGGGAGGGGCCCCGCCCCTTCCTCCTTCTGTGTGAAAACCTTGAAAATGGCCAACCGCAAACTGTCATGAACACACCCGAAGACATCATCCCCATCATCGCCCCACCTCCCGCCCGGCCGCGCCCCACTAAAGGGCTGTACTCTCGCCGGGTCATTCTGCTCGCCAGCATCGGCCTGCTCGTTGCCGCCTGGTTCGTTGGCTTTTACACCAGCGGCGCCGATGCCCTGCCCCTCGTCCCCGAGGTGCTGCCCACCGCCGAGCGCATTGAACTCCGCCGTGGCCTGTACGTCGGTCTGGATGCGGGCGGGGATATCGTCGGCTACGCCGCCAGCGCCAGCTCGCCCGGCTATTCCGGCCCCATCCTCCTGCTCGTTGGCATTGACACCCAGGGTGTCATTCAGGGCATCAAAGTCGTCGAACAGCGCGAAACCCCCGGCTTCTTTCGCCTCGTCACCAGCAGCCGCCTCTTTGAACAATACCCTGGCCAGTCCTTCAATGACCCGCTTCAAATCGGCCAGGGGCTGGATGCCGTCAGCGGCGCTACCGTCAGCAGTGAAGCCATCGCCGCCGCCGCCCGCACCGCCGCCCGCCAGATTGCGGCCGATGCCTTTGACACCACCCTCCCGCCCGATAAAAAACCCATCAAGTTCGGCTGGCCCGAAATCGCCGTCCTCGGCCTGTATGCCACCGGCTACTTCGCTCACAAACTGCCCAACCCCAAACGCAAAAAGCAAATCCGTTGGGGCATGATGTGGACCGGCATCCTTGTCCTCGGCGCGGTCTACACTATCCCGCTCACCATCTCCATGTTCATCTCGCTCATCAGCGGCTACGGGCCAGATTGGCACAGCCACCTCTACTGGTATTTCCTCATCGGCGGCGTACTCTTCGTCACCACTGTTGACTCCAAGAACCCCTATTGCTCCTGGTTCTGCCCCTTCGGCTCATTCCAGGAAGTCCTCGCCCAGATTGGCGGCGCCAGACTCTACAAACCGCGCAAATGGGCTTCCTTCTTCACATGGCTGCAACGCGGCCTGGCTTTCACCGCTGTGCTGCTCGGCCTCGCCCTGCGCAAACCCGGCGTGGTCGGCTACGAACCCTTTGCCACTCTCTTTGACCTGCGCGGCACCACCTTCCAGTGGCTCTTCCTCGGCCTGGTCGCACTCGCCAGCCTGTTCATGTACCGCCCATTCTGTAACTATCTCTGCCCGGTCGACCCGGTGGTGGAATTCATCGCCGAGGTTCGTCGCTGGGTGCTGGAGGCGCTGAAAAAATGGCAGCCCAACCGCGCGACAAAATGAAGCAAACCCTGCTGGTCGTCTATGTCGTTTTGAGCCTGGTGTTCATCACGATGATAGTCGGTGAAGGTCTGCGCGGCGAAATTGTCTCCACTGTCCGCACCCCGCGCCCCACCACCGAATTCACCCTGCCGCTGGAAACCGCCACCCCGCGCCACCAGCACACCGAAATCGCCTCGGCCACCCCCACCCCCACCTCGGCCGCCACCGCCACCCCGCTGCCCACCGCCACCGAAGAACTGGATGACTGAACCATGACCTCCCGCAGTTTCTCCCGTCGCGATTTTCTCAAAATCACTGCCCTTGCCGCCGGCGCCGCCGGCCTCGGTCTGGCTACCCGCGGCCCGCGTCTGGCCGAAGCCCACGACACCCGCTACCTCATGGGCACGCTCGTCAGCCTCGCCGTCGTCGGGCCGGACGCTGCCGCCGCCCAGGCCGCCCTCGAAGCCGCCTATGCTGAAATGACCGCCCAGATTGCCATCTTCGATTACCGCACCCCCACCGCCGCCCTTGCCCGCCTTAACGCCGAAGGCTTTCTGGCCAACCCGCCCGCCGAACTCGTCGCCGTTCTGCAACAGGCCCTGGACTTAAGCGCCCGCACCCACGGCGCCTTTGATGTCACCGTCCTGCCCGGCCTGCTGGCCGCTCGCGCCGGGGGCGCCGCCTTGCCCGCGGCTGGTTACCGCCAGGTGCGTCTCACCGCTGACCACATCGAACTGCTTGCCCCCGGCCTGCAAATCACCCTCGATGCCCTCGCCAAAGGCTGGATCATTGACCGCGCCGTGGCCGTCCTCACCGCTCACGGTTTCGGCCACACCCTCGTGGAAGCCGGCGGCGACCTCATGGCTCGCGGCTACAACGCCCGCGCCCAATCATGGCAGGTTGGCCTGCGCCACCCCCGCCAGCCCGGCTTGCTCGGCACGCTGGACGTAACCGGCGGCGCCCTCGCCACCTCCGGCGACTACCAGCAAACGTTTGAAGCCGATTACAGCAGCCATCACATCCTTGACCCCCGCACCGGCCAGTCGCCCCAGACCTTTGCCAGCGTCAGCGTCCTCGCCCCCACCGCTACCCAGGCCGATGCCCTTGCCACCGCCCTCATGGTTCTCTCGCTCTCGGAAGGTCAGACCCTCGTGACCAGCCTCCCCGGCGTGCAGGCCCTCTGGATTACGCCCGCCCTTGGCATCCATACCTCTCCAGCCTTTCCAACCATCACATTGGTGTAATTGATTTCCCCAAAGGAGCCCAAAATGAACCTCATCAGTCCCGATAACATGCCTACCTTGACCCACAATGCCCCCAATGACGACCCCCTGCTGGCCGCCATTGACCATGGCAACGCTTTCCTGCAATCCGGCGATGCCCCCAAAGCCCTCACCCAGTTTGAGGAGGCTCTCAAAATCCTCGCCGAAAAGCCGGACAAAATGATGGAAGCCCGTGTTCTCGGTCTCAAGGGCGGCGCCCTGCGCCAGATTGGCAACCCCAAGCAGGCCCTCCAGGCCTTTAACAAGGCGCTTAACATCAGCGAAAAGATAGATTTCGACCTCGGTTGTATCGACTCTCTGACCCAGATTGGCAAGCTCCACCTCGAATCCGAAGAACTCGGCAAAGGCCTCAAAAACCTGGAACATGCTTTTCAAATTGCCGTCAAAGCCAATGATGATGGCCGACAGCTCTACATTGCCGGCCTGCTCGGCAATGCCTTCCTGCTACTCGATCAACCCGGCAAAGCCATCGAAAACTTCGGCCTTGCCAACCAGATTGCCCGCGACCTCAACCGCCCCGAATCGGTCGTCAGCACTCACCTCTCCCAGGCTGGCGCTTTTCTCAAACTGGACGAAGCCGAAGAAGCCCAGAGCCAACTCCAAAAAGCCCTGGATGTCGCCTCCAAACTCAAAAAGCCCGAGATTGAACTTACCGTCTTTGAACAACTCCTGCGCCTGAGCCTCCACACCCGCGACCGCTACGGTGTCAAATTCCACTCCGAATTCGTTTTCCGCTTCGCTCGCCAGCTCAACGCTCCCCAGGCCGAGGCCAACAGCCTTCAGGCCGTGATTGACTTCCTGCTCGAAGAAGAAGACACCGAAACCACCCTGCCCCTGCTGGCCCGTGGTCTGGAGCTGGCCGCCGAGTTGGAAGACACCCTCCTCCTGACCAACCTCACCATGAACCTCGGCGTGGCCCACTACAACCTCGGCGATTACCAGCCCGCCGAAGAGCACCTCCTGCGCGCCCTTGACCATGCCCGTCAGGTCCTCGCCGCCACCGAACAGGCTTACATCCTTAGCCGCCTGTGCGCCCTCAAGGCTGATCAGGACGACCTGCCCACCGCCCAGGAATACGGCCAGCAGGCCCTTGATATCGCCCGTGAACAGGACCTGCCCGTCCTCAAAGGCCAGCTCCTCATGCTGCTGGCCCTCAATGCCCAGGATGCCGGCGAAGCCGCCGCTGCCCGGGAATACCTGGACGAAGCCGCCCTGCTTTACGAAGCCCTCGACATGCCCGACCAGGTCGAGCAGGCCCAACTGCTGCTGGCCGAACTCGGCTGACTCTGTCACGGTATAATTAACCTGTACGTTTAGAAAAGGAGAACCTCATGTTTGGACTTGGATTACCAGAACTGCTGATTGTGATGGTGATTATCATCATCGTCTTTGGTGCCGGTCGCATCGGCAAAATTGCCGGCGAAATGGGCAGCGGCATCCGCGCCTTCCGCGAAGGCATCGCCAGCAAAGACACCGAGAAGCCGGCCGATGAACCGCCGGTGGATAAAACCGAAAGTTAATTGCCAGTCACAACGCAAAACCCAAACGCCCGCGCCACCCGCGCGGGCGTTTGGGTTAATTCGGTAAAATACACCATGCTGCCCAATCTTGTCATTCCGAGCGTCAGCGAGGAATCCCGGCCAAGCCACTCCACTCAATTCGGCATGCTGGAAAATAATCGCCTTATCTTGAATTCCCTCAATTACCAAAAGCAGAATTACCTCAAGTTCCACAATCCGACTTAAGCAGGGGGCAACCCATGACCGAACTTAGCCTCACCAAAACCGACTACCTCCTCTATCGTCAAGCCCCGCTTCACCTCTGGGCTGCTGCGCATAGCCTTATCCCCGACGCGCCGCCTCCGGCTCAGGACCTCCACAGTATGCGTCAGGGCCTCGCTATCGAACCGCATGCCCGTCGGTACCTCGAGCAGGTCGTCCTGCCCGGCTACCCCGCCGCCAGCCTTGCCTGGCAACCCACCCATCGCGACGGCCCCTACGAAATCCGCGCCGATGCCCTCATCCGCCACGACGCCAGTGGGGTGGTGGATATCTACGAAATCAAGGCCGTCAACAATCTGGATGCCGAGCACATCGAAGATGCCGCCTTTCAGGCGCTCGTCCTGCAGGCCAGCCATCCGGTCGGGCGGGTGTTCATCGTTCACCTTAACAAAGACTATGTCCGTGGGGAAACGCTGGATCTCGCCCAGCTCTTCCTCCATACCGATATCACCGCCGAAGTACACGAACTCCTGCCTGTCGTCGCCCTGGAGCGCGCCCGCGCCCTTGAAGTCCTGCAGGCCGCCGACCCTCTCACCGATGCATACTGCGACAAGCCCGCCGAATGCCCCTGCCCGGCCGTCTGCCATCCGGACCTGCCCGCCTTCTCCATCTACAACATCCCGCGCCTCAAATCCGAAAAACGCCGTGAACTGCGCGGCCTCGGCATCCTCGCCGCCGCCGATGTCCCCGCCGACTATAAAATCAGCGCCAATCAGCGCGCCGCCGTGCGCCTCGCCCAGACCGGCCAGCCCGAAATCGCCGCCGAGGAAATCCGCGCCGCCCTTGCTGGCTTGCAGTGGCCGCTCTGGTTTCTGGACTACGAGTCCTTGAACGCCAGCCTGCCGCGCTTCCCCGGCTACCGCCCCTACCAGCACATCGTCTTCCAATACTCTCTACACTGCCTCACCGCCCCGGATGCCGAACCCCAGCACTACGAGTACCTCGGCCTCGGCCCTGAAGACCCCGCCCTCGGCCTGCTCGAAAGCCTCTCGGCCGCCCTCGGCTCCACCGGCAGTGTGCTGGTCTGGAACAAGGGTTTCGAAGCCTCCCGCAACCGTGAGTTGGCCGCCCTTCACCCGGCCTATGCTCTCTTCCTTGAATCGGTCAATGAGCGCATTTTTGACCTGATGGAAATCGTCAGCAAGGGCCATTACCAGCACCCCGGTTTTGGCGGCAGCGCCTCCATCAAACAGGTCTTGCCGGTCATGGTCCCAACCCTCAGTTACGACTCGCTCCCCATCTCCGGCGGCAGCCAGACCATGCTCGCCTGGGATGACCTCTCCAGCGGCAAGACCTCACCCGCCGAAGCCGAATCCACCCGCACCGCCATGCTGGACTATTGCCGCCTTGACACCCTCGCCATGCTCGAGCTCTGGAAGGTCTTCGCGGGCGTATAATTCCCGCTGGCGTAAAACGCCCAAGAAAGAACCACCATGCGCGCCGTTCACAGCCTCCTGCTCGTCTGCCTGTTCCTCACCGCTTGCCAGCCTGCTCCCGCCTCGCAACCTCCCAACGAAAATAGCGCCCAGCCCGTCGCGACCGCCGCCAGTAGCCCGGCTCTGCCGCCTGCCACGGGTTCCACCGCTATCCCGCCCCTGCCCGCCGGCGCCCTCGTTCTCTGGGTGGATATCGCCAATGGCGATGATGCCAACACCGGCGAGAGCCGCGCCGTCGCCCTGCGCACCCTCGACGAAGCCTGGGCGCGCATCCCCGCCGGCCAGCCGCTCACCCGGGCCGTCCAGATTCTGCTCGCCGCCGGCGACTACCCCGAAGACGCCCTCCCCAACTACCTCGAACTGCGCTACGGCACCGCCGAAGCCCCCATCTACATTCAGAGCGCCGATGGCCCCGGCACCGCCACCCTGCGCGGCGACCTCAACATTTACGACACTCACTATCTCGTCCTGCAGGACTTCAACATCATCCCTGACCCCGCCGGCGATGCCTTCCATTGCGAGCTCTGCACTCACATCACCCTCTCCGGCATGGTCATCAGCGGCGGCGAGCAGCAGGCCCACGAAACCATCAAAATCAACCAGTCCCAGTACATCACCATCGAAAATAGCGACATCTCCGGCGCCGGCGATAACGCCATTGACTTTGTCGCCGTGCAGTATGGCCGCATCTCCGGCAACCGCATCCACAACGCCGCCGACTGGTGCATCTACGTCAAGGGTGGCTCGGCTTACCTCACGATTGAATCCAACGAAATTTTTGATTGCGGCACCGGCGGTTTTGTCGCCGGGCAGGGCACTGGCCTCGAATTCATGACCGCCCCCTGGCTGCAATACGAAGCCTACGACATCCTCTTCATTAACAACCTCATTCACGATACCGAAGGCGCCGGCATGGGCGTGAACGGCGGCACCAACATTCTGCTCGCCTACAACACCCTTACCCGCGTCGGCCTCCGCAGCCACGTCCTTGAAGTCGTCTATGGCCTGCGCAGTTGCGATGGGGATGCCGCCGCCTGTGCCGAGCGACTCGCTCTCGGCGGCTGGGGCACGACCGAAATCGCCACCGAAGGCGAGCCCATCCCCAACCTGAATGTCTATATCCTAAACAACATCATCTACAACCCGGCTGGCGTGCAAAGCCAGTGGCAGCAATTCGCCATCCACGGCCCGCGTGCCGCCTCCTCCGGCAGCAACCTGCCCGCCACTGTCACCAGCGATACCGGCCTCGTCATTCAGGGCAACGTTATCTGGAACGGCCCCGTCGGCCACCTCCTCGGCATTGAAGACAGCGACCAGGGCTGCCAGCCCGCCAACCCCACCTGTAACATCGCCCAGCTGATTGCCGAGAACGCCATCAACACCCTCGAACCCCAATTCACCGACCCCGCCAATGGCGATTACAGCCCCCTGCCCGGCGGCAACCTCTTCGGCCTAGCCCTCGCCCCGCTGCCCACCTTTGGCTGGGCCGCCCTGCCCGGTGTCCCTGTTGGCTCCGCCAGCCTCGCCATCCCCACCGATTACAACGGCGACCCCCGCCCGGCCGCTGGCCCGCCCGGCGCTTTCACTGCCCCCTGAAACACAAAAAACCGCCCAGCAACGGGCGGTTTTACTTTTGGCCGCGGGACCTGGATTCGAACCAGGGCTTTCTGTTCCAGAGACAGACGTCCTACCTCTAGACGATCCCGCAGAGCAAGCGAACGCAATTTTATCACGCCCCTCAACCACTGTCCAGCCACTCACTCTCCACCTCGTCGCCTGGCCTCTTTCGACTGCGCAAAGGGCCGGCCTGTGGGCGTTTCTTTGGCATAGACCCATCTCATGCAAAGAAAAACAGCAAACCGAAAATAGAGAACAGTGAACTGGAATGGCGAAGGCGGTGGAGTTGCCCACCAGCCCGATTCTAGCACGTGGCGGGCGGGGTGGCTCCGGGCAGGGATTGTCAAACGGTCGTCAGTGCGAGCGTAGCGAAGCAACCTTGTGCACAAAATACCAGATTGCTTTGTCGGGCTTCGCCCTCCTCGCAATGACATTTACGCCCTCTCCCAGCCCGGTACACCCTTCCCACCCCATGCGGGACACATGCCCCTGACCGGAAGCGGCCATTTTTGAGATGATTAGAGTGCAAACAGCGTATTGCCCTCAAAATTGTCCAATTGGTGAAGGAGTGAGAAATGCCCGTATCGGGTTGGATCGAAGTCAGCGAGAAATACTGCAAGGGCTGTGACCTGTGTACCCACGCCTGCCCGCAAAATGTAATGAGCCTGGACTTGGCGCGCCTCACGCCCAAGGGCTACCACCCCGTGCACCTGCACGCCGAAGGCTGCACCGGCTGTGCCGTGTGCGCCGTGGTCTGCCCGGAAGCGGCGCTGACCGTCTTTCGCGGTGAAAAGATTATGGCGGGGGTTTAGCCATGGCCAAAGAACTACTTAAAGGAAATGTAGCCATGGCCGAAGCCGCCCTCCGCGCCGGCTGTGAAGCCTACTTCGGCTACCCGATTACGCCGCAGACCGAACTGCTGGAGCACATGGCCGCCCGCATGCCGGAACTGGGGCGCGCCTTTGTGCAGGCCGAGAGCGAAGTCGCCGCCATCAACATGGTCTACGGAGCGGCCTGCACCGGCAAACGCGTCATGACCTCCTCCTCCAGCCCGGGCGTCAGCCTGATGATGGAAGGCCTCTCCTACATCGCTGGCACGGAAGTGCCGGCCGTGATTATTGACGTGATGCGCGGCGGGCCGGGCCTCGGCAACATCGCCCCCGCCCAGGCCGACTACCACCAGATGGTGCACGGCGGCGGGCATGGCGACTACAAGCAGATTGTGCTGGCCCCCGCCAGCGTGCAGGAAGCCATTGACTTGACCGTGCTGGCCTTTGACCTCGCCGAGAAATACCGCAGCATCGCAGTGGTGCTGGCGGATGGCAGCCTGGGCCAGATGATGGAACCGGCCGAACTGCCGCCGATGCAGCCGCTGAAAAAGGGCGCCCCCGAGTGGGCGGTTACCGGCGAACCCGGTCGGCCGCGTCGCCAACTGACCAGCATCTATTTGCAACCGGAAGACGAAGAAACCACCAACATCCGCCTGCTGCGGCGCTGGATGGAAATCGAAGCCAACGAAGTGCGCTATCAGGGCTATTACCTCGAAGATGCCGAAATCGTGCTGGTCGGGTTTGGTACCTCCGGGCGGGTGGCCTTATCCGCCGTACGCCAGGCGCGCGCCGAGGGCATCCGGGCCGGGCTGCTGCGGCCCATCAGTTTGAGTCCCTTCCCAACGGAAGCGGTTAAAGCCGCCGCCCAGTCTGCCAAAGCCATGCTGGTGGTCGAGATGAATGCCGGCCAGATGCTCACGGATGTGAAACTGGCGGTACAGGGCGCCTGCCCGGTGGACTTCTACGGCCGCATGGGCGGGGTCGTGCCTCTGCCGGACGAAGTGCTGGCCGAAATCCGCCGGCTGCACGCCAACCCACCGGCCGACCTCAACGGCCACACCCGCGCCGCCTGGCTCGACCGACTCGAACTCGTCCGGGGAGGGAACTGACATGGTTATTACAGATACCCAGAACGCCAAAGTCGTCTACGAACGGCCAGAAAGCCTGACCGACATCAGCACCCACTATTGCCCGGGCTGCACCCACGGCACCGCCCACCGCCTGGTGGCCGAAGTGCTGGACGAAATGGGCCGCCGCGAACACAGCATCGGGGTCGCCTCGGTCGGCTGCTCGGTGTTCTCCTACAACTACTTTGATATGGACTTCGTGCAGGCCGCCCACGGCCGCGCCCCGGCCATGGCCACCGGCGTCAAGCGCGTCTTCCCGGACCGCACGGTCTACACTTACCAGGGCGATGGCGACCTGGCCTCGATTGGCATGGCGGAAATCATGCACGCCGCCGGACGCGGCGAGAACATCACCGTCGTGTTCCTCAACAACGCCATCTACGGCATGACTGGCGGCCAGATGGCGCCCACCACCCTGCCGGGCATGAAGACCACCTCCTCGCCGCTGGGGCGGGATGTCGAAACCCAGGGCATGCCGCTCAAGATGTCTGAAATCCTCGCCACGCTGGATGCCACCGCTTACGTCGTGCGGCGCAGCCTGCACAACCCGGCCGAAATCCGCAAAGCCAAAAAAGCCCTGCGCACGGCCTTTGAAGTGCAGGAGCGTGGCCTCGGTTTCAGCATGGTGGAACTGCTCTCCTCCTGCCCCACCAATTGGGGCATCAACCCCCTCGAGTCGCTGACCTTCATTGAAGACAAGATGGTGCCGGCCTACCCGCTGGGCGATTACAAAGTGCTTGAGGCAGTCAAAGCCATGAAAGTGAAGGGAGCCTGACATGCAGACCGAAATCATCGTCGCCGGCTTCGGTGGGCAGGGCGTGTTGTTCGCCGGGCAGGTGCTGGCCTACGCCGCCATGGACCACGGCCTGCACGTCACCTGGATTCCCTCCTACGGGCCGGAGATGCGCGGCGGCACGGCCAACTGCACCGTGATTATCGCCGATGAGGAAATCGGCGCGCCGCTGGTCAAGCACCCCAAAGCCGTCATCGCCCTCAACCGCCCCTCACTGGATAAATACGAGCCGCTGGTCACCGCCGGCGGGCTGCTGCTGGTCAACGCCAGCCTGATAGACCGGCCGGTAGCCCGCGAAGATGTGCAGGCCGTGTATGTGCCCGCCAACGAAATCGCCGAGCGGCTGGGCGACAAACGCCTGACGAATATGGTCATGGTCGGGGCCTTATTGGGCGCGACCGGCGTGCTGGAAATGAATGCGGTGCAGGAATCGCTCAAGGCGCACTTGCCCGCCAAGCACCACCGGCTGCTGCCGGCCAACTACCAGGCGCTGGAAGAAGGCGCTCAAATCGCAAGAGAAACCCTGGCGCAGGCCGCCTGACGTTTCAGGCACAAGGGTTCTGTGCCGCCAGGTAAGCAACCCCGTCGGGAAACCGGCGGGGTTGCTGTGATTCAGGGAAGGCGATGAAGAACTGACGGTCTAGAAATACTGCGATAACACCCGCTGGGCCAGCCAGATGAGCAGCGGCAGGCCGATAGCCGAAAAGAAATTACGAAAAGCGCCCGGCTGCCACGGCCAGGCCGGGATGGCCTGCACCTGGGTGCGCAGGTTGAACAGCGCCGCCAGGCTGCGCTCATAGCCCTGAATGTTCTCGAATTTTCGCCCACTGACATCCGCCTGGAGGTCGCGGCTCAAGCCTTCCACCTGCACACCGAGGTCGGCGAGGTAACTGCGTTTTGCTTCATCGATTTTGCGACGGATGCCGGAAAGCGGCAGAAACACCAGTACCAGCGCAATCACAAAGATAATCGCCGAAAAAGTCAGCGCCGTATCGACGACCATCGTCGCTGTACCCAAATACAATTCGGATACGATGTTGAGGTTGGCGCTGATGATGAAAAAGCCGCTGACGACCATCGCCACGCCAGTGAGGCCATACATCGGCTGGAGGTGAAACAGGTTGACTTTCTGGATGCGGCGGAACAGCTGGTCAATTTGGTAGAGCAGACGAAATCCGGCAAAGACCAATACCGGGAGCGAGATGTAGCCGAGGCCCGCAAAGAATGTCCAGAATACCAGGGCAAACGAGAAGCCGTCCGAACCAACAAAGGGAAAATCAGTAGCCACTGAAGTCGCGATGCCCAGGACGGCTCCCACAAGGGTGAGCAGGAAGGTGGGCAGGGCTGGCAGGGTGGTGAAGCGGTAAGCGATGGTCTCAAATTCCGAGTCGGAGACTTCCAGCAATGGACGAAACTGGTGAATGGACCGGACGGCGGAGCGTTCCATAAAGTAAATGTAGCCGAGGCCGTAGGGAACCCAGATGACATCAAAGAGGAAGGGCAGATGGAATGCACCCCACGCAAGATAGCCTTCCA
>JANJTX010000002.1 GCA_024710875.1 Anaerolineales bacterium | reverse complement strand
GGGCAGCCCCATTCACCCCGCCATTCCATTGTTGGATAAAAACGGCGTAAACGTCCTGGAAAGCGGCCTGCCCGTATCCACCATCCTGACCTGTGGCGCCTGCCATGACACCGAATTCATCGCCCGCCATTCCTTCCATTCAGATGCCGGCCTGAACACCTACGATGCAGATGGCAACGTAGCCGCCGGCCACAGTTGGGATAGCAGCCTTGGGCAATTTGGAAACTGGAACACCCTGCTCTACCGTGATCTCTCCGCCACCGACGCTGAACGCATTGACTTGACCACACCCGATTGGGTGCGCCTGTTTGGGGCGCGCCATGTCGGCGGCGGCCCGGCCGAAACCAGCCGCAACGGCCAGCCGCTCACCAGCCTCACGCCTTCATCCCGCAACCCGGAAACTGCCACCCTCAATCCGACCACTGGCCGCCTGACGGCTTGGGATTGGGAAGAGTCCGGCACCATCGAAATGAACTGCTTCCTCTGCCATCTCGCCCAGCCGGATAACGTCGCCCGTACACAAATGATTGAATCCGGCCAGTTCGGGTGGGCCAATACCGCCACCCTGGCAGCCACCGGGTTGGTTCAATCGAGCGCCAGCGGTTTCACTTGGGACCCAGCCGCCTTTGATGAAAATGGCCTCGCTAGTCCCAGTCGCCTGCAAATTCAGGATCCCTCGAATGCCAACTGCGGTCTGTGCCACGGGCTCGTGTACGATAGCCTCACCGAGCCGGTAACACTCAACGACCTGAACCAAAGCGATTGGCGCACCTTCACCACCGGCCAAATTCTATCCGGCCAGCGCCTCTCCAACTCCGGCCTTAACCTGGAAGACAAGGCCAGCCTCACCCGCTCTTGGGACATTCACATTGAACGCGGCCTCGAGTGTGTGGATTGCCACTATTCCCTGAACAACCCGGTCTTCATTCAGCGCGACGCCGCCAGCCAGCCTGACCACCTCACCTTTGACCCGCGCCGCCTGGATTTAGGCGATTACCTCTACCAACCCCTGCATCAGTTCGCTCGCGGCCAAAGCGCCCAGAGCGCCGTCTCGCCGGAACTTTGGAACACGATGCGTCGCTGTGAATCCTGCCATGATGCCGGAGCTGCCCATACCTGGTTGCCCTACGTGGAGCGTCACACCACCGCCCTCGCTTGCGAAACCTGCCATGTCCCCGAGGTCTATGCTCCCGCCATTCAAACCCGTGACTGGACCGTGTTGGATGCCGCCGGTGAGCCCCTTACTGAAACTCGCGGCATCAACGGCGACCCCGCCAGCCCGGCCAGCCTGATTACCGGCTACACCCCGGTTATTCTGCAACGCATCACGGTTGATGGTGCCTCGGCGCTTGCCCCATACAATCTGGTTGCCAGCTGGTACTGGGTCTATGGCGAGCCCGCCCAACCGGTGCGCCTGCTCGACCTCACCGCCGCCTGGTTTGATGGCGATGCTTATGCCACAGAAATCTTGGCCGCCTTTGATAGTAACCAGGACGCCGTGCTTAACACTGTCGAGTTGCGCCTGGACACTCCTGAAAAAGTTGACCTGATTACCGCTCGCCTGGCTGACCTCGGTCTAGAAAACCCGCGTATTGTGGGCGAAGTCCAGCCTTATAGCATCAACCACACCGTCGCCCGTGGCGAATGGGCCACGCGTGACTGCTCAACCTGCCACGGCGAACAGTCCACCCTCGGCGCAGAAATTACGCTGGCCAGCTATATCCCCGGCGGCGTGCTGCCTGAATTCGTTACAGACACCTTCACTTCAGCCTCCGGGGATTTTGTAACCGACGAGTCGGGCGCATTGAGTTACCAACCCGCACCAGAAAATGACGGTCTTTACATCCTCGGCCACAACAGCGTCACCTGGGTGGACTGGTTCGGTGTCTTGGCCTTTCTGGGCACCTTGCTCGGTGTCACAGTCCACGGCGGTCTGCGCTATCTCGCCCTGCGCCGCTTGCCAGCCCACGAACCGAAACTCAAGCGGGTCTACATGTACACCATGTACGAGCGCCTGTGGCACTGGCTGCAAACTTTCACCATCTTTATCCTGCTCTTTACCGGGCTGGTAATCCACAAGCCGGAGATGTTCGGGGTATTCTCCTTCAATGGTGTGGTGCTGGTGCACAACATCCTGGCCGCCCTGCTGGTGCTCAACGCCGCCCTATCCTTCTTCTACCACCTCGTCAGCGGCGAAATCCAGCAATACATCCCGCGGCCCTATGGGTTCTTTGACCAGGCCGTGCTGCAAGCCAAATTTTACCTGCGCGGCATCTTCAAGAATGAGCCCCACCCATTTGACAAGACACCCCAGGCCAAACTCAACCCGCTCCAGAAAATGGTGTACTTCGGCATCCTGAATGTTTTACTGCCGCTGCAAATCCTCACTGGTGCCATGATGTGGGGCGCTCAACGCTGGCCGGAAGCGGCCAACGCCCTGGGTGGCCTGCCGTTGCTCGGCCCGGCTCACACCCTCATCGCCTGGCTCTTTGCCACCTTTATCGTCGCCCACGTATACCTGACCACCACCAGCCATGAGCCTCTGGCTGGCATCAAAGCCATGATGCTCGGCTGGGACGAAGTGGAAACTCACGACTCGCACGGACAGAAGGAGTAAGCCATGACCACCGCTACACAAGCTGCACCTGCCAAAATACGCCGGGTTCGCGAACCCCGGCCCTACGTCCATCCCTACCTGGGTGGCTTCTTGCTCGGCCTCGTCCTCTTTGCCGCCTTCTTCATTACCGGCAATGGCCTCGGTGCCTCCGGCGGCCTTAACCGCTACGTCGTATTCATTCAGGATCTGATTGCCCCGGAACATGTAGACCAGACCAGCTACCTGCTCACCATGGCCGGGGGCGACCTCAACCCGCTGGATAACTGGGTCGTGATTATGAGCGCCGGTGTGTTGCTGGGCGGCATTGTTTCTGGCTGGCGCAACGGCCGCATCAAATTGGAAACCAACAAAGGCCCCAACATCACCAATCGCACCCGCTGGGGCATGGCCTTCCTCGGAGGTGCCATCATGGGTTATGGCGCGCGTCTGGCCCGTGGCTGCACCAGCGGCCAGGCGCTATCTGGCGGGGCCGTGCTCTCGGCCGGCAGCTGGATATTCATGTTCGCCGTGTTTGGTGGGGCCTACGCCCTGGCCTATACGTTGCGCCGCTTCTGGAACTGAAAGGCTATCCCATGCCACTATTCCCACTTCCCCTCAACACCCTGATCGGCACGCTCGGCACCTATGCCGTCTACCTCGTCATCGGCTTCGCTTTCGGCTACGTCCTTGAGATTTCCGGTTTTGGCAATTCGCGCAAACTGGCGGCCCAGTTCTACTTCAAAGAGCTCACCGTACTCAAAGTGATGTTCACCGCCATCGTAGTCGCCATGGTGCTTATCTTCCTCGCTTCCGCCATCGGCCTGCTGGATTACAACCTCGTGTGGGTCAACCCCACCTACTGGTGGCCCGGCATTGTCGGCGGCCTGATAATGGGCGTCGGCTTCATTGTCGGCGGCTTCTGCCCCGGCACATCCATTGTGGCAGCGGCAACGGCCAAAATCGATGGCATCTTTTTCCTCGGCGGTGTCTTCTTTGGCATCTTCCTGTTCGGCGAGACCGTCGGCCTGTACGAACCCTTCTTCAATTCCTCTTACGCCGGCCGCCTCACCCTCATGGACTGGCTCAACCTGCCTACCGGGGTAGTCGTCCTCGGGGTGGTCTTGATGGCATTGTTCATGTTCTGGGGCAGCGAACAACTGGAACGCATCTTCGGTCAGCGTGACCTCACCAAAGAGCCGCGCACCCGCCTGTACGGCGCCGGCGCGCTGGTGCTGGTCGCCGTGGCCGTGCTGTTCATCGGCCAGCCCACTAATGCCGACAAGTGGACCCGTATCGCCCCGGAACGCCAGGCCCAACTGGATGCCCGCGCCGTTCAGATTCACCCCGGCGAACTGCTCACCCTCCAGGAAGACCGGCGCTTGAGTATCCGCGTGCTGGATGTCCGTGATGAAGCCAGCTTCAATCTTTTCCACTTCACAGATGCCGAGCACCTGCCGCTTGCCACACTGGCCGAAGAAGTGCCAGCCCTGCTGCTTGCGCCCGCCAATACAGTATTTGTGCTGGTCAGCAACGATGAAGCCGCCGCCACGGAAGCCTGGAAGTTGCTCACCGCCGAGGCGGTGCCCAATGTTTACATCCTTGAAGGCGGTATCAACTACTGGCTCTACCTGTTTGATGATGGCATTGGAGATTATGACCCCGCCCTGTTTACCGCCGGAGATGACTCCCTGCGCCACCCGTTTGATGCCGCCCTCGGCGACCGGCTCCCCGCTGCTCGCCCAAACACCCACTCGGTGGATTTGAAGTTTGAACCAAAAGTCAAGCTCGAGCTCAAGCGCGGCCCTTCGGGCGGCGGTTGCGGCTAACTCACTCAACCTGAACATCCTCAAACCCGGCGGGCAAGCAGTCCCTCACCCGCCGGGTTTCAATTTAGTTTTCGCGTTCCAGCAGACTGGCGGCAATTCCAAACAGCAATTTACCGGCCTCGCCGCGCGGGGCGGCCTGCTCAAGGGCCGCCAAAGCCGCCCGCGTCAGGCGCTCGGCCTGTTGCTGGGTGTATTCGCGCGCCCCCGCCAATTCCAGCGCATCCACAACCGCCAGCGACTGCGCGACTCCCGGCCTGCTGGCCCGCCCCATAGCATACACCACCGGCAGAGACTTCTTGCCGGAGGTCAGGTCGCTCTCGTTACTCTTGCCTGTAACCCTCGCATCGCCCCACACTCCCAGTAAATCATCCTTGACCTGGTAGGCCAAACCCAGACTCCGGCCAAACTCATAATAAAGCGCCTGGGTTTCCGGGCTGGCACCAGCGGTGAGCGCCCCCAGTTGCATCGCTACCGCAAGCAACGATGCCGTCTTGCCTTCCACCATTTCCCAGTATTCATTCATCCCGAGCCCGTTGCGCTGCTCATAGGTCAGGTCCAGATGTTGCCCCTGCGTCAGTCGGATGCAAGCCGCGAGCAATAACCGGGTAGCGGCGAGCGCATGTTCAGCCGAAAGTGTGCGTTCAAGGTCCAGCGCCGCCAGATTGGCCAGCACAAACATCAGGTCGCCGGCATTGATGGCACGAGCCACATCCCATTGGTGCCACACGGAGGGCCGTCCGCGCCGCAGGTAACCACTATCCTGAATGTCGTCATGAATCAGGGTGAAGTTGTGCAGCAATTCCACCGCCGCCGCGGCGGGTACTGCTTTGCGCCAATCGCCCCCGGCCGCTTCGGCCGCCAGTAACAACATCACCGGACGAATGCGCTTGCCGCGTGCCTGCTCATCACCCGCCAGATCATCCCAACCCAGGGCGTAAGCCAACATGCCATGCAGTTCTTCCGCCGTGGGGCGATCTGCCACCCGAGACACATACCCATGCATCGCCTCTTCAACCGCATAGGTCATCGCCAACATTTTTCCGTTTCCGTTCATCACTTTTCTCCTTCTGAATCTACCGATAATGGTTGTATTTCCAGATACACTCCGGGGCTGGGCTCGAGCGTGGCCCCCATGTGGGCATACACCGGCTTGAGCAGTTGGCCAAGGTCAAACCGCAACAGAATGGTCGCCAGCACTATTTTGGCTTCCAGCAACCCAAACGCCGCCCCAATGCAATTGCGCGGCCCGCCCCCAAAGGCCAGCCAGGCATAAGGACGCGGTTTTTTGCCAGCGTGCCGCTCCGGTCGGAAATCATCCGGTGCTTCCCACTCGGCCGGGTCGCGCTGGGTCAGGTAGATCGAATACAGCACTCGCTCACCCACCCGGATGAGATACCCGGCATACTCCATGTCAACTGCCGCAACCCGTGACCCTAAATGAATCGGCGGGTACAAACGCAATGTCTCGCGAATTACCTGATCCAGCAATGGCAGCCGGTTGAGCGTCTCAACATCCAACGCGTCAGCGCCCAAGCCCGTTCGCACTTCTTCCGTTAGCGCCTGCGAAATCTGCGGGTGCTGGCCAAGCAGCGCGAACACCCAGGCCAGTAACGCCGTGCTGGTGTCATGGCCGGCAATCAGCATCGTCAGCAACTGATCGCGAATCAGGTCGTCGTCCAGCCCACTGGCAATCAGCAGGTCAAGCAATGTATCTCCATCTGTACCAGCCCGCCGTTCCCGAATGAGCGCGAACAAATACCGGTCCATTTCTGCCAGGCCGCGCTTGCGACCGCGCCTTGCCTGCGGCCAGACCATCCACAACCCTGGGGAAATATAGGCGATGGTTTCCAGCACCGGCTGCCACATTCGCTTCATCTCTGGCCCGATATCGGCCCCGAATAGTGTCTCGGTCAGAATACGCAGCGCAATCCGCCGCATTTCCACCAGCATATCTATGGGTTGTCCACTACGCCAGGCACGGCTCTCTTCTACCGTAATGCGCGCCATGCTGCCAGCATAGTCCACCAGCATGCGGCGGTGCAGAGCCGGGTTCATCAGGCCGCGTAGTGCATCATGCGTATCGCCGTCTTCTACCAGCACGCCATGCCGCAGCAAGGCCGTTACCGGGTCACCATCATTGCGCCAGCGCAGCCCGGCGCGCCCTTCCACCAACACAAAGCGGGCCGCCTCGGGCCCGGCCAGCACCACAGGCTGAAAACCCGGCAAGTTAATCCGAAAGACATCCCCCAGCCCTCGGTGAAACACGCGTAACGCCGCCAGGGGCGAGCGCTCTGCCAGCATCGCCTGTAAAGCCGCCAGCCCCAGTTGGGGGTCCGCCACTGGCATCGCATGGGTCGAGCCGAATTCAGCGGTCATCTAAAACCCATCCTCCAGCAGCAGTTCAGCCGCCACTTTGCCGGAGAGCGTCACCATCGGCACGCCGCCTCCCGGGTGAGTCGTACCGCCCGCCAGATACACCCCACGCACCCCCGGCACCCGGTTATGCGGCCGCCGAAACGCGCCCCAACGATTGTTGGAGGAAAGCCCATACAATGCACCGCGTTGCGCTCCCGTCATACGTTCAATATCTACAGGTGTGAGTATCCGCTCGACCTCAATCTTGTCCCGGATATCCAAGCCATGTTTTGCCAGCCGCGCCAGCACCAGGCCGCGGTACTCGCCCGCCCGCGCTGCCCAATCCCAGCCCGGACCCAACGGTGGCACATTCACCAGCACAAACCAGTTCTCACAACCCGGAGGGGCATCGTCCGGCGTGCTGCGTGCGCCAATACTGATGTAAATGGTGGGCTCTACCGGTGGACGACCTTCCTCAAAAATCTGCTCAAACTCGCGTTTTGAATCGCTGGAGAAAAAGATATTGTGCTGAACCAGTTCGGGGTGAGTCCCCCGCAACCCCAGCAGCAGCACAAAGCCGGAACATGAAAGCTCAGCCGCTTTGGCCGGTGGGCTGTTTACCTGCAGGTCCGGCAGAAGTTTACGCTGCAAAATCCCAGCATCCACATTCGCCACCACCGCAGTTGCCGGAAGCAACCGCCCATCATCACAGCGCACACCCTGCACGGTGTTATTTTCAATCAGTATTTTTTCGGCCCGCGTGTTTAATCGAATTTCCACCCCCAACTCACGCGCCAGCTTTTCATAGGCTCGTCCCAAAGCCATTACACCCCCTTCTGGCATAAAGATGCCCTGTGCCAGTTCCACATGCGCAATCACATTCAACGCCGCCGGGGCCAAAAAGGGACTGCCCCCCACATAGGTCGCGAAACGCCCCAGAAGCTGGCGCATCTGCCCGCTGCTTACAAACGAGTCAATTGCTTGCTGCATTGTCCGCAACCCGTCAAATCGCAATACGTCCCATGGCTTCACTTTGAACAGGCTGGAGAGGCGCGGTGGCCGGTCATGAATAAAGACTGGCGCGGTCAGCGAAAACAAATCGGCTGCATAGGCCATAAATTTCTGGTAACCAGCCACGTCCTCTGGCGCGAAGACTGCAATTTGCCGGTTCATTTCGGCGATGTCCGTTGTAGCATCCAGACGGTTGCCATCCGCAAAAAAATAACGCGTCAGCGGCTCAATCGGCTTCAAGCGTACATAGTCTTCCAAATGGCGGCCCGCCGCGGCAAACAACTCTTCGAATACGGGGCGCATCGTGATGACCGTTGGGCCGGTATCCCAGCGGTAGCCATCGGCGCGCCACTCGCCCAGCTTGCCACCCACCTGGCTATTCTGCTCCAGCACCACCACTTTGCGGCCTGCGGCTGCCAGGTGAATGGCCGCGCTCATGCCACCCATCCCGGCCCCAATCACCACCACCTGCCCGGTATTTTTTGCGCCCATCACAACCCTCCCCCCGGCCGCAAAACCCGGCCCTTCCACACCGGCCCGCCACGCCAATGCCACCACAACGCCTGCCCCGCCACCACGGTCATCAACATGACCGAAACCGGCATCCCCAACGCCCATAGGGGAGATTCCCGATTCGCCACTGCGCTTAATGCTCGAGCGCCCATCCCCAGAGCCAGTGCAGCCAGCCCCACCAGCGCCCAGCGGCCTCCCAGCAACAACAACCCAAGCGGGCTGATAAATAGAAAAATATGTAACACCGCAGAAAGGACTAACTGCCATGGCTGGCCGCCATGCCCGGCGAGTATATTTTTGCCAAAGCCCTGCCGCACCCCGGCCCACGAGTTGTACATGCGCGTCTGCAGCATGCGATCTGCGAGAAGCATCACCAGCTTTCGGCCGGACTGCTTCACCCGCCGTGCCAGCGCTACATCTTCCACTACCGCCCGCGCCACACCCGCATGGCCATTGATCGCCGCATAAGTCTCTCGCCGAAAAGCCACGCACTGCCCATTGGCCGCCGCTAGGCTCGCCCACGGCAGGTTTCGCACCCCCCATTCCGATAGATAGGCAAACACCGCAAAGTTCATCAGCGGCACCACCAGCCGTTCAGCCACTGAACCCAATCGCTGCGTCGGCCAAACCGTTAGCGCATCTGTCCCGCTCTTTTCAAAAGCGGCCACCAGCGCGCTCAAAGCGTCTGGCTGCCAGTGTACGTCTGCGTCAGTAAAAACCAGCAGGCCGCCGGTCGCCTGCTGGGCAAGTTGCTGGCAGGCCCATGGCTTGCCCAACCACCCGGCGGGCAATGGCGCGCCGGCCAACACCTTCAATCGCGCATCGCCCTGACCGGCCCGCGAGGCAATTTCTGCCGTACCATCACTGGAAGCATCGTCCAGCACTAATAATTCAAAGTCCGGGTAGTCCTGGGCCAGCAGAGCAGTCACCGTAGTGGCAATCGTTTGGGCTTCATTCCGGGCGGGAATCAAAACAGAAATACGCAGAAGTTTTGACGGCATTGCGCGTTTCAATCGCCCAAAGGTCAATGCGTTCAGAGATGCCACCAGTGCAATCCCACATAAGGGCAGCAGCAACGCAACCATCAGCCACTCAAGCATTGTCGCGCCCTAACCAACGGTGCCGCCGCAACTGAGGCGGCCAATCCAATTCTGGCCAATGCTTCCAGAGCAATAGGGCTGCATTCGCCGCCCAAATAACACCAAACAAGGGCAACTGGTCATCATAGTAGGTAAACACAAACACGCCAAATAGGCCAAGGGTGGTCGCCACCGCCCAGGCGCTGCTGCGCCATAGAAAAACCATCAGGCCCAGCAACAGCCCCAGCACCGTTGGCCCGGCCCCCAGCGTCAGCCCCGCCCAGATTCCAAAGGATACTGCCACCGCCTTGCCACCCCGCCCACCGAGCCAGGGTGAAAACATATGCCCCAATACCGGGCTGATAGCCACCAGCGCCATTCCCCAGCCGCTTACCGCCCCGCTAAACCAGGCCAGCCCTACCGGAATGGCGCCCTTGAACCCATCCAGCAACATCGCCAGAATGAACCAGCGCACGCCCGCCAGCCGCAGCACATTGGCCGCCCCGGGATTTTTGTCGCCCACCGCGCGGATGTCTGCACTCGCCGCCCAGCGACCGACCCACACCGAGAATGGCAACGACCCCAGCACAAAGCCCAGTATGCCCCATAACAGCGCGATCATTGGCCCGCCCCCCGCCACTCCGCCACCCATAAAAGACCCCCCATCACCACAAAACCAACCACAGCCGGTCCGGGCTGCCCCCAAAACACGCCCAGCCCCAGCGCTTGAAACAACCAGATCGTGCCGTAAATGAATACCAGCGGTGCAAACGGCAAGCGATGCGCCGGGATGAGCATCAGCAGCAACCCGGAAGTCACCCACCACCCGGCAAAGTTTTGCCACGGGATTCCAAAGTAACCGCCGGTCTCCTCCCAGGTCCACAAACCAAAGGCCACCATTTGCGGATCCAAATACAAATCCCAGGCGGTAAAGGCCAGTCCGCCCAACACACCCAGAAAAACGGGGCGCCAGCGGCTGGCGGCCGCGCCCGCGGACAGCAGGCGTACCCCAACCGCCAGCGCCGGAAACAGCATCATGCCCCATGCCAGCGGAATAAGGAGCGGGACTCCGCCCAACTGGGGCTGTAACGCATCGCTATACGCATAGACCCCAAATATCGCCCCGGTATCCTGCCCCAGCCACTCTACCAGCCAGGTCAACCCACCTATCAGAACAAGGCTTTGAATAATTTGTCGCCAGCCCCAGGCCTCGCGCAGGCTTGCCAATACCAAAGCAAACTGCGCCAGCACCCCCAGCGTAGCCAGAGTTGGGAACCAGTCCCGGCCGAAAAGCGCTACGCCAATCGGTGTCGAAATCATCACCGCCACCCACAACGCGTAGAACGCCCGCCACGCCCGGCTGCGCTCGCCCCAGAATCCACGCAAGCGGTATCGCGCCGCCGCCCACCCAGAAGTTAATCGCTGCATTATCTGGCAGGCTCCCGCCGGTCGCGTCGGCGCGCCATCAGCGCCGCGGCCCGGGTCTGGCTGGCAGGCGCCAGCATCAGCGTGACTCCCAGGCCGACCAGCATATTTGTAACCAGAAAAAATGTCATCTCTTCCAGTGGCAACAACCCCAGCCCGATACCCAGCGTCTGGCTTGGGCTAATCGTCCACGTGCCCGAAGAAATCGCCAGCGCATCCACTCCCCACAGGTACAGCGTGGGGATGCCCACTGCCGGAAGCAAAGCTCGCCAATAAGTCACTAGAATATCCGCGCCAAATGCGGCCTGCACCAGCAGCGGCACCAGCGCCCAGGTCAATATCAGGGTCAGGTAGCGAAAAGGCTCACCACCCCACAAAAGCAACGCCCACGCGCCAAGCCACATCACCCCCAGGCCAGCAAACCATCCCCAGCGCAATCGCGGCCGCTCCGGGTTCCCCGCCGGTGTATTGCCAGCCCAGCGCAGGCAAGCCAGCGTCCACAGACCAGTCATCAAGGTTTGCAGCACAAAGAAGCCATACTCTTCAATTGGCACCCAGCCAATCGTGAGCCCGGCAACCAGCGCCGGGTCATACCACCACACCCGGGTCGCCACCAGATAGTTATCCCAGGGGGTCGTGTAAATCAGCGCCAGCAGGATGTGCCCAGCCACCACCCGCCGCGCCAGGCGGCCGCGTTCCCCGCCCAGCAGCCCACTACGCTGCGCCCAGAAAGCCAAGCCCAGAGCTGGCAGACCCACAAATACAATCAACACAAAAAGATAGGTCATCGTATTTCCGTTCAGGCAGGTCGCGAAAAACCTACCTGCAGTGCCGCCCGCAGGGCCAGCCCGGCCTTGCCCCATTTGCTGGCGGCCGCTCGGCGGCGAAAAACATCATAGCCGTTCCGTCGAATACCTGTAAGAATCGCCCGGTACACTTCCAGCCCGCTCATCACTGCCCATTGCCCACTGGCCAGCAAGCGGACGGCTTGCGTCGCTTCTTCATAGTAGCTTTCTGTACGTTGGATTTCAAACTCCATCAAGGCCACAAAGCGCTCTGTCACGCGGCCTTTCATCAAATCCACCTCGCGCACGCCAAAGCGCGCCAGATCCTCTTGTGGAATGTACACTCGGTCGCTGCGGATTAGGTCTTCGCGAATATCGCGCCAGAAATTACTCAATTGCATCGCCATGCTAAGGCTGTCCGCGCCAGGCAAAGCATCCTCCAGACGCGCTGGCGGGCGCACGCCCAGAATATAAGTCATTCCTCGGCCAACCGGCAGGGCGCTGCCATCCATGTAATGACACAGGTCCGCAAACGTCTCAAAGCGCTTTATCGTCAGGTCATCCCGCATCGCCCGGAAATAAGGTGTCATCACATCGGCCGGAATGCCGAACTTCAACGCCGTATCCAGATAGGCTCGCAACACAGGTTCCGGGCTGTCACCTCTCTCAAATGCCCGCCAGTAGCTGTGCTCCCAATCGTCAATCGCTGCGCGCGGAGATGCAAAGCCCGTGTGGGCTACGTCCACCCGGTCATCGCCAATTCGCATGAGCGCATACAGCGCCTCCACGTGCGGCAACTTCTCTGCCGGAAAAAACCGGCTGGCAAAAGAATAATTCCGGCTGGCCGCCTGCATAATGCGGCGGCACACGGCATAATCTTCCGGCGTTGCCAGAACAGAGCGGGCCGCCACCCGCCAGACCGCCACCCCGGTGTTGGATTCTGTTTCTATAGCCATTCGTCCACCAACCTTTCCGTCACCAATCTTGAAGAAATCATCACCATCGGCATGCCAATTCCGGGATACGTTCCCTGCCCCACAAAGTACAAACCATCTATGTCACGCGCCTTATTGTGCGGCCGGAAATATGAGGATTGAAAGAAGCCGTGCGCCAACGAGCCAAATGCCGTTCCCAGTTCAGCATTGATGTCCGCCTGCCAATCCGTTGGTCGATAGTCGCGCTCCCAGACAATGTGCTGGCGGATTTGCGGGTCCAGAATTTCTTCCAGGCGGTTTAGCAATTTCTCGCGCACGAGCGGAGCGGCCTCGTCCCAATCAATGTCGGCGCTTAAGTTCGGCATGGGCGCCAGCACATACAACAGGCTGTGCCCTTCTGGGGCGAGCTCGGGGTCTGTTACCGTTGGGATATTCAGATGAAATGAAGGGTCTTCAGGGAGAGTTTTGTCCTCAAAAATCGCGTCCAGATTAGCACGGTAATCCTCTGAAAAAAACAAGGCCTGATGCCGCGCTTGCGGGTAAGTCTTGTTCACACCCAGGTAGAGGATGTATCCCGAGCAAGCATAGGCCATCTTCGCCAGCTTGCGGTCGGTATAGCGTTTACGATTTGCCTCCGGGATCAACTTGCGATAGGTGTACGGCAGGTCAGCGTTGGAAATCACGATATCAGCCGAAATGAACTCGCCGCCCTCCAATCGCACGCCAACCACTCGGCCAGCCTCAATGCAAATTTCCTCTACCGCCGCATTCGTCCGAACCGGAACGTCGCGCTGGGCCGCCAGTTCCAGCATATCTTCAACAATCGAATAGATGCCACCTTTGGGAAACCACATCCCCAGCGAGAGATCGGCGTAGGTTATCAGCGAGTACATGGCCAGGGCCCTGAATGGCGAAAGCCCCAAAAACATCGAATGAAACGAGAACGCCTTGGTCAGCTTGTCATTGCCATCAAAAAACCTTGCCACCTGGCGGTACAGGTTTTCATGCGCCTGGGTCCGCATTAAGCGCAGTCCCGCCAGCGGGTTAAACAGGTCAGTCAGGCGGTCAAAATTGCGCCCCACAAAATCCATCCCCAGGCGGTACTTGCGCGCCCCGGAACCCAAAAATTCAAACAGCCGCTCGGCGCCGCCCGGAGACACCTCTTCCACGGCCTCCGCCAGTTGCGCCATATTGCTGTGTAAATCCAGATGTGTGCCGTCATGGTAGTAGATGCGGTAATTGGGGTCCAGTTGCACCATTTCCAGGCGCGTCTGCATGTCTTCCCCGATAGAGTGATAGAACTCTTCAAAGGCCTCTTTCATCACCAGAATTGTTGGGCCCATGTCTGCCCGGAATCCATTTTCCTGCAACACATTGCTACGCCCACCCGGCCGGGATTGCTTTTCCAGCACCTGGACTTCAAAACCCGCCTGCCGCAAACGCAAGGCTGCTGAAAGACCACCTAACCCTGCACCAATCACCACGACCTTTTTCATGCCACACTCCTGCCACCAGTCAATAGCCGGAGTATAGCAGAATGCACAGTTTTTGTCAATATATTATCTGTGCAATATTTTTACAAATTCAGGTGATGGGTAAATAAAACGAGCGCCAGGCATCTGGCGCTCGTTGATTAACTACTATCCTCTGGATGCGCTAACCAGCCGCATCTTTCTTCTTGTTGCTCTGGTAGAAGCCGAGAGCCGCCACCACCAGCAGTGCCAGCAAACCCACGCCCCATACAACCGGGTTACTGGCCATGCCGCCATCTTCGATTTCAACATACACTTCGAAGCCTTCGTTGAGGGCCGCTGCCGGAACCTGGCGATTCACCGCCGGAACATCATTCCGAAGGTAATGTACAACGGCATTCAGGTCTTCTTCCGTCAGGTGGGAGGTCTCATGCCAGGGCATCAGCAGCGTCACGCGACCATCCGGGCGCACCCCCTGCGTGAGCACGCGCTTGATATCCTCATCGCTCCAGGACCCGATCCCGGTTTCCTGATCCGGGGTGATGTTGCCGCCATAGACAATGCCCCACGGGCCTTCAAACGGCTGGCCACCCGAAAGGTATTGCTCAAAGACCGGGGCGCCGGTTTCAGGATTCACCGGAGTATGGCAGTCGGAGCAGGCAATTACACTGGTCAGCAGGTAACGACCGCGGGCCGCGGTCTCCGACGAGTCCGGCGCAACAATGCCCGTGGTGTAAGGCAACTGCGGCAGGGCTTCCGGCGGCAGAATCTGCACCCGGGGTACCGGGTTGTTCACTGGCGGGATGGTGCGCAAGAAGGCCACAATCGCATCCAGGTCGGCGTCAGCCATGCTGTTGTAATAGGTATATGGCATGATCGGGAAGAGGTGCAAGCCATCCCGGCTGACACCCGTCTTGATGGCAATCTTGATTTCTTCGTCTGTCCACGCCCCCAGACCGGTGGCCTCGTCCGAGGTCAGGTTCTTGGTGAACACGACCCCCAGGGGGCCCAGGTCAAAGGGGTTGCCACCCTGCCAGGCGCGGGTCATATCCGGGTCAAACGAATTCTCAAGGAACGGGGTGTGGCAACCAATACAACCGGCGATATTGGCCAGATATTCGCCATAAGCCACCTGGTCATCCGTTTGCAGGGCCGGTTCGCTGGCCGCCACCGGGGCCGCCGGCGCGCCAAGCACCAGCGCACCCACCAGCAACAGCACTCCACCTAACAACCAAACTTGTTTCTTCATAGCTCCTCCTCAGGACTAGGGAAACTGAATACTCTTCACCTGGTACAAATCCATCTGCCCCTTGCCGCGAATTTCCACCATCCCAACCGATTGCCCCTCTGCAATTCGCTCCACACGGCTCCACGCTTCGCGCGTCAGATGTACCGTGCCAGGTTTTCCATAACTCTCTACCCGCGCCGCCGTATTGACCGTATCCCCCCACAGGTCGAACAGGTATTTCTTGCGCCCCACCACCCCGGCAATCACCGGCCCAACATGGATCCCAATTCGCACCTGCCACTCCGGGGCGATGCGGGCGGTATCATTCACCATTTCCAGGGCGCACTTTACACAGTTGGCCACCGGGTTTTCCAGCGGAATTAACAGCCCGGCCGCCGCCATGAAGGCGTCGCCAATGGTTTTGATTTTTTCAAGTTTGTAGCGGCCGGCCAGATCTTCATAGCTTTCCACCAGCCCCTGCAAATAGGCCACCACTTCTTCCGGTTCATTGGCCTCACAATAGGGCGTGAATCCCACCACATCGCAGAACATTACGGCCACTTCTTCGTAACGTCGCGGCGCAACCGTGTTGGTGTCCCGCAGTTCTGTGACGATTTCTTCAGGCAATATCACCCGTAAGAGCTCTTCCGAGTGTTTCTTCTCAATTTCGATCTGCTCCAGATACATCCGCTCGCGATCGCGCAGGCGCTTCTTCTCCAGCGCGGCCCCAATTCGGGCCTGCAACAGCACCCGCTCAAATGGCTTGGGTAGATATTCCTCCGCGCCCATCTCAATGCAGCGCACGACCTTATCCATGTCGTCTACTGCCGAAAGCATAATGACTGGCAGTTCTTTGGTCTTGGGGTCGGCTTTGAGCACATCCAGGGTCTGGATACCATCCATGACCGGCATCATCACATCCAGCAACACCATATCAAATGGCTTTTCGCGCAAGCGTTGGATCGCCTCGGCCCCATTATCCACTACCTCCACTGTATGCCCCTGACGGTAGAGCTGGTCGAACAGCAACGAGCGATTCATCTCATTGTCATCCACCACCAAAATGCGCCCACCGGCAACTTTGTGGTGGTCCAGTCCGCTGGAAAGACTTTTCTGGGTTGAAACATAGCTCTGGTATTGCTGCACCAGATCGAGTGTCTTTTGCGAGGCTTCGGCTTCACCACCCCAGCCATACCCCTTCTGGCCTGCGATCTGCTCCAAGAGACCCTTGAAGCGCTTGGCCGAGGTATGTACCCGCTCCAAATTAGAAGTCAAGATGCTCTGATCTTCGTCATTGGCTTTAACCGAAAGGCGTGTGCTGGCCAATAACAGGCTTTCTGATATAGGCGTCAGGCGCGCAATCACCTGCTGACGCAGCCCATCCACATCCACCACATCCGGTGTTTCGCGGATTTCCGGCGTACCAAGCAATTCCTGGACCACCACATTCAGTTCTTTTCCCAGCGCCACGACTTCATCCAGTTGTTCCTGATAGCCATCGAGGAAATAGTCCTGGGCGTCTTCCTGCATCATTTCCCCGTAACCAATTACCGCGTTAAGCGGCGTGCGCAACTCATGGCGCATTAAGGAAAAATACTCTTTAGCGGTCGGGGTGACAGAGACGGCGGTTTCCATAAGGTCAGATCGGTGCTACAAAAAGCGCTCGATTTTTTCCATCAACATTGGAAAATCGATTGGCTTTGTCTGGTAGTCATCACAGCCTGCGTCCAGCGCGCGCTGGCGGTCTTCGGCCATGGCATGCGCCGTCAGTGCAATAATCGGGATAACGCCTAAATCCGGGTCGCTTTTCATCTGGCGGCTGGCCTCCCAGCCATCCAGTACCGGTAGGCTCATATCCATCAACACCACATCCGGCCGCTGCTCACGCGCCGCGTCCAGACCCTCCTGGCCATTGGTAGCCACCAGCACCTGGTGCCCCGCCCGCTGCAGTCGGCGGGTGAGCATGTCCCGGTTCATTTCGTTATCTTCAACCAGCAATATCGTTGCCATAGCCTCTTATCACTCTATTTCGTATACTCGGCGATCAGGTTGCGTATTTCGCCCAGTAATTGTTCTTTGGAATAGGACCCCTTTTGATGGATCGACTCCACCGACCCGGCAAGCCGCTGGTGGTCTTCAGCGGTCAGGTCTTTGGCGGTCAGCACCACTACCGGCACATCGCTGGCCCCAGGGATATCACGGATGGCATGCAGAAAGTCAAAGCCATCCATCTCCGGCATCATTAAGTCCAGCAAGATCAAGTCCGGCAAGTCCTTGCGCACCTGGTCGAGTGCTGCCCGCCCATTCTCAGCCTCAGTAATCCGCCAACCTTCACGCGTCAGCAATGAGCGCATCATCGAGCGGGTCGGCTCATCATCTTCCACCAGCAACACCTTGCAGGTGCCCACATCACAGCGGTATTTGTGCAGCGCCCGCGAGAGCTGCTCTCGGTCAATCGGCTTAATCAGGTAGTCTGCAGCCCCCAGCATATAGCCGGTGTTGCGGTCTCCCAGCATGGATACCATAATGACGGGGATGTCCTTCAAAGCCGGGTTGGTCTTGAGCGTCGAAAGAATCGCCCAGCCATCCAGATCGGGCATCACTACATCCAGCGTAATCACATCCGGCCGGATTTCTTCCGCTATTTCAAGCCCCATCCGTCCATTTTCAGCAGTAATCACCCGCAGGTTCTCTTTTTCAAGGAAACGCGCCATCAGGTCACGGGCCGAAGCATCATCATCAATTACCAGCACCGTGCAACGGCCATTGCTATCTTCGGCGGCCTCTCGAACAATGTCTTCGCGCGGGCGCGTATCCGAAGGCGCGGTCGCAACCTGTTCCATCACCGCCGGCACTCGTACCGTAAAGGTTGAGCCAATGTCTTTCTCGCTCTCCACCAGAATGTCGCCACCCAGCATCCGGCAATAGTGGCGGCAAATCGCCAACCCGAGGCCCGTCCCACCATAATTGCGAGTCGTGGAAGAGTCGCCCTGTTGGAAGGCCTCAAACAAGCGTTCAAGTTGCTCCGGCGTCATCCCAATTCCCGAATCGCGCACCTGGAAGGTAATCCAATCCCGGTCGCCCTGGCGCTGTCGGTCTACCATCAGTCGGATTTCGCCATTCTGGGTGAACTTCGCCGAGTTGCTCAGCAGGTTCAGCAAAATCTGGCGCACCTTGGTGGCATCGGAAAGCATATTGCCCAGGTCGCCATCCATGCTGATTTTCAATTGGTTGTGGTTCTTTTCAATTAAGGTCTTAACCGTACTCGCCGTATCCCCTACCAGCGTGCGCAAATCAAAACTCTCCAGAAAGAGGTCCATCTTGCCGGCTTCAATCTTGGAAAGATCAAGCACATCATTAATCAGTTGCAGCAGGTGGCGGCTGGATACGAGGATGCGGTCCAGGTCAGTTTCCATCCCCTGGTACCCTGAATCGCGGGCGTCTTCCAGCAACATCTCGCTGTACCCAATAATTGCGTTCAGCGGTGTACGCAGTTCATGGCTCA
>JANJTX010000096.1 GCA_024710875.1 Anaerolineales bacterium | reverse complement strand
CTGTAGAAGTCCGGGGAACCAACCGACTGGCTCCATTCTTCGGTCTGGGCAAAGGCCAGCAGAGCGGCCTCAACCTGGGCACGAACATCAGCGGGGAATTCCGGGCCGAAGGACAGGGTGTCATTCGGGATGTCCGGGGAGAGCATCAGGATGCGGACCTTCTGGACGACATCCGGGAACTCGGTGCGGATGGTGCCACGAGCATCCAGAACCTGGTAGCCTTCGCATTCGATGAAGTCACCTGCGGCGTTCAGGTCACAGGTTTCAACATCCACCGGAACTTCGGGGTTGTCACCCAGAGCCCAGGCGGCGGAACCTTCGGGGGCAGCCCACGGGCTGTAGAAGGCGGCGGCGAAGTCAGCCTCGCCAGTGTAAACGGCGCGGACAGCCTGCGGGTGACCGCCGGCTTCAATCTGTTCGCCCGGGGTAACGCCAGCTTCGGCCAGCATCACGGACGGAACGAGGTAACCGGAGGTGGAGGCGGCATCCGGGAAGGCGAAGCGCAGACCTTCCAGGTCTTCGAGGCTATCGATGTCGCTGTCGCGGGCCACAACAATCATGGTCCAGTACACGCTCCAGCCACGGCGGACGGCCTTGAAGGACACGTCCACACCGCAGAGGTCATTGGCCAGGACGTAACCAAAGGCCGGAATGAAGGCCATGGTGTCGGTCGGGGAGGCGCACATCTCTTCGAGGGTGGCGGCGTAGGAGGTCGGGACGACGACTTCGAAGGACAGGCCGGTGGCGGCTTCGAGGGCGGCGGCGAGGACTTCACCACCGGTGACGATGACGTTGGCATCCACAGACGGCACGAACATCACCTTAATCGGGTGTTCGGGGGAGCCAACCGCCGGCATCGGTTCTTCGGTCGGGGCCGGGACATCGGTCGGGGCCGGGGCCGAGGTGGGGGCAGCCGGTGCTTCGGTCGGGGTGGCAGCCGGGGCGCAAGCCGCCAGCACCATCGATGCGACCACCAGCAGAGCCAGGGGCATAAACAGTTTCTTGCTCATCGTTTTTCTTCTCCTTAAAAATGAGGTTCGGTTGATTGGCAGGTTGAGCAACCCGCCAACTTGAATGATACCCTCTTTTCAGGCGTATTTCAAGTTCACCAATGTTAATATTTTGTGATGGTTCGCACAAATACAGAATCCGAAAGGAACAGGTAGAATCAACCCATGACCGCCCTGCCCTATTCCGAAGCACTGGCCTGGATTCAGAGCCATATAGATTACAGCCGCACGCACCTGGAAAATATCGCGCCAGAGAACTTTAACCTGGCGCGGATGGAAGCATTAATGGCGCGGCTGGGTAACCCGCATCTGGGGCCAATCACAATTCACATTGCCGGGACAAAAGGCAAAGGCAGTACGGCGGCGTTCTGTGCCTCGGCCCTGCGGCGCTGCGGGCTGTACACCTCGCCCGAGCTGGAAAATTTCCGCGAGCGCATCCGGGTGGATTTTGAGCCGATTTCAGAAGAGGACTTCGCCAGCGTGGTGGCAGAACTGCAACCGCAGGCGGCCGCCATTCCGGGTCTGACCGCCTATGAGTTACAAACGGCAGTGGCTTTTATGTATTTTCGGCGCAAGGAAACGCGGCTGAACGTGATTGAAGTGGGGCTGGGCGGGCGGCTGGACAGCACCAATGTGGTGCAGCCGGCGCTGTGCATCATCACCCATATCTCGATGGACCATATGGCGGTGCTGGGCAATACGATTGAGGAAATCGCGGCCGAGAAAGGCGGCATTATCAAGCCGGGCGTGCCGGTAGTACTTGCGCCGCAGGCACCGGAAGCGCTGGAGGTACTGCTTTATATCGCCAAGCAGCGCGGGTGCGATGTGTACCACTCTGGCGGTTCGTATTCCCGACTGGGCCAGAGTTTGATTGGCCAGGTACTGCAGATGAATATCCCGGGTTACCCACCGGAGCATGTGGAAATTCCCTTATTGGGGCGGCACCAGGCGGCCAATGCCGGCACGGCCTACCTGGCGTTACGAATGCTGTTCCAACGCGAGATTCATCCGGTATCGCTGATTTCCATTCATGACGGCTTCATGAAATTGAAATGGCCGGGGCGGTTTGAGGTGCTGCAAACCGAGCCGCCGCTGGTGCTGGATGGCGCCCACAACCAGGCTTCGGCAAAAGCAATCATGCACACGGTTGACGAGCTGTTTGCCGGGCAACCGCTGGCGCTGTTGTTTGGGGCCTCGGCAGACAAAGATATTGAAGGCATGTTTGCAGAACTGCTGCCCAGGACGCGCTGGCTGATTTTGATGCAGGCCAACCACCCGCGGGCAGCCGACCGGGCGCGGCTGGCAGAACTGGCGGCGGCATACGATGTGGAGGTTTTTACACCCGCGGACATCCCGGCGGCGGTGGCGCAGGGGCTGGCGCTGGCCGGGGCGCACGGGGGCGTGGCGCTGGCGACCGGTAGCCTGTACCCGCTGGCCACCGTACGGGCGGCGTGGCAGGCAAGCCGAGCGGATAAGGTATAATCATCCAATCTTTTTTTACGGAGTTCCTTTTAAATGACCGATAACGACTGGTATTCTCAAGGCGACGGGGACATCAACCCGGCCGAGTTGCAACGCCGGGCCGAGCGACTTGAGAGCGTGCCGGATGCCCAACCGGATGAAAGCGGCCTGCTGACCCTGCCGATTCTGCCGTTGCGCGATGCAATTCTGTTTCCTCACATGCTCACCCCGCTGTATGTGGGGCGGGAAGCCACTTTACGCGCGATTGAAGAAGCCCACAGCCAGACGCTGAACATGCTGGCCCTGCCGCAGCGCGACCCGGACCTGGACCGCCCCCGCAGCGGTGACTTCCTGAATGTGGGCGTGGAAGTAGCAGTCAGCGAAGTGTTCCTGAGCGACAGCCGCGAGAGTGTAATCCTGGTGCAGGGGCGGCGGCGGGTGCAGGTAGAGAGTTATGCCAAGATCGGGAATGTGCTGTATGGCCGCGGCCGGGCGGTCTTTGACCCCACCCAGCCGGATAACCGCCAGGAAGCCCTGATGCGGCGGTTGCTGGCCCAGTTTGAGCGTTTTGCCGAACTGCACGGGAATATCCCCGATGATGCGATTGAATTTGTACTGAATCTGGATGAGCCGGGCTGGCTGGCGGATATGGTGGCGAGTTCTTTCGCGCTGCCATTGCACGAACGCCACAGCCTGCTGACCGCCCTGGATGTGACCACCCGCCTGGAGCAGGTGAACGCGCTTCTGGCGCGCGAAGTGGATGTACTGACGCTGGAAGAAGAAATCCAGAGCAAGGTCAACGACGAAGTCGAGCGCGGCCACCGCGAAAATTACCTGCGCGAGCAGATGCGCGCCATCCAAACCGAACTGGGTGAAGGTGACCCGTGGGCGGTGGAGCTGGATGAATTGAGCAAGAAGATTACGGCAGCCGACCTGCCGCAAGAGGTGGAGATCGCGGCCCGCAAAGAGCTGGCCCGCCTGCACCAGATGCCGCCGATGTCGCCGGAGGTGGGCGTCATCCGCACTTACCTGGATTGGGTGCTGGACCTGCCCTGGGTGCAAGAATCGCCAGACAATCTGGATGTGTCCCACGCCGCCCAGGTGCTGGACCAGAATCACTTTGGCCTGCCGAAAGCCAAGGACCGCATTCTGGAATACATCGCCGTGCGCAGCCTGAAACCCAAGCGCAACCGCCAGCCAATTCTATGTTTTGTTGGCCCGCCGGGGACGGGCAAAACCAGCCTGGGCAAATCGATTGCGGATGCGCTGGGGCGCAAATTTGTGCGCCTCTCGTTGGGCGGCGTGCGGGATGAGGCCGAAATGCGCGGCCACCGCCGGACGTACATCGGCGCGCTGCCGGGGCGGATTTTGCAGACCATGAAACGGGCCGAAACCATCAACCCGTTGTTTGTGCTGGATGAGGTGGACAAACTGGGCGTGGGCTACCGGGGCGACCCGGCGGCGGCGTTGCTGGAAGTGCTGGACCCCGAACAGAACGATGCCTTCAGCGACCATTATCTGGAACTGCCCTACGACTTAAGCAAAGTGATGTTCATCACCACCGCCAACAACCGGGATGAAATCCCGTGGGCATTGCTGGACCGCATGGAAGTGATTGAATTCCCGGGCTACATTGAAGAAGAGAAGCTGGAGATTGCGCGCAATTATCTCGTAGGCCGGCAGATTGAAGACAGCGGGCTGGAAGCCGAAGACCTGCAATTCAGCGATGAGGCGCTCCAGCGTATCATCCGGCGTTACACCTACGAAGCCGGGGTGCGCAATCTGGAACGCGAAATCGGGCGGGTGTGCCGCAAGGTGGCGCGCCTGAAAGCCGAGGGCAAGAAATTCCCCAATCGGATTACGCCCGAAATTGTGGAAAAACTGCTCGGCCCGGCCGAATTTGATGAAACCGAAGCCGAGGGCGAGAACGAGATTGGGGTGGCAACGGCGATTGCATGGACCAGCGGCGGCGGCGACATCATGCCGATTGAAGTGCTGCTAATGGAAGGCAAGGGCAACCTGCAACTGACCGGACAGATTGGGGAAGTGATGCAGGAGTCGGCCCAGGCGGCGCTCTCTTACCTGAAATCGCGGGCGGTGGAGTTCAAAATTGCCGCCGATACTTTTGAAAGCACGGATGTGCATGTCCACATCCCGGAAGGGGCGGTACCCAAAGACGGGCCAAGCGCCGGCATTACGCTGGCGACGGCCATCATCTCGGCCTTTACCAACCGCAAAGTGCGCAAGGATGTGTGCATGACCGGCGAAATCACCCTGCGTGGCAAGGTACTGCCGATTGGCGGGGTGCGCGAGAAAATTCTTGCGGCGCACCGGGCGGGCATCAAGCATGTGATTTTGCCAGCCAAGAATGAGAAAGATATCGTGGACATCCCAAAGAAAGCGTTGGCTGACCTCGAACTGCACTTTGTAAAACAGATGGACGAAGTGCTGGAACTGGCGCTGTTAGCGGCGGAGGCAGCGCCCGCCAAGCGGCCGGCCCGCAAAGCGGCGGCCAAGCCCCAGGCCCCAGAGAAAGCCCCCCCGACTACCGGGGTGTAGCCGGCTGTACAACTCTCGAACCCCATGTCCCTGCCAATGGCAGGGACATTTATTTTGAGCCGGTGGGCGGGTAGGTTGGCCGAACGCGCCCCCAGGCGTAAGCGGCAAAGAGTGCGACGGCCAGCGTTTCCAGAATACGGCCTGCCAGCAGGGTGAATGATGGCCACTGGAAGGGCACTTGCAGACCCACCAGCAACACCCCCAGATTAAGGGCAATGACCGCCGCCAACGCCCAGGCCGATTGGCCGCGCGAACCTCCGGCATAGCGCGGCAAAATCCAGTAGGCCATTCCAAAGGCAAATTGCACCATCCAACCAATGAGCAGGAACTCCATATGAGCCGGGAAGAATGCCCAGGCCCAGGGCCACAGCGCCAGGCCTTTGCCCGCCAGCATGAGGGCGCCGAAGGTGAAACCAAATAAGAGGTAAAGCAGCGCCAGGCGTATAGCCCAGACACTCAAGCGCGGCATGCTAACGCTCCTTTATACGCGGCCAGGCCAGGGCCACAAAACCGAGCCCACCCAGCCATTGCAGAAGGGCGGAGAGCGCCAACAGGCTGCCCCAAAACGGGGCGGGTTCAGTAGCGTGGATCGGCTCGGCGATGGCGCGCAATACCAGGCCAGCATTCAGCAGGACAAAAACAGCCCAGGCCAGGCGTTCGTTCCCGCGTGGTTGTTCACGGCTGAATTTGGGGAACATCCAAAGACCAATACCGATGATGAGTTGGGTAACCCAGCCAACCAGAAACAGATGGAAATATACGGGCAGCAAACCAGGCGGCGACGGTAGCAACGAACCGGCAGCCAGCCACAAGCCCAGGGTCAGGGCCAGCGCCAGATAGATAAATGATGTTTTGATATAGGCGCGAGTAAGTATTGGCATGGATACCTCCAGGATGGCTATACCGCAGCCTGACAAACCCCTGATTGTGTGTGATTGTAATTCATGCCATAATGAAACAGCCTACGGAGGAAGTTTTTATGATTGCTCGTCGAATTGTTTTGATCTGCGCGCTGGCTGCCCTGCCGGGGCTGGCCCTGACGGCCTGTAACCTGCCGCGCAACGGGCAACCCGCGCCGGATGTTAGCGTGCCGCCAATTTTAGTGATTACAGATACACCGGCCGCCGCCCCCCCCACCCCGGTAAGCCATACCGAGGTGGATCTGGAGTTCATCCAGATTACGGCCCCGGGGCCGGGGTCACGGGTGACTTCGCCGCTGGTGGTTACCGGATTTTCCTTGCCGACCTATGAGCAAACCCTGGTGGTGAAACTGACCGATATGAACGGCGATACCCTGGCGCTGCAACCTGTAACGCTGCAGGCCGAACTGGGCGAAGCCGGGCCATTTGAAACCACCCTGCTGTTTGACATCGCGGAAGAACAACCGGGGCGGATTACGGTGTACTATGCCAGCCCGCGCGATGGCGGCCTGGTGCACCTGGCCAGCGCCCATGTGACTTTGCTGCCCGAGGGCCCGGTGGTGATTGAGGCAGCGGCCTCGGAAGATGAGACCATCCAGATTGATTACCCGGACCCGCTGGCGGTGTTTCCGGGTGGAATTGTGCCATTCAGTGGGAGCTCAGAATATTTCTTTGAGGCCAGCCTGGTGGTGGTGCTGTGCGGTGAAGGCGGTAGTGGGCCGCCGGATGAAATCTGTGGCACGCAGGATAACTTGCTGGCGCTGCTGCCGATTATGATCGATTCGCCAGATATCGGGCTGCCGGGAACTTTTGGCGGCGAAATGCAGGTAACGGTAACCCGCGAAACGGCCGCCCGGCTGGTGGTATACGCGACTTCACCGATGGATGGCGGTCTGGTACACCTGACGAGCGTGGAAATCATTCTGCGGCCGTGAAACACGCGGCCTGGCAGAAACGACAAATTATAGACTCTGAATATTCATTTGGCCTAAGGAGCTGCGATGACTGACGAAACGCACCCCGTTGCAATTGTTACCGGCGCATCTTCCGGGATTGGCGAAGCGACCGCCCGCCGGCTGGCAAAGGAAGGCTACCGGGTGGCGCTGGCCGCCCGCCGGCTGGACCGCCTGCAAACCCTGGCGGATGAAATCACGGCGGCCGGCGGTATAGCGCTGCCGATCGAAACCGATGTGAGCGACATCGCCTCGCTGCAGAATCTGGTCAAGCAAACGCATACGACCTGGGGGCGAATTGATGTGCTCTTTAACAATGCCGGCTTTGGGCGCTTTAAGTGGCTGGAAGAACTGGACCCGGCCAAGGATATTGCGGGGCAGGTGGAAGTGAACCTGACGGGTGTGATTCAATTGTCTTCATTTGTGCTGCCGATCATGATTGAGCAGCGGCGCGGGCATATCATCAATATGGCTTCGATGGCGGGCTATGTCGCTACCCCGACCTACAGCGTGTACGCCGCCACCAAACACGGAGTGCGCGGTTTTACCGATGCGCTGCGGCGCGAAGTGGGCGTATGGGGGGTGCGGGTTTCGGCGCTGTATCCGGGCGGCGTTTCAACCGAGTTTGGGTCGCACACCGGGGCGGAACGCAAGACCGGCATCACCACGCCCAAGGCGCTGCTGCTGACGCCGGAAGATGTGGCCGGGATGGTGTTCCGGCTGGCGCGCGGCAACCGCAGCCGCCAGGTACCCATGCCGGGGGTGTCCTGGCTGGCCATCTGGTTCAACCGGCTGCTGCCGGGGCTGAATGACTGGATTGTGGAACGCAGTTTTACCAAACCGGAGCGCGGGCTGTAAAGAAAGGGGGCCTAACGGATGGATTCGATGTTTCTATCCTTGATACTTTGTGCGATTCCCCTCGGGATAGGGATCATAATTTGGGACTCTATCGATCGGAAGAAATCTCGGGAACGTCACCAGCTTGCCAAAAAAGAGCGAGAATGGTCCGGAGAGCCATTAGAAATCACCATTCTGCCTGAAACTTGGGAAGCCTGGGACCTTGCGAGGCGCAGTCACGTTGTTTCCAGATTACAGGAAATATTCAATCGTCCGGTAATTGTTCAAATTGGAGAACCACAGCCTGGCTCGATAGGGTTTGGTCCGGGAGGTGTGTACGAAGTCCCTGCAGTGAATTCGAATGAACCTAAGTTGCCAGAACTCCAATTCACAAAGTTCACATTAGATAAAGGTACTGATGAGAAATACCGGGTTGGTCAGGTATGGCGAAAAGGTGGGACTGAAGACTCGGATACCCAAATTACTATTTTGCAGATTGACGCAGTAATTATTGAGGGGGAAGTAAGGGATTTAATTTTTCATGTTCGAGTCGATGGATTCAAGATAATGCTTGAAGGTTTGCCGGGGCCAACCTCTATTCAACATTTGCCTCTTTCGCGAGAAGCGTTGGAAGAAAGCACTCTGGAATTAATTCAAGAGGACTCTGAAATTCCAGAATTTCAACAGGGCTATGAAATATGGCGTGAGGCATTTTTGAACAATTCGGGGGGATTTTTCGATACGCCAATTTGAAACTTGCTTCCAACTTGAGCCAACAAGTTAGCCGGGGAAAAACTATTCGCTTTCAAGTAACGTTGATAAGAATGATCCGGTAGCCTCGATGATCTGGGCCTGCTGCAGTTCAGGACTTATCGCCGCCGGGTTGTCCCCCGCCTGAAAGCCATAATCACCAAACTGACTGTGGTTGCCGCCTTTGAGAGCGATGAATTCGGCGCTAGGCGGCAGCAGGCTGGCGCTGGCGAGAATCTGTTCCGGGGCGGCGAGGCCATCCAGCGTGCCATAGAGGGAGAGCACGGCCAGGTCTGGCCGGCGCGCGAGGTCATTGGCCTCGGCCGGGTAAGCGGCCCACAAGACCAATCCTTGAATGACATCTGGGTTGGCATCCGCAAAAGCGGCGGCCATCACCCCACCCAGCGAATGCCCGCCAATCGCCCAGGCTTCGATTTCCGGGTAGACGGCGATGGCTTCGGCGGCGCGGTTGGAGTCAAACACCGCCAGGTTGAAGGGCATTCGGGCGAGGGCCACCAGAACCCCCTGCTCGGCGAGAGCCGCCAGCGGCGCGGCGTAGGCTTCGGCGGGGACGCGGCCACCCGGGTAAAAGATAAACCCGATAGTTGGCTGGCGGCTGGCGGGTTGAAAGACAATCCAGTTTGCTTGTTGCTCGACCGTGACCGTTTGGCTGCTTTGCAGGGCGGCGGCGGCGCGGGCGGTGGGTTGCGGCCCGGTAGCGGCCCAGCCTGCCAACCCGGCGGCGGCCAGCAGCACGAAGGTTGTGGCACCTAGCAGGGCGCGCTGAAAGAATAGCAACATGTTTAGTGGCTGCCGGGCAGCGCAAAGGCGGCCAGAGACTGGGCCAATACGCCGGGGAGACCGCCCGGCGATTGGAGGGCGAATTGCTCGGCGGCTTCAAAGCTGCCAGTGAGGGCCAGCAGTTCAATTTGCTGGCGGTCGCTGACCTCATTGCGAATGATGCCATCCACCATGTGAATGACGCGGTCCACATATTTCACCATGCGCAGGTCATGGGTCACCATGATGCCGGCGCGCTGCTGTTCGTGGATGAGGCTGGCGAAGGTTTCCACGACCTGAAAGGCGCGCTCGGTATCCAGGCTGGCAGTGGGCTCATCCGCCAGCACAACGGCCGGGTTGTGCACAAGGGCACGCGCAATGGCGACGCGCTGCTGCTGGCCGCCAGAGAGCTGGCTGGGCAGGTTGTTGAGGCGGTCTGCGAGGCCAAGGCGTTCCAGCAGGCCGCGAGCGCGGGCCTTGCCAGCGGTATCCAGCCGGCCATTCAGACGCAGCATGAGTTCCACATTTTCGAGGGCGGTCAGATAGGGCAGCAGGTTATTGGCCTGAAAAGTAAAGCCAATTTTCTCGCCGCGGAAGCGGGTGCGCTCTTTGTCGTTCATGGCGGCGAGGTCCTGCCCGTCAATGCGGATGCGGCCTTCGCTGGGGTTGAGCAGAGCAGCCAGCATGGCGAGCAGGGTGGTTTTACCGGAACCGCTGGGGCCAACCAGGGCGACGAATTCACCGGCCGATACCGCCAGCGAAACGGCATCTACGGCGAGGGTGCTGGTGCCGGTCTGGCCGTACATTTTGGTCACGGCTTCGGTTTGGAGGGCGTAGGTCATGAGAAGTCCTTTGAATTAGGGTGGGCTTATTTGCCCTGGGCGATGGCCGAGAGCGGCTCGATGCGGACGGCCAGACGCACGGACACCATGCCGCCCAGCGGGCCGATGAGCATCAGCGAGCCGACCGCGGCGGCAATGGTGGCGAAGGTGAAGCGCAACGGGACAACCGGCGGAATGCCGAGAGCCAGCAGGAAAGTGACCAACCCACCCAGCGCGACTCCGACTACGGTAACGATGAGAATCTGGTAGAAAGCGGAAAGCGCGACAGTGCGGTTGCGCACGCCAATGGCTTTGAGCATGCCAATCTGGGGTACTTTCTGAAGGGTTTGAATCTGGAAGAAACCACCGACGACCAGCACGCCGATAACGAGCGCAAAGCCACGCTGGGCGCTGACCGTGCCCTGTTGGGCGGTATAGCCAGGCTGGGCGCTGACAACGGTTTCCTTGTCCGCCACGGCTACATCATCAATGCGCGCCAGAATACGAGCGCTGACGTCATCGGCCGAGGCGCCCTCCGCCAACTGGACGGCGATGATGTTGCCGAGCGGGGCGCTGCTGCGGGCCGAAGCCTCCGCCTGGGGTTTGACTTTGTCCCAGGTGTACAGTGGCAGATAGACGCTGGGGGCAAAGAAAAACTGGCGTTCATCGGTAATGCCGACCACGGTGAGGGTGAAAGATTCGGTTTCCGAGCCCTGAATGGTTTCAAGCACAACTTCATCGCCAACCCCTACCCCGGCCTGGCGAGCGATATTTTCATCCAGCAGGAGCTGGTTGCCATAGCGGTTGCGCAAGTCGCTGCCTTCCAGCAAGGTGGGCGCGCCGACCTGACCGGGTTCGATGCCGACCAGCGAGACATCCACATCTTCGCCATCCGGGAGGAGCAGGCTGGCATTGCTGAAGGCCAGCAGCCCCGCGGCCTGTACGCCTTCAATGCGGCGGACTTCATTGAGCGTCTGGCCGCTTACACGGCTGGCCGTGAGGACCAGGTCGGCATTTTCCTGGGTGACGAGTACATCTGCATCCAGTTTGTCAATGAACTGACGGTTGGCATCCGAAAGGCCGCGCCCGAGCGCCGCCACAAAGAGGACCAGCACCGTAATGAGGGCGATGACGAGGCTAAAGAGCATAAACCGCCCGCGCGCCCGCCAGAATTCTTTGATTGCCAGATAAAAAGCCATGCAACGCTCCTTGAATTTCAACTTTATATAAATATATTGTACATGTTTTGCACAGATTGTCAAGGGCAAAAAGAAACGCCGGCAAGGCTGCCGGCGCATGGTAAGTCAGGGAGGAAGAAAAGTTATTCGGTGTCTGGGTCGTCTTCGGGGTGAGAGACGGAAGTCGCCGGGACGCGGGTAGCAGAAACGCGGGCGGCCTGGGTGTGTTGCAGGGCGCGCAGGCCATTGCGAACCTGATTGAGCGAGCGTTCCATCTCAATTTCCAGGTTGGTGAGGGCTTCCATCACATATTCATCGGCCTCGCGGCGGGTGGCTTCAGCATCCAGTTTGGCCTGCTCGTGAATCTGGTCGGCGCGGGCCTTGGCCGATTCCACAATGGCATCGCGTTCGAGCATGCTATCGTGCTTCTCGCGGGCGATTTTCAGGGTACGGGCGGCCTCTTCCTGAGCCTGGGCCAGCGTGCGGTCGCGCTCGCTAAGCAGTTTTTGGGCTTTTTTGACTTCATCCGGAATCGCCACGCGCATCTGGTCAATTAAATCCAGCATGCGGTCCTCATCCACCACCACATTGTTGGTGAACGGAATCGGGCGGCTCGTATTGAGCAATTCTTCCAGACGGTCAACCAGATGCAGGATATCCATTACACACTCGTTTCAGGCGCTATTTGGTACGTCAAATAGTGCAAGATTTAAGCCTAAGCCTACTGGAAAACGGGTAAATCGTCAACTTTGCAGGCGGGGGAAAACTGGGGGACCAAAAACCCAGCCCCGCCCCCACCCGGCCCGGGTCAGTCGCGCAGCGAATTGGTGGTAAAGCGGCCATCGGTGGCATTGGTGTGGTATTTCTCAGCCAGGGCGGCGCGCACATGGGCCGGCACCATGCTGCTGACATCGCCACCGAGCGAGGCGATTTCGCGCACGGTGGTGGATGAAAGAAAGGTGTGCTCTTTGGCCGTGATAAATGAGATGGTTTCAATCTCCGGGGCGAGCGCCTGGTTGGCAAGCGCCAACCGGAACTCGAATTCAAAGTCAGAGAACACCCGCAGACCGCGCACGATGACCTGGGCCTGGATTTCCTGGCAGAACTGGACCGTCAGCCCGCTGTAGCCGAGGACGCGGATTTTCTCATGCCCGGCGAAGGCCTGCTGCACAAGCGACATGCGCTCTTCCGGGCTGAACATCAGGCTCTTGAGCGGTCGTTCAAAGACGCCGACCACCAGTTCATCGAACAGGCGGCTGGCGCGCAGGGCGATATCGATATGCCCGTTGTGGATCGGGTCAAAGGTGGCGGGGAACAAGGCGCGGATTTTCGTCAACTTCGGTCTCCCTGGCCGCGGCGCCAGAATTCGGCCAGCCAGCGGGCGAGGCGGCTGTGGTCGGGCTGGCTCAAGTCAGGGTCTTTTTCCAGCAGGGTCTGGGCCTGCTGGCGGGCTTTTTCAATCAGGCGCACATCGGTCAGGCTGGCGAGGCGCAGATGGTCGCCATAACCGGCCTGGCGGGTGCCGAGAAAGTCGCCGGGGCCGCGCTGCTGCAGGTCGCGCTCGGCCAGCACGAAGCCGTCGTTGCTTTCAACCATGGCTTTGAGGCGTTCGTTTTCGGCTTCTTCATCCTGCTCGGGAACCAGCAGGCAGTAGGATTCGCCGCCGCCGCGCCCAACCCGGCCGCGCAACTGGTGTAACTGGGCGAGGCCAAAGCGGTTGGCGCCTTCAATGAGCATGACGGTGGCATTGGGGACATCCACCCCGACTTCGATGACGGTGGTGGAGACGAGGGCGTGGAATTCGCCGGCGCGGAAAGCGTTCATCACGCTATCTTTTTCATCCGGGTGCAGGCGGCCGTGCAACAAGCCGACTTTGTATTGCTGGAAGACTTCCTGCTGCAAGTGATTCTGCTGCTCCACGGCGGCCAGGCCGGCGGTGGTTTCGCTATCTTCCACCAGCGGGTAGATGATAAAGGCCTGGCGGCCGGCAGCCAGTTCACGTTTGATGAGGCTGTAGGCGCGCTCACGCTCCCGTGGGACGAGGACATGGGTGCTGACCGGCTGGCGGCCGGGCGGCATTTCATCCATGACGGTCAGGTCGAGGTCGCCATAGACGGTGAGAGCCAGCGAACGCGGGATGGGGGTGGCGGTCATGACCAGCAGGTGCGGGTTATCGCCCTTGGCGCGCAGGGCGGCGCGTTGCTCCACGCCGAAGCGGTGCTGTTCATCTATGACGACAAACTGGAGGGACTGGAACTGCACCGGCTCTTCCAGCAGGGCATGCGTGCCGATGACAAGGCGAATGCTGCCGTTTTGCAAGCCAGCCCGGATTTCGGCTTTTTCGCTTTCCGGGGTGGCGCCGACCAACAGGCAGATTTCGCTTTCCGCCAGCAGGTTGCCTTCGCCAACCAGCAGAGCGCTGAAACTGTGCAGGTGCTGCTCGGCGAGGATGCTGGTGGGGGCGAGAACCGCCGCCTGAACGCCGTGGCGCAGGGCCATGGCCGCACCGAGGGCGGCGACCACGGTTTTACCGGAGCCAACATCGCCCTGCAACAGGCGGTTGAGTGGGCGGCCACTGGCGAGGCCAGCGCGGATTTCATCCAGGGCACGCGACTGGGCGCCGGTGAGCGGGAACGGCAGGCGGGCGGTCTGTTCGACCAGCCAGTCCGGCGGGGTGTCAAAGATACGGGCGGGCTGGCTCTCCCATTCGGCTTTCTGGCGCAGGGCGCCGAGTTGGAGGTAGAAGATTTCATCAAAGGCGAGGCGCTGGCGGGCATCCTGCAGGTCTTCCTGCGAGGCGGGGAAATGCACCTGCAGGAGGGCTTCCGGCAGCGGCGGCAGGTCCACGGCCTGCAGGACACTGTCAGGCAGGGTTTCTTCCACGCGCGGCGCCCAATATGTAACGACCTTGTTCATCTGGGTGCGCAGCCAGCGCTGGGTGATTTCGCTGGTGAGCGGATAAACCGGCACGATGCGGTTGGTGTGCAACTGCTCGTCATCCAGGGGTTCCCATTCGGGGTTGGCCATTTGCAGGCGGCCCAGGTATTGCTCGACCTTGCCGGATAGGGCAATCGGCGTGCCGTCTTTCATTTGCTGGGCGAGCCAGGGCTGGTTGAACCACACCGCCCGTAGGGCGGCGCTGCCATCCGAGACAATGACTTCCAGGCGTTTGCCGCCGCCCTTGAAGGGCCGCAGGGCGGAACTCTGCACCACGCCGATCACGGTGACTTCATCGCCATAGCGCAGTCGATTAATGGGCGTGAGAGCGCTGTAATCATCATAACGGCGGGGGTAATGCATGAGCATATCGCCGAGGGTGGTAATCCCCAGCCGGGCGAGTTTTTCGGCATTCTTGGGGCCCACGCCATCCAGCACGGTAACGCTGGCATCCAGCGCGGCGCTGGGGCCTTCGGGCTGCGGACGCGGGCCGCGCACCTTCTGGTGTTGTTTGCGCGGGGCGGGTTGGGGCTTCGGTTTTTCGGCCGGGGGCTTTGGCTTCTCGGCTGAGGGTTGAGGCCGGGCAGATGGCGGCGGGGCGCTGGCCGCGGGTTTCTCGGAAGGTGCGGATGTGACAGGTTCGGCGACGGGCTCTCCGGCCGGGGTTGGTTCGGCCAGCGCAGGTTCAGCGTTTTTGGGAGGGGCAGAAGCTGGCGGGTTTTCGGCCAGCCCTTCATGTTTGCGCAACCGCGCCCACAGGCCTTTGAGGGCATCGCCGCGTGAAACCGGGCTTAAACGGTCATAGTCACGCAGACGGGCCACGACGGCCTGAATCAGGTCTTCGGGGAGGCTGTCGCTGCGGGCTTCGCCTTCCCAGTTGGCGGTCATGCTGGCCAACCCGCCGACTACGGCTTTGTTGTCATACTTGCGTTCATCTTCCAATCGGAAGATTTTTTGAAGTTTTTCAATGGATGGTTTCATGGATTTCTATTTTATCAGGGTTGGCTCTGCCAACCCCGACGCCGGGGAGTGACGAATTTCAGGGAGTTAGTCTGTCATTGCGAGCCCGAAGGACGAAGCAATCTGATATCTTGTGTCGGAGATTGCTTCGGCGGGTAGAACCCGCCTCGCAATGACAAAGCCTTCCTGCTCGAACTTAGCCACTCCCGGTGCCGCCAGGGTTGCTGTCGCAGTTACTGCTGCTGAGCGGCATACCCGAGGCCGCCAACGCCCACATGGGTGCCAATGGCGGCGGTGAGATAATCCACATCGATGGGTTCCTCCACCGGTACGGTGATCATTTCGGCCACTTTGCGCGCATCTTCAATGGCGCCAGTGTGCAGAATAATCAGGCGTTTGAGCGGCCCGAGGGCATTGATGCGGGTGGCCATGGCGGTGAGGGCTTTACTGCGGGTGCGCACCGCGCCGGCGCGTTCCAGTAGGCCATCGCGCACTTCGAGAAAGACTTTGAGATTAAGGAAATCGCCCACGCCGGCCTGCAGGGAGGAAACCCGGCCACTGCGACGGGCGGCATCCAGGGTATCCAGCATGGCGGTGACATGCACCTTGGAGGCAATCGCCAGCAGCGCATTGCGGACATGCCGGGGCGTGCCGCCATTGGCACAGGCCTCGATGGCGGCCATGACATGGTAGCCGAGGCCACGGGTGAGGGTCAGGCTGTCCAGCACGGTGACGTTGTCGCGCAGGTTTTCGGCGGCGAGGCAGGCGTTGCTATAGATGGCGCTTAAGCGCGAGGAGGTGGTGATGGCGACGACATGTTCAAAGCCGCTGGCCAACTGGCGCTCGTAGGCGGCAGTAAAGGCGCTGGGGGCCGGAGCGGCGGTGGTGGCTGGCGGGTCAAAGGTGGGTAGCTTTTCGTAGTATTCCGGCCGGGTGATATCCACGCCATCAATCAATTCCTTGCCGTCAATGATCACAATGGCTGGCACCACTTCAATCTTGTGGGCCGCCAGATACTCTGCCGGCAGGTCTGCGTTTCCGTCGGTGACGATTCCGATTTTCATGGGTCCTCCTGAGTCTAGGCCTATTTGTTCAGCTGTGTAAAGGGCTTACTGTTATTGTCGCAGAAAAAAGCCGATTTGAGGTGCAAAATCGACCCGAAAAAACGCTTTACTCGCCCTGCAGGACGAAGACCGCCAGACTCTGCGGGCCAAGCAGGGTGGCCAGCGCGGGGTTGATGACATGCTCGCTGATGGCGACCGGGCCGTAATCCTCAGCGATGCGCTCACGCAGGGCGCGCATCTCGGTTTCAAAGGGCGGGATGCCTTGCAGGAGGGCGATATGGGCGAGGTCTTCAAATTCCATGATGAACTCATGCAGCAAGTCCACCAGGGCGCGCGGGTTGCGGGCTTTCTGGCTGGGCATGAACTGGTCGTTATCCAGCACATAGAGGGGCAGGACGCGCAGGCGTTCGCCAACCAGCGCCTGGGCCAGGCCGAGATGGCCGGACTGGTGCAGATAGGTGAGGCCGGGGATGCAGAACAGAGAGTACACGCGCGGCAGCATGGCCCGCACCTGGTTTTCAATTTCGTCGGCCGGCAGCCCGTCCTCGGCAGCCGCGGCGGCGGCGGCGACCACCAACCCGAGACCGGTGGCGGTAGTACCGGAGTCGATGACTTCCACACGCCCGGGGCCGGGGAAAGTACCGGCGGCCTCCAGCGCATTGGCGTACGTTTGGGTCAGACGGGCGGCATGGGCGATGACCAAAATGTCTGAATAGTATTGGCTGAGCTGGGCATAGCTGGCATGGAATTCTGCCACGCTGGGAGGGATGACGCGCGGGGCGAGCGTGCCGTTGGCCGAGGGCGGCAGATCGGCGGCGCGGATGCCTTCGCTTTGCGGGTAGCGCTGGCCATTGACTTCCAGGTGCAGGGAGATGAAATGCACCCGTTTGCGGCCAGTAAAGGCCGGGGCCGGGAACTGGGCGGTGCTATCCGTGAGGATGCAGGTTTCCGGCATCAGGCCCTATTCCAGCGAGAGGATGAACTGGTAGTGGGGCTGGCCGCCGGCATGGACTTCCACTTCCAGGTCGCTGAACTTCTCCTGAATAGCGGCGGAAACTTCTTCGGCCTGGTCAGGCTGAATGTCTGCGCCGTAGAACAGGGTCAGGATTTCCAGGCTGTCGGCGCCCATGGCCTCCAGCAGGCCGAGGGTGGCGGTTTGGAGGTCCGGGTCTGAGATGACCAGCTTGCCATTGTGCAGGCCGATGCACTGGCCGTCCTTGACTTTTACGCCGTCAATTTCCACATCACGGGTAGCAGTGGTGACTTCGCCACAGGCAACTTCTTCCAGGGCATCGTTCATTTCAGCGGCGACTTCGTCCAGTTCGGCGGCGGGCAGCAGACGCAGCATGGCGGCCAGCCCCTGGGGGACATTGCGGCTGCGCACCACCTGCACCTGCTTGACGGTGAGTTCGGCGGCCTGCTCGGCGGCCATAACGATGTTTTTGTTGTTGGGCAGGATGATGACTTTGTTGGTGGGCAGATTTTCAAACGCGGCGATGATGTCCTGGGTGCTGGGATTCATGGTCTGGCCGCCTTCGACGAGGGCGGCAACGCCCAGGCTGGCAAACATGCGGGCAATGCCCGGGCCGGGAGCCACGGCCACGACCGCGATTTCGTTGGGCTGGATGGGCTTGACTTCCACGCGCTGGTGAGCCGCGGCGCTGATATCGTCCATCTGGGCCATGAGGTTTTCAATGGCGACATTGGTGACGATACCCAGATTCATGCAGTAGTCAATCGGCAGGTAGCGATTCTCGGTGGGCACGTGGATGTGCATACGGTACATGCCTTCGCCTTCGCCCACCTGAATGGAGACACCCATTTCTTCCAGCCCGGCATAAAAGGTCTGGAGGTTAAGGGGGGCGTGGGGACGAAAATCGACCACAACTTCATAATCCTGGCCTTCTTCAACGGCTTCCATGGAGCTTTCAAAGTTCATGGCAGCCAGCGGCTGGACGCTGGCCAGCGGCGTATCCAGCGGCAGGCCGTTAATCCAGCGTACCATGCCTTCAAGGAGGAAGAACAGGCCCTTGCCGCCGGAATCGACCACGCCGGCTTCTTTGAGGATCGGCAGCAAATCCGGGGTGCGCTCCACGCTCTCGGCGGCGGCCTGCACGGCGGCTTCCAGCACTTCCACCGGGCTATCGGTCTTTTCAGCGGCTTTTTCAGCGGCGGCGGCCAGGTCTTTGGAGACGGTCAGGATGGTGCCTTCAACCGGCTTGACCACGCCTTTATAGGCGGTGTCTTTGGCGCTGGTGAGGGCGCGCGCCAGCCCTTTGGCGGTAATGGCGGGGTCGTTTTCCATGCCGTGAGCGAGGCCGCGCCACAACTGGGAAAGGATGACGCCGGAGTTACCGCGGGCGCCCATCAATGCGCCCTGGGCCAGTTTGGCGAGCATCTTGCCGGCGTGGCGTTCGGGCGAATTTTCGATTTCGTCAAAGGCCGATTTCATGGTGAGAATCATGTTGGTGCCAGTGTCGCCATCCGGGACGGGAAACACATTGAGGGCATTGACGGTTTGTTGATTGGTTTTTAACCAGGTCAGGCCCGCCAGGGCGAGATTTTTTACGGCCTGCCCATCAATATCAAACCGTTCCAGGGCGAGACGACGGCTGAGACGCGGGCTGTGAAGAGGGTCACTCATATGAACTCCTGCCAGGAAGATTTCATGCCCGCCGGGGGCAAATAAATACAAAGGCGCCGCAGGTGAGTACTTGCGGCGAAGAACTTGAGATGCGGATTATGCATTGGGGTCGCTGATGCGCAGCCCCTGAACATGGACGTTAATAGCGGCCACCGGCATGCCGATGGCTTTTTCTACCGTAAAGCGGACGGCGTTGGCCACGCTGCCAGCCACGGATGTAATGCGAGTGCCATATTCCACCACGATGTAGATATCGATTTGAATCTGGTCATCCTGGTAGTGAACATCAATGCCGTGGGTGGGGTCTTTGACAATCCGATTGGTCAGGCCATTGACCAGGCTCTTGGAGGCCAGCCCAACCACGCCGTAGGTCTGAATGGCGGCATGGTGCGCCAAACTGGCGATGGCACGCGGTGCGATGCTGATGCTGCCAAGGGGGTTGTTTTCTTCCATGGTCTTGTTTCCTTTGGTCTGATTGCCTGCCTCTATTTTAGCAGGGTTAAGCAGACTCTCCGCGCCCCAAGCCGAGATTGAAGGGGGCGCATAAAAACTGCGGGTTGATTAAAGAAATTCTGTGTGGTAAACTTCACAGGTTATTTTAGCCAAAAAACTGGTTTAATTCCAGACGGAATGAAAGCAAGAGGAACTGACGATGGCAAAGTGTGCAAATTGCGGCAAGGCAACCACCTTCGGGCAGAACCGCCCGTGGTCCAAGAAGGCGACCAAGCGGACTTTTAAACCGAACCTGCAGAAAGTCTCGGTGCTGGAGCAGGGCAAGACAGTGAAGAAGACCCTGTGCACGCGTTGCATTCGCACGATGGTCAAGACCGCAGCGTAATTCGCTCGCGGATATCTGATTCAATCAAAAATCACGGCCTCGGCCGTGGTTTTTTTGTTTAACTATTCGGCGAGGGCGGCACGCAGGGCGGCCAACCCACTCGCGACCCCACCCGGGTGGGTGAAGATGGCATTGCCGGCTACAAAGACATCCGCGCCAGCGGCGCGCGCCAGCGGCAGCGTTTCGGCACTGATACCGCCATCCACCTGCAAACGGGCCGGCAGGCGGGCAGCATCCAGCCATTTGCGAATGGTGCGGACTTTGGCGAGGGTTTCGGGCAGAAATGCCTGGCCGGAGTAACCGGGGTTGACGGTCATAACCAGCACCAGGTCCACCAGAGGAAGTACCGGCTGAAGGGCTTCGGCGGGCGTGCCGGGGTTGATGGCGACACCCGCCTGACAGCCGAGGGCGCGGATGGCCTGCAAGGTGCGGTGCAGGTTGGGGCTGGCCTCGGTGTGGATGGTGAGCCCCCCCGCCCCGGCGGCAGCAAAGGCTTCAATGTGGCGTTCGGGGTATTCGACCATCAAATGGACATCCAGAAACAGGTCGGTGGTTGTACGGCAGGCCTGGACGATGGCCGGCCCCAAAGTGATATTAGGGACGAAATGGCCGTCCATGACATCTACATGCAGCCAGTCGGCGCCGTGCTGCTGGACGGCAGCAATATCCTCGCCGAGGCGGGCAAAGTCCGCACTAAGGATGGAAGGGGCGAGCAGGGGGAGGTGAGTCATGATGGTTGCGGCCTAGCGCCCGCCAAAGACGGCGTTGAAGACCCAGATGTAGAATGGCAGCAGGCCGCCGACTGCCATCAGAGCAACCAGACCGAGGAATACGGCAATCCAGTCAATTTCAAAGAGGGCATCGGTGGCGGTGGAGACCGGGCCGGTGGGGCGGGCGACGGGGTTGGGCCGGGTGACCGGCTGCTGGCGGCGGGTGGGGGCGGCCGGGCGGTTGGCTGCAGGGCGCGGAGCCGGCGCGGCCGCAGCCTGGGGCCGGGCACGCTGAGTGGGGGCCGGGGTGTACTCGCCGCGCATTCGTTTCTGAATGGTGGTAAGTACCTGGCCGAGCTGGTCGGCGGTGCGGTAGCGTTGCGAAGGTTCCTTGGAAAGCACCTTGAGGATGACCGCATCCAGCTCGGAGGGAATGAGCGGGTTGAGTTCACGCGGCGGGATGGGCTGGGCGCGGCGGTGCAGGCGCGCCAGTTCGGCCGAAGTTTTGCCGATGAAGGGCAACTGGCCGGTGAACATCTGGTAGAGCACCACGCCGAGCGAATAGACATCCGAGGCGAAGGAGGGCGGCCCGCCGCCGGCCTGCTCGGGCGAGAAATACTGGGGCGAGCCCCAGACCACATCTGCCTCTTCGTCCGGGTGAATAGAGGACATCACGCGGGCAATGCCAAAGTCGGTGACTTTCAGGCGCAGGTCTGGCGTGACCAGAAAGTTATGCGGCTTGACATCGCAATGCACCAGCTCGGAGCGGTGGGCGAAGCCGATGCCGGCGCAGGCCTGGATGCCGAGGCTGACGCCGTCCTCCACCCGCAGGCGACCGCGTTCAGTGATGATGGTGTTGAGGTCTTTGCCCTGCAGGAACTCCATCACGATATACAGGCGGTGGCTGATTTCATCTATGCCAAAGTCATATATCGGCACGATATTGGGATGCGAGAGGTTAGCGGCGGCTTTGGCTTCTTCGCGGAAACGTTCGTGGAAGTTGGCATCGCTGGAGTAGTCTTCGCGCAGCACTTTAATGGCGACATCGCGCTCCAGCAACAGGTCGCGCCCGCGGTAGACCACGGCCATGCCGCCGCGGCCGAGGGTTTCTTCGATCCGGTAACGTTTGTTGAGTAATGCCTGGGCTGTCATTGAAAATTCCTTCGGTCTGAATTGTAATGGAAAGCCGGAGGGCTGTCTAATGCTGCGGCACACCCATCGAGTAAAATTGACGGTTGGAAATGCCCATGCCCACTGCCGACATCCTCTACAACCCGATTGCCGGACGAGTCGCCCCCGAAGCGGCCCTGAACAAGGCCGCCGCCGAACTGACGGCGGCCGGTTGGCAGGTGAACCTGGAGCGCACACGAACCGGCCGTCACACCGCTCAACTGGCGCGGGCCGCGGCCGCGGCCGGGAGGGATGCGGTTTTTGTGGCGGGCGGCGATGGCACGCTGGGCGAGGCCACCCGCGGCCTGCTGGGCAGCCAGACGGCGCTGGGCGTGCTGCCCAGCGGCACGGCCAATGTGTGGGCGCAGGAACTGGGGTATGCGACCCTGACCCAGCAGACGCCCAACGCCCTGGCCGAAGCGGCAAGAGCGCAGGCGGCCGGCTGGACGCAATGGATGGACATCGGCCTGTGCAATGACCGCCCCTTTCTGCTGTGGACCGGGCTGGGGCTGGATGGCGAAGTGGTGCGCCAGATGGAAGGCGGGCGAGCCGGGCGGCGGACCTTTCCGTATGTACGCTATGCCTGGCACATCCTGCGCAAAATTATGATCTGGCGCGGCCTGCGGCTGGGCCTGACGGTGGACGGCGAGATGCTGGATGCAAATTACATTCTGGCGCTGGTGAGTAACATCCGGCTGTACAACGGCGGGTTTACTACTCTGGCCGAACACGCCTGCGTGGATGATGGCCGCATGGACCTGTGGTTGTTTCAGGGCGAGAATTCGATGGATAGTTTTCGGTATGTGGTGGAGCTGCTCTCGAACAAGCATCAGGGTGACCCGGCGGTGAGCCAGCACCAGTTTGAACGCATGTCGGTTACGACGGCCGGGCGGATTAACCTGCAAATGGATGGCGACCCGCGCCGAGTGCGCAAACGGCTGGAGATTGAAGTACGCGGACGCGGGCTGCGGGTGCTGGTACCGGAGCACACGCCGCCGGGCCTGTTCAGTCAGCCACCGGAGAAACTCTGATGATGTTGCTTGAATGGGTAGCAAGATTACGCCCCCTGTACACCCTGCCGGTAGTTCTGGCCGGGTTGGGCTTGGCGGCGCTGACGCTGGTAGGGCTGGTTGTCGGCCTGCTGCTCACCCGGCCGGCCGGGCCGCCGCCCATGACGCCCGGCGCGGCGCTGACGGTCATCCCCGGCCCGACGGCCACACCCTACCTGCCGACACCGACGATCATCCCCAGTGCGACCCCGCCGCTGGAGCGGCCCACGCCACTGCCGGGGGTGCTGGCGGTGGGCGCCTATGTGCAGATTTACGGCACCCAGGGCGGCGGGTTGAACATCCGCCAGCAGCCGGGGCTGAACTCGGCGGTGCAGTTCCTGGGGTATGATGAAGAAGTGTTTGTAGTGGAAGATGGCCCACAGGAACGCGACGGCCTGACCTGGTGGTACATCGTTACGCCGGTGGATAGCAGCCGGGCGGGCTGGGCCGCCGCCAATTATCTTTCGGTTGTACCCAAGCCATAAATCATGAGGAACGAAATGACCAACGCCCCCACCCCCACCGGCATCTCGGCTGACCGCAGCAAGGGTCAGGTAACGATTTCATTTTCAGACGGGCAGACTTTTGAGTACCCATTTGCCCTGTTGCGCAACGCCTGCCCGTGCGCCCAGTGCCGCGGCGGGCACGAGAACATGAAACCCGAGCCGGACGATGATGTCTTCAGCATCCCGCTGCTGGATGCGCGCATCACCCAGTTGCAGGACATCAAGGCGATTGGCAATTATGCCATCAGCATCATCTGGGGCGACGGCCACTCGCACGGGATTTTCAACTGGCACTATCTGTATGTGCTGGGGCAGAAAGCCCGGCGCGAACTGGGCAAATAAAGCAAACGCCCGCCAGATTGGCGGGCGTTTTTGATTCAGCCGCTGGCCTTGCTTTCGGCCGGGCGGCTATCAGTGACATAGTAGCCGGAGCCTTTGAACACCACCGGCGGCGCGGCGTAGATGCGCTTGACATCACTGTGCCCATTGGGGCAACGGACCCGGGCGGGGTCTTCGCTGAAGCGGCGGTTTTGCTGAAACGCCGCGCCGCATTGGGGGCATTCGTAGGTGTAATTCGGCATGGGTTATTTGGCCTTGACGGCGATACTCTTGGGTTTGACTTCTTCGGCCTTGGGCAGGCGCAGGGTGAGCACGCCGTTCTTCATCTCGGCTTCGGCTTTGTCAGCCACCACCGGCACGGGCAGGGCCAGGGTGCGGGAGAAGGCAGAGTAACGCTGTTCACGCAGGTGGTAGCGCTTGTCCTTCTTTTCCTCTTCGTGGCGTACTTCGGCCCGCAGGGTGAGGGCCTCGCCAGTGACCTGAATATCCAGGTCTTTGGCATCCACGCCCGGCAGAGTGGCCTTGACGATGACATCGTCATCGGTCTGGTAGAGGTCTACCAGGGGCATGCTCCAGCCATCGCCATTGGTGATGGGCCGCGTGAAGAACGCATCAAAGATGTCGTCCATCTGCTTGCGGACTGTGAGCAGGTCGGAGAAGGGTTCCCAGCGAGTCAGGTTGGTCATCATGCACCTCCAAACAAGAGTGATTTGGGATTCGTCTCCGGGTCAACCGGAACGCTTTTAATGTACTGCGGGATTGTTAGAAGAAAGATAGCGGAATATAGGAGGAGTGTAGGAGGCTATTCCTCGAAATCGCTCAACTCACCATCCGCGCTTAACTGCTGGACTTTGAGTTCGGCCTTTTCGAGCAGTTCGGCGCAGCGGCGGGCCAGAGCCTGACCGCGTTCAAACAACGCCAGCGACTCTTCCAGCGGATGCTCGGCAGCTTCCAGCGCGGCGACCACGGCTTCTAAATCGGCAAAGGCTTCTTCGTAGGTCAGTTCTTCGGCAGGTTTTTCTTTGGCCATTGGGGGTTCCTTTTTTGCGCCCACGAGGGGCCAGTCTACGGGTTTATTTTTTCACTTCGGCGTTGAATTCGCCATCGGAAACGCGGATGCGCAGAGGGTCTCCGGCGGCGACCTGCCCGGCGCGGCGGATGGTCTGGCCGTCTGGCCCGGTAACCACGGCGTAACCGCGCCCCAGAATGGCCTGCGGGTTGAGGGCTTGCAGGCTGGCAGCGAGGCCAGCCAGCCGCGCCAACTGGAGGCGGTTGCGGGTTCGCAGGTGCAGGCCGACCAGCAGGGCCAGTTCATCCACCCGCTGGCGGGCCTGGGCCAGACGGGCTTCCGGCGAGCGGCGGTTGAGGCGGTTGAGGGCTTCGCGCAGGCTGTAGCGCTGTTCGCGAATGACCTGACGGGTCTGTTCGGCGAGGTCGGTGGCGAGGGCCAGCAGGCAAGCCTGTAAATCCGCCCGGTCAGGCGTGGCGAGTTCGGCGGCGGCAGTGGGGGTGGGGGCGCGCAGGTCAGCGACAAAGTCGGCGATGGTGAAGTCGGTTTCATGGCCAACGGCGCTGATGACCGGGGCGGCCGAGGCGGCGATGGCCCGCGCCACGTTTTCGTCGTTGAAGGCCCACAGGTCTTCAATGCTGCCGCCGCCGCGCCCGGCGATGATCACATCCGGCTGGACGTGCTCATTCAGGCTTTTCAGGGCGGCGATGATTTCGCGTGGGGCGGCTTCACCCTGCACGGCGGCCGGAGCGAGCACCGCCCGCGCCAGCGGGTAGCGGCGGGCGAGGACATTCAGCATATCGCGCAGGGCCGCTCCGCTGGGTGAGGTCACGATGCCGATGGTGCGCGGGTAGAGCGGCAGAGGGCGTTTGCGAACCGGGTCGAAGAGGCCTTCGGCTTCCAGTTTGGCTTTGAGGCGCAGGAATTCCTGAAAGAGGGCGCCTTCGCCAGCGGGGCGGATATCATCGGCATAGAGCTGGTAGTTGCCGCGCGCTTCGTACACGCTGATGCCGCCATGCACTTCGACGGCATCGCCCTCACGCGGCAGGTAGGCCAGGCGGCTGGCCTGGCCGCGCCACATCACACAGGAGAGGGCCGCGCTAGCATCTTTGAGGGTGAAATAGATGTGGCCGGAGGCGGGTTTGGAGAAGTTGCTGACCTCGCCGCGCACCCAGACATCCTGCAACGCGTTTTCGCTCTCCAGCACCTCTTTAATGTGGGCGGTGAGTTCGGAAACGGTCTGCGGGCCGGCGGGCGGCGAGCTGAAAAGCGACATCTGGGCCATGCGGTCAGGATACCCGCGAGCCGGATGCTTGTCAATTCAGACACGGCAGATGTAATCGGTTAAAATAACAGCGGCACTCCCCTGCCCAGCTGTAGAGTACTCATTCGAATAGAGATTTCTGGAGAACCCCGGCCAATGACCAAACCTCAAGACCCTGTAATTCTTAGCGCGGTGCGCACGCCGATTGGCAAATTTCGCGGCGCGCTGGGCAGCGTACCCGCCACTCAACTGGGCGCCATCGCGGTGAAGGCCGCGGTGGAACGGGCAGGCATCACCGACCCGGCCACGATTGACGAAGTGCTGATGGGCAATGTGGTCGGCGCGGGCCTCGGCCAGGCGCCAGCGCGCCAGGCGGGCATTTTTGGCGGCCTGCCGGGCAGCGTACCCGCTACCACCCTCAACAAAGTGTGCGGCTCCGGCCTGAAAGCAGTGATGCTCTCGGCCCAGGCGATTAAGGCCGAAGACGGCGAACTGTTTGTGGCGGGCGGCATGGAGAGTTTGAGCCGCACGCCGTTCCTGGTGCATGGCCGCAATGACGAACTGCGCTATGGCAATGTGGAGATGGTGGATGCTCTGAAACACGATGGGCTGTGGGACCCGTTTGAGGACTGGATTATGGGCGACGCGGCCGAGTACATCGCCGAAGAGTATGAAGTCACGCGTGAAGCGATGGATAACTGGGCCTACGAGAGCCACATGAAAGCCATCGCGGCGATTGACGGCGGCAAGTTCAAGGCCGAAATCGTGCCGGTCGAAATTAAAGGACGCAAAGGCGTAACGGTGGTGGACACCGACGAAGGCCCGCGGCGGGATACCAGTGTGGAAGCGCTGGCGAAACTGCCGGCGGCGTTCAAGGACGGTGGAAAAGTCACGGCCGGTAATGCCCCCAGCCTGAACGATGGCGGCGCAGCGCTGGTGGTCGCCAGCCGGGCGCGGGCCGAGGCGCTGGGGGCGCAACCGCTGGCGCGCGTTGTCGGCTATGCGCAGGCGGCAGTAGAGCCCAAGAACATCTTCATTGCCCCCGCCCGCGCCATCCCCAAACTGCTGGAGAAAATCGGCTGGACGCTGGCCGAGGTGGATTTGATTGAACTCAATGAGGCCTATGCGGCGCAGGTGCTGGCAGATGGTTACGCCCTGGCCGACCAGGGCTGGGACTGGGACAAGGTGAACGTGAACGGGGGGGCGATTGCGCTCGGCCACCCGCTGGGAGCCAGCGGGGCGCGCGTGCTGACGACCCTGATTTATGCGCTCAAGGACCGCGGGCTGCGGCGCGGGATTGCCTCGCTGTGCCTGGGCGGCGGCGAAGCGGTGGCGCTGGCGGTTGAAATCGAAGACTGACCTTTTACGGAGAAAACGATGGACAAACCGGAACGTAATGCCCTGATTGAAGAATACGGCGCGGGCTACAGCAAGCTGAAAGCCTGCCTGGATACGCTGCCGCGCGAAATGTGGCAATTCAAGCCCGCCCCCACTGAGTGGAGCGTGCATGAAATCATCGTGCATCTGGCGGATAGCGAGAGCAACTCGGCCTTGCGCGCCCGCCGTCTGATTGTGGAGCCGGGCCAGAGCGTGATGGCCTATGACCAGGATGCCTGGGCCGATGGCCTGAACTACCACGCCCAGAACTGGGAAGATGCCCTGGAAACGGTGCGGCTGGTGCGCAAAAGCACCTACGAGTTGCTGAAGATGCAACCGGACGCGGTATGGACACACGCCGCCACTCACCCCGAATTCAGCGAGCCCTACACCTTTGAACGCTGGTTGAAGATTTACGCCGGGCACATCCCCGGCCACATTGACCAGATCCGCGCCAATGAGCAGGCGTGGAAGGAAAAGAATCGGTAAACAGGTAAACAGGGATAAATGAAACTCGGTCAGGTGTATCGCAGCACTGGCTGGCATTCCACACAGGAGCAAAGAGATGAGCATCAAACACATTTTTGTCGTCGGGGCTGGCACAATGGGCAACGGCATCGCCCAGACGGCGGCCGTCAGCGGCTACTCCGTCACCATGATGGACGTGATGCCGGCGGCGCTGGAAAAGGCGCAGGCCACGATTGCCAAATCGGTGGCGAAATTGCTGGAAAAAGAGAAGATTAGCAAAGAACAGCATGATGCCGCGGTGGGGATTAAGGCCGTTTCGGATATGAAGACCATGGGCGAAGCGGACCTGATTATCGAGGCCGCCACCGAAAACCCGGACTTGAAGTTCAAAATCTTCAAGGACATGGATGCGGCCGCCAAACCCGGGGCGCTGCTGGCTTCAAACACCTCCAGCATCAGCCTGACCAAACTGGCGGCGGCCACCAGCCGGCCGGAGAAAGTCATCGGGATGCACTTCTTCAACCCGGTGCCGTTAATGAGCCTGCTGGAAATCGTGCGCGGCCTGCAAACGGATGATGCCACGGTGCAAGCGGCGTTGGCGGTGGGCACGCAGATGGGCAAAACGCCGGTGGTGGTGCAGGATTCGCCGGGTTTCATCTCCAACCGGCTGCTGTGCCCGATGCTCAACGAAGCCTGCTACGCGCTGGACGAAGGCATTGCCAGCAAGGAAGACATTGATACGGTGATGAAACTGGGCATGGGCCACCCAATGGGGCCGCTGTGGCTGGCGGATATGATTGGGCTGGATGTCATCCTGTATGTAATGGAAGTGCTGCAACGCGACCTGGGGGATGATAAATACCGCCCGGCCCCGCTGCTGCGGCGGATGGTGGATGCGGGGTATCTGGGGCGCAAAACCGGGCGCGGCTTCTACGAATACGAATAAATCTTTCAGGGTTCTGAATGTATGCAAAAGCGGCGCAATGAATTGCGCCGCTTTTTGTATTGCGTTACCGCAGGTCAGTTACGGGCATCGTCATCAGCCATTAGGGCCAGAAACGCCTCTACGACCTGCGGGTCAAATTCAATTCCGGCCCGGGTACCGATGTGCTCCAGGGTGCGCTCGGAAGACCAGGCCGCCCGGTAGGGACGGTCGCTGGTGAGGGCATCATACACATCGACTACTGCAAAGATACGGGCGGCGAGGGGGATTTCGTGGGCTTTTAGCCCGTGCGGGTAGCCGCTGCCATCCCAGCGTTCGTGGTGGCACCAGGGGATGGGAATCGCCTTGCGCAAGTAGTCAATGCCATCCAGCCAATCGCGCGCCAGAGTCGGGTGGGTGCGCATCTCGACCCACTCTTCTTCGGTAAGAGGGCCGGGTTTGCGCAGGATGCTGTCGCGAATACCGAGTTTACCAATGTCATGCAACAGGGCGCCGCGCCAGTAATGCGGCAAGTCTTCAACCGGCACGGCCAGGCGGGCGGCCAGGCGCATGGTGAGGTCGGTAACCCGACGGGTATGGCCGCCGGTTTCAACATCCCGCATTTCAAGGGCTTTGACCCAACCTTCCAGCGTGCGGTCATAGGCGTATTCCAAATCGCGCTTGGCGCTTTTGAGACCATCAAACAGGTGCATATTCTCGACCGCAATGGCGGCCTGCCCGGCAAGGGTTTCCAACATCCAGAGCCATTCTTCGCTCAATGTTACCGGGTGGCGGTGGTAGACCTCCAGCACCCCCTTCACTACTCCCTTGGCTACCAGCGGCACGACGTTATAGGCCACAAATCGTTCGGCGCGGACCATGTCGATGCGCTTGAACAATTCGCCGGCGTTGGAAAAATCGTCCAGGCGCATGTGCTGGCGCTGGAGCGCCGCCAGCCCGGCCAGCCCCTGCCCCAGATTAATGCGGGCAGATTCTATCAGGCGGGTTTCAAAGCCACGCCCGGCAGTATAGGCCAGGGTGTTGGTTTCATTGAGCAGCAGGACGGCGGCAGCATCCACCCCCAACTGGGTGGTGGTTTCACGCAAGAGAGAATCCAACATCAGGCGCAGGTTGAGGCTGCCGCTGATGGCCCGGTCGATTTCACGCAGCGATTCGATGAACGAGAGGCGCTGGCGGGCATACTCATACAGGCTGGCATTTTCAAGCGCAATGCTGGCCTGGGCGCATAAGGTAGTCAGCAAGTCCAAATCTGAATTTGCGTAGGCCTCTGCTTCGTAACTCTGCAAGCTCAACACGCCAATGGGTCCATGCGTGCCCAACAAAGGCACAAAGAGCGCGCTCTGCGGAAGGCGGTCATCCCCGATTTGGTGGATGCGCCCGTGGGCGGCAAGATTTTCACGCTCGGCGGCCAAATTGACAATACGCGGCCGGCCGGTGCGGATGGTATCGCTGGTGGGGCCCTCACCCAGGGTGTAGACCGGAAATTGGGCCGGGTCAGTAATGGCATCATCCACCACCGCGTAACGGCAACGAATCAGCTGGGTTTCCGGGTCGTACGTAGCAATGACCATGTGGGGCGAAGCGAAATGGGGCTGGATGACTTCACGGTAGAGAAATTCAAATATGGTGTCCAGAGACAGCATCGCGGTGAGCTGGCTGCCAATTTTCTGGACGACCATCAACTTGGCACGTTCGGCCGCCAGCGACTCGACGATGTGGTTTTGAGATTCGAGGGTATTGCCCAAACCCTGTACCAGCAGGGCGGTAGAGAGGGTGACAATGGCGTTGACCAGCAGGAAGTTAATGCCGACCACAAACCAGCCTTCCACCCCGTAGCCATGCAAGGCAGGCAACAACGGGACATTCAGCCAGGTCCAGAGCAGGGCAAACACCAGCGTAAGAAAGTTGAGCGCAAGGGCAACCACCCCGGCGCGCGCCCCGAGCAGCAGAGAAGCCAGCGGGGGGAAGGCAAACATCCAGTACAGACCGGCGCCGGTGGGGCCAGTAAAGACCAGCACGACCACCCCCACCAGATACACCAGGCCGACCATAAACCGCGCCCGCCAGACACCATCCAGCCGCTGCGAACGCAGCACGAAAAACACGGAAATATAGGCCAGCAGGTCAAAGAGCGCCAGGCCGGTAAAGCCCGCCTGCCAGCCCAGCCACACGCTGGGCAATACCACGAACAGGCCGACGGTAAGCACCAAACCCACCAGCCGGTCAAAAGCGGCCAGGCGCCAGGCGGCGAGGCTATGCAGCGGCTGCCCCTGCGGCAGCAAGAGGCGGTTTAACAGGGTTTCAATTCGGCTAGTTTTTTTCATAGGCAAATGAAATCTGCTTCTGCTCCCGGCCAGGCAGAGCAGAAATATTCCCCATCTCCAGTCCAATTTTATCCTGTAATCCGCCGAGCAAGTCTAAGGTTACAGAATTGTAGGGCAGATGTCCCCGGGCAGGCGGGACACCTGCAACTGCGATTAGGGGGCAGGCGCGGGTATGCTGGAAACAACGGATTCCGGTTGAAATGGGCAAAGATTGTCCACAACCGACCTGACCCTAAGGAGACCGCCATGAAAGTCATCCTCAACCGCAACCTGTGCCAGCGGCACGCCCCGGCCTGCGAGGCCTGCTTTGGTAACAAAGTGGCCCTGAACGCCTTCGATGTGGCCGACTGTGTGCTGGAAATTCGCGACCCGGAACGCACCGAGATTGTGACGATTCACATGACCGACCGCGACGGCCTGGAAAAAACCCTGATTATTGACAAAGACACCTGGCCCGAAGCCTTCGACTCCTGGATGCTGCTGTATGAAAAACAGCAGGCCGCGCTGGGGGCCGGTTGATGGCCGAGGTAGCCTATACCCTCATCCCTGACCTGGCAGGGCTGATTGAAGAGATTCAAGCCGAAGGCGTGGTCAGCCGAACGGTGACGAATACCCCAGCCTTCAAGGCGACCCTGTTTGGCTTTGATGCCGGGCAGGAGCTGACCGAACACCAGACCCCCCAACCGGCCCTGTTGCATTTCATCAGCGGCGAATTTGACCTGACGCTGGGCGGGGAGGCACAAACTGCCAGCGCGGGGAGTTGGCTATACATGCCGCCCAACCTGGCGCATGCGCTGCGCGCCCGTAGCGCCGGGCGGTTCCTGCTGGTGATTTTGAAAACGGATAAATCTGGTTAATTTTGTCTTTTGCCGCTTCTCTGCTATGATGAAATTCAGCAGAGGAGGTGGCTATGCAACCGGAAGACCCTGTTAAGGCTTCAGAAGCGCGCTTCGGTGAGTTTGCCTCAAAGTATGTAACCAGCGCCAGCCACGCCAAAGGCGCGGATCTGGCGCGCCTGCTGGAACTGGCCCAGCCCGAGCCTGATTGGGAAGTGCTGGACATCGCCACTGGCGGGGGGCATACGGCGCTGGCCTTTGCCCGGCATGTAAAACATGTGGTCGCCAGCGACCTGACCGCCAAAATGCTCCAGGCGGCGGCCGATTTCATCAAGACCCAAAGCGCAGACAACATTTCATTTCGGCAGGCCCAGGCGGTGGACCTGCCTTTTCAGGACCGCCATTTCCATGCCGTTACCTGCCGGATTGCGGCGCATCACTTCCCGGATGCGGCCGCGTTTGTGCGCGAGGCCGGGCGGGTATTGCGACCCGGCGGGCTGCTGCTGGTGCAGGACCATGTACTGCCGGATGACCCGGCAACAGCCGCCGAAGTGGAAGCCTTTGAGCGATTGCGCGACCCCAGCCACCACCGCGCTTTCACGGAAGGCGAGTGGCGGGCGATGTTTGCGGCGGCCGGGCTGGCCGTAAGCCACACGGAGGTCATCGTGAAGCGGCACGGTTTTTTGCAGTGGGTCGAACGGCAGGGTTGTACGGCTGAGACCATCGCCCAGTTGCAAGCCAATATGGCAACGGCTTCAACCGGGGCGCAGGCCTGGATGGAACCGCAGGCCTGGGACCAGCCGGAGGCTTCGTTTGTAAACCGGCATATATTAATTGTGGGACGGAAAGCGGAACACTGAAGGGCCGAAGACAGGGAAACAGGGAGAAGGCTAATTGTTTTGCGGGGGAGGCGCAAGCGGCGAGGTGAAATTGAGAACAATGGATTCAATGAGTCTGACAAGTTCAGACAGCGGGCTTTAGCCCGCTGCGACTCAAACAACCCACCGCTCGCAGTGAAATTTTGATGGTTGTGTTTTAATCTGGGCAGGCCCCCCCGCCCGACCAAACCGCTCGGCCAACCGACGCGTGGCAAAACCGCTCGCAACCGCCTGCGCAAAGTGGATTTGTTTTTGCTGCTGTATGATGCAGCCCTGATACGGCGGACGGATGGGATGTACTCCGAAGCATTCTATGTGGACCTCGGATACGGGGCCGAAGCTACTACTACGCTGGAAAGCGCGGCCCGCCTGCGGGCGCTGCACCCCGGCCTGCCGGTATTGGGGGTGGAAATTGACCCGCAGCGGGTGGCGGCTGCCCTGACCTACGCCGACCAGCTGACGCACTTCCGGCTGGGCGGGTTCAATCTGCCGCTGGCGGCCGGAGAAACAGTACGGGTACTCCGGGCGTTTAATGTACTACGGCAGTATGAAGAAGCCGAGGTCGCCCCGGCGTGGGAAACGATGGGGGACGCCTTGCTGCCGGGCGGCCTGCTGCTGGAAGGCACCAGCAACCCGACCGGCCGGGTATGGTGTGCCAATGTACTGCGCAAAACAGAGGACCAATTGGTGCAGGAAGCCCTGGTATTTGGCACCAACTTCCGGGCGGGCTTTGAGCCGGGGATATTCCAGCCAGTGCTGCCCAAGAACTACATCCACCGGATGCTGCCGGGCGAACCCATTTACGAGTTTTTTGAAGCCTGGAAGCGGGCCGCCCGCGCCAGCCTGCCGGTACGAACGCTGGGGCTGCGCCAATGGTTTGTAGCCAGCGCCAAGGGTCTGGCTGCCAGCGGTTATCGGGTTGAATTGCGGCACAAATTTCTGAAGCGCGGGCTGCTGGTCTGGAGATTGGATTCTGCGTAACTCTCGCCAAGTGGTGGGGTTATCTGCTGTTAAGGTTTTCTGTGCCCGCCTTTATTTGTTCTAGTACATCACTCAAGGAGAAAAAACTGATGGCCAACAAAGTAGCAATTGTGACCGATAGCACCTCCTATATCCCCGAATCATGGCGCGAAAAGTACAATGTGCGCATCGCCCCGGCCGTGGTCATCTGGGATGGCGAAGAACTGCGCGACCTCTTTGATATCCAACCCAGTGATTTTTACAACCGACTTTCCAACTCCAAGACCATGCCAACCACCTCGCAGCCTTCGCCGGCGGCGGTGAAAGCCCACTATGACGAACTGCTGGGCAAGGGCTTTGATGTGTTGGGCATTTTTGTATCGTCCAAACTTTCCGGCACGCTGGCTTCGGCCGAACAGGCCAAGGCCATGCTGCCGGATGCCAACATCATGCATGTCGATACGCTCTCGTCCTCGATGGGGATTGGCTGGCCGCTGAAGATGGCCGGTGAAGCCGCCCTGGCGGGCAAGAGCCTGGCCGAATGCCACGCGATTGCCGAGGCCGCCCGTAACCACACCGGCGTGATTCTGACCGTAGATACGCTGGAATTTCTGCACCGCGGCGGGCGCATCGGTGGGGCGGCGCGCTTCCTGGGTACCGCCCTGAACCTGAAGCCGGTGCTGGATGTGCAGGATGGCCGGATTGAGCCGATGGAGCGCGTGCGCACCCGCAAGAAAGCGCTGGCCCGCCTGGCTGAAGTGGTGGTCGAACGCATCCAGGGCAAAGAGAACATCCGGCTGGCAGCAATTCATGCCAATGCCGAAGCGGAAGCCAAGGAATTGTTGGATATGGTCTCGGCGCATGTGAAGCCGGCTGAAACGTTGATTACCGCAGTAAGCCCGGCGGTGGGCACGCACACCGGCCCCGGCACGGTGGGCATCGCCTACATGGCTGGCTACGGCAGCTAAACTTAATTCTGACTTACCGTCCTGGCTCGAGGAGGAGTCAGCGGGGCGGAGGCCTGTTCGCAGGGTTCCGCCCCGCACTTTTTAAAGCGGGAATTAGGGGTAGGGAAAATTGATTCGATGGAAAGTGATAACCGAACCTCCCGGAGGTTTGAAACCTCAGGGAGGTTTTGTTTAAAGGCAACGCCCACAAGGGGCTACGGGGAAGGCAGAAAGGGATATTAAGCAGACGAAGCGTATGGAGAATGTTCTGGGCGAAGCATGCTTCGCCCCTACGCCGGATTATGGGGTTGGCTTAAGCGTAGCCAAAGGGCGAAAAGGACGACGCCCACAAGGGGCTAGGCTACGGGGAAGGCAGGGAGGGTTAATGAATTGGGATGTGAAGGATTAAAAGGCCAGCATGCGGCACATTTCGTAGTATTCCAGGTTGGCGGTGCGTTTGTGCTGGACGACTTCGGAAAGGGGGACCGACTGGATGTCGCGCCCTTCCAGGCCCATCATCACATCGCTTTCACCGCGCAGCAGGGCCTCCACGGCCGCCACGCCCATGCGGGTGGCGAGCAGGCGGTCAAAGGCCGAGGGACGGCCGCCGCGCTGGATGTGCCCGAGAATGGTCACGCGGGTGCGGAAGCCGATATCCATCTGGTTGAGCTGTTCAGCGAGGTCAATGGATTTGATGCCGAAGCCCTCGGCGACGATAATGATGGCGTGGGTCTTGCCACGGCGGTAAGCGCCTTCGATAGTTTGGGCAATCTCTTCGACCGTGGCCTCTTTCTCGGGGATGAGTACCATTTCGGCGCCGCCAATCAGCCCGGCCATCACCGCCAGGTAGCCCGAGTCGCGGCCCATGGTTTCTACGAGGAAAGCCCGCCGGTGGGAAGAGGCGGTATCGCGTAGTTTGTCAATCGCATCGCGGATGGTATTGAGGGCGGTATCCACGCCGATCGCCATGTTGGTGCCCCACAGGTCATTGTCAATACTTCCGGGTACGCCGACGACCTTAACGCCCTGCTCGGCCAGGGCACGCGCGCCGCGCATCGAGCCATCGCCGCCAATCACCACCAGACCGTCGATGCCATGTTCGTTGAGGTTGCGGATGGCCTCGCGCTGGCCCTTGGCTTCCATGAACTCCGGGCTGCGGGCGGTGCCGAGGACGGTACCGCCGCGCTGGAGGATGCCGCCCACATCGCGAGCGGCCAGGGAGGAGATATCGCCACTGACCAGGCCAGCATAGCCCTCATGGATGCCCATCACGTTGATGTTCTTGGAGAGCGAGGTGCGGACGACCGCCCGAATGCAGGGGTTCATACCCGGCGAATCGCCGCCGGAGGTAAGTACGCCGATGGTTTTGATTGTCATTATGTCAGGCTCCATTTGTCTCTCAAAGGACGCTTCTGCTTATACCATTAAAGCCTGCACCCTGCCGAAGCAGGGCGCAGAGACAAAGCAGGGTGCATTATTACCGAACAGATTATTGATAAAGAATCGGCTCGACCTTGATGTTTTCGGCGCCTACGACCTGCTCAAGGCGGGCGCGCAGTTCATCGGTCAGCAGGGTGGTGTCGTTGGGGAATTCCAGGCGGTAGCCACGCTTGCTTTCAATCACATAAATGGCAAAGCGGTCATCGCC
>JANJTX010000073.1 GCA_024710875.1 Anaerolineales bacterium | reverse complement strand
TCATCAAGGTCAGGTAGGGTGCGATAAACATCCACTCTTCATCCGACACATCACTAGGATAGGTTTTTCGGGTCATGCCCGAAGTCTATCACTGGCTCAAAGTGCATAACAGCCTCTAGGGGATTTATTGCTGTAGAAAATGTACCAATGGTTATAGTCGACAATGAAGAGTGGCAAGTCTTGGAGACTGATTTGCCACAAATCGACATAGAAGAAGGTCAGTCTGTGTTTTGGATATTTATTCAGGAAGATGGACTTTACAGGTTTGACAATAGAACTTTTCAGACCACAAGGGTTTTGGACCTTTCTGAAGTCACCGTCCTGCCACTTCACAGCGGGTCGGATGGGGAAATCTATTTTCGGACTTTTGAATACGATTCGCAGGTATATAAATTCAGTTACCCTGAAGGCGCTTTAGAAGAAGTTGAAATTCCTGAAACCGGTTGGTATGGCAGGACATCGATTCTGGTGGATAGGAAACTCAATCTGTGGCTAAGCGGATTTGGTTGGAGAGACCCGTCAGGGGAATGGCATTTGCTTCATCCGAGAGCAACTGAAATCCTCAGGTTTCCAGAGAACTTTTCTCCGTACGAATTACCTTCCCCAAAAATAATTTATGAGAGTAGCAATGGCTGGCTGTGGTTTGCCAAATACGAAGAATTTGATAATGGCACCGCCTGGTTCAACCCGGAAACTGGTGAAGGTTGCTGGTTCACGACTCGGTCGCAAGAGGTAGTTGAAGATACCGAGGGGAGGATGTGGATAGCTACGGATGGCAAGTTATATAGTCTTGACCTGTACCCATGAGAAGGCCAAGCCCGCTTTGAGTGTTGTAATCGGGTAACAAGCGTTTCACAATCTGCTTACAACACTAAATTTTTCTTACTCCAGCCAGCCATAACCCCCCCCACCGAACGGCCGCGCCTGCCCGCCGCGCCCATCACCATCCCACCCTTCTAATTTGCAATTTCTCCCTCTCTTCCCTGCCCTCAAAACTTCCTTTCCCATTAAAAGGAAACACCGCCCTTTTACAAAGGAAAAAGGCGCGGTATAATTACCCTCGTGCGGGCCAGACGCAGCCGCCCCTGCGAATGGCCTGCACGCTTTTTGCCTGCTGCTCAAAGTACGCTTTATCAAGGACATGCACCCTATGGAAACAGAAAACGGCCCGCTTGGGCGTACTGAAAACGGCCAGGTCGAACGGGTAGACATCAACGACCAGATGCGCTCGGCCTACCTCGATTACGCCATGAGCGTCATCGTTGCCCGTGCCCTGCCGGATGCCCGCGACGGCCTCAAACCCGTTCATCGCCGCATCCTGTTCGCCATGCATGAAATGGGCATCCGCCCTAACACCGCCTACAAAAAATCCGCCCGTATCGTCGGCGAAGTGCTCGGCAAGTACCACCCCCACGGGGACTCGGCCGTCTATGAATCGATGGCCCGCATGGCCCAGGAATTCTCCCTGCGCTACATGCTGGTGGATGGCCAGGGCAACTTCGGCTCCATCGGTGGCGACCCGCCAGCCGCCATGCGCTACACCGAGGCCCGCATGTCCCAACTTGCCGGCGAAATGCTCACCGACATCGGCAAGAATACGGTGGACTTCACTGATAACTTCGACGGCTCATTGCAGGAACCCGTCGTGCTGCCCGCCCGCCTGCCCAACCTGCTGCTCAACGGCTCCTCCGGCATCGCCGTCGGCATGGCTTCCAACATCCCGCCCCACAACCTGGCCGAACTGGCCGGGGCTATTAATTACCTCATTGAAAATTTTGACACGATTGATGATGTCAGCACCGAAGACCTGCTCAAGTTCGTCACCGGGCCGGACTTCCCCACCGGCGGCATCATCGTCGGCGATGAAGGCATCCGCCAGTTGTACTCCAGCGGCCGCGGCAAACTCACCGTGCGCGGGCGCGCCCGCATTGAAGAAGAGAAAAACGGCCGCTACCGCATCGTCATCACGGAAATCCCTTACCAGCTCAACCAGACCACTCTCATTGAGCGCATCGCCGAACTGGCCCGCTCCGGCCGCATTGAAGGCATCTCGGACCTGCGCGACGAATCAGACCGCAACGGCCTGACCATCGTGCTGGAGCTAAAGCGCGGCGCTTCGCCCCGCACCGTGCTCAACCGCCTGTACAAGTACACGCCTCTGCAGGGCACGTTTGGCGCCCAGTTGCTGGCCCTGGTGGATGGCGAACCCCGCACCCTGACCCTCAAACAGTGCCTGCAAGTCTTCATCGAGCACCGCCAGGAAGTCATCACCCGCCGTTCGCAGTTCGACCTGGAAAAAGCGCGCGCCCGCGTTCACATCCTCGATGGTTTGCTGATTGCCCTCAACAACATCGATGCCATCATCAAGACCATTCGCGCCAGTGACGATGTGGATGCCGCCCGCGCCGCCCTGATAAAGAATTTCAAGCTCTCCGAGTTGCAGGCCCAGGCCATCCTCGATATGCAGTTGCGCCGCCTGGCTGCTCTGGAGCGCCACAAAATTGAAGAAGAACACAAAGCGGTCATGGATGAAATCGCCCATCTCGAAGACCTGCTGGCGCACCCCAAAAAGATTCTCGGCCTCATCCAGACCGACCTGCACGAACTGGTGGAGAAATACGGCGATGACCGCCGCACCACCATTGACATGGAAGTCGTCGGCACGTTCAACGAAGAAGACCTCGTTAAGAACGAAGCCGTGCTCATCAGCCTCACCGAACGCGGCTACGTTAAGCGCGTGTCGGCCAAATCCTACCGTGCCCAGGCGCGCGGCGGCAAGGGTGTCATCGGCCATGACATGAAGGAAGAAGACGAAGTCGTCATCCTCATGCCCGCCGGCACCAAGGACACCATCCTGTTCTTCTCTGACCGCGGCAAAGTCTACTCCGAGCGGGCCTACCGCCTGCCGGAAGCCCAGCGCACCGCCAAGGGCACGCCCATTATCAACGTGCTCTCGCTCGGCCCCAATGAAACCATCACCGCCGCCGTGCGCGTCAAAGATTTCAAACAGGCCGCCTACTGCATCATGTGTACCCGCAAAGGCCGCATCAAGCGCGTCAACCTCGCCGAGTTTGAAGCCGTGCGCCCGTCCGGCCTGATTGCGATGGGCCTCGACGATGACGACGCCCTGAACTGGGCGCGCCTGACCACTGGCAAGGATGAAGTCCTGCTCATCACCGAAGGTGGGCAGGCGATTCGCTTCGCCGAAGGCGAAGTGCGCGCCATGGGCCGCCAGGCTTCCGGCGTGAACGGCATCAAGCTCAAGAAGGGCGATATCCTCGCCTGCATGGAAATCGTTGAACCCAACGGCGACCTGCTGGTAGTCACCACCGGCGGCTATGGCAAGCGCACTCCGCTGGAGGAATACACCGCCCGCAGCCGCGCCACTCAGGGCATTAAAACCATTGACGATAAGGCCCTCGGCATCATCGGTCGCATCGCCTCGGCCCGCGTCGTCCAGCTCGCCGATGAACTCACCATCATGTCCACCGGCGGCGTCATCATCCGCACCAGTGTCGCCAATATCAAGCGAGCCGGCCGCGCCACCCGCGGCGTGCGCCTGATGAACCTCGGCGAGGGCGATAGCGTTGCCTCGCTGGCTCGAATTGCCGCCGCCGACCTGCAACTCGCCCAGAGCGACGAAGAGCCCAACCACCCCAATGGCCGCCCGCAACCCGACCCGGCCCCGATTTCTGAACCCGACGCCGATACCGACCCGGACATCAGCCCCGCCGCCGATGAGGATTAACCCCCGTCGCAGCAGGCCAAACCACCCATGCTGGCAATAGACCTCCGCACCGCTTATTTCAGCATCGGCCTGACCCTGCTGGGCATCACCGCCGGGCTGATCCTCACCCAAATTGCCTCACCGCGCCTGTTGCGTGGCGCCCCCTACCTGGCCGCTTCGTATCTGGCTGGCAGCCTTGGCTGGAGCACCTTTGTGCTGGCGGCCTATGGCCAGGAACCTCTCCGTATCGTCCTCTCGAATACCCTCATCGTTATAAGTATTGGGCTGCTCTACCGCGCCATGTGCGAACTGCTGCACCTCAAACCCGGCATCTGGATATCGGTGGCGGCGGTTGCTGGCATGTTTGTCGTCAGCCTGGTGTATGGCGTCTGGCAGCCAGACTACACCCTGCGGGTAGCCTGGGCCTCCGTGTTCCTTACTCTTTAGGGCGGCCAACTCGCCTGGGTGGTACTGGCCCGGCCCGCCCGCCAGCGCCTCGGCAGCGAGATTTTTACCGGCGGCGGCTTTCTGGTCTTCACTGTCTTCTTCTTTGTGCGTGGCATCCTTGCTTTCACCAATAATCTGCCGGACACCAATTTCTACCAGACCTCGTTGCACACGGTTCTACTTGTCAGCCTTACCACCTTCTGCTCGCTGCTCTTGCCGTTTGCCTTCCTGCTTATTTCCAACGAACAGCACTTCTCCCACCTCCAACGCCTGGCCGATACCGATGCCCTCACCGGTGTATTAAGTCGCCACGCCCTGCTGGATGCCCTGCAAGTGCAAATAGAAGCCAGCCGGGTAGCAGGTTGGCCCTTGAGTATCTGTATGCTGGATATCGACAACTTCAAGAACATCAACGACCGTCACGGCCACCTGCACGGCGATGAAGCCCTCAAGCAAATCGCCACCACCTTGCGCGGCCTGCTGCGCCAGAGCGACCTGCTCGGCCGCTTTGGCGGCGATGAATTCCTGCTTTTGCTACCCCACACCAACCCGGAACAGGCCGGCCAACTTGCCGAGCGCCTGCGCCACCATTTTGAGACCACGCTCATCCAGGTTTCCAACCGGGGCGACCAGTCCACTTTGAGTCTCGGCCTTTCTGCTTTGCAGGCCGAAGACACCCCCAACAGCCTGCTTCAGCGTGCCGATGAAGCCATGTACCAGGCCAAAGAGCAGCGCAACCGCGTCGTCCTGAAATAAAAAAGACCCGCTCGGCGGGTCTTTTCATCTTCGGTGGTGGCGAATTCACAGGCCAATGCTGTCCGTGATAATCAGAAAGAACGAACCAAGGATGCACACCATCATGAACAGCATTCCGGCAATCACCATCCGCTGCGGGGCGGTCATCCCCAACACCAGCCGCCCGCTATTGCTGCGCCGGGCTGGTTTAGCCGCTTTGGGCGCCGGGTCTGCTGCAAATGGCGGCACATCGTCGCTCAATTCAGACTCTAAATCATCCAAAAAACTTGCAGAATCATCCAACATCTCAACCTCCAGACTGTGAGTCCAGTTTAGCCTATTTCGCCCGGCTGTCAACTTCGGGCCGCAACCGAATCTCGCCCGCCGCGGCCAGCCGCTGTTCGCCCGTTGGCCCTACCAGTCGCAGGCGGCCATCCTCGGCCAGTCCCGCCAGTGTGCCGTGCAATTCCTCCAGCCCGCTGGCAACCCGCACCGTCTGGCCGCGGTAGGCCAGCCGCGCCTCCCACGCCGCAATGAACTCCGGCTGGTTCAACTGTGATTTCCAGTAGAGTATCCGCTCTAGTATCGCCCGTAGAGTGTGCGGGGCAGGGGCGGGTTGCCGCGCCTCCGAGGCCACGCAAGTGGCCGGCAGTGCCAGCAGATCCAGCGGCGGCACAGCCCCCGAGGTCAGGTTAATCCCAATCCCGAGCACAATCCATGCCAGCTCGCCCCCCAGCCATTCGGCCTCCGCCAGCACCCCGCAGACCTTGCGGCCGTTCAGCAGGACATCATTCGGCCATTTAATCTCGGGTTGCAGGCCATACAACGCTTCCAGCGCTTCGGCTACTGCCAGCGCGCCCAGCCCCGCCACGCGGGCCGGGTCGGCTTGCGGCAGGCCTTCCGGCCGCAGCAGCAGGCTGAAGGCCAGCGCCGAACCGGGCGGGGTGAACCACGTCCGGCCGCTGCGGCCGCGCCCGGCGATTTGCTCATCCGCCACCGCCAGCGAGAGGTCCGGCGCGCCATCGGCCGCCCAGGTCGCCACCACATCATTGGTCGAGCCCACCGTCGGGAAATACTGCCACCGTCCCAGTGGCAGCCCATCCAGCGCGGCGGAAAAGGCCATTTCATCCATGCCCTGATTGTAGCACCGGCCCGGCGGTTGAAAACGTACCCACTTCACCTCTGTTGTTGCTTTCCAATTACCAATTTCTGCTTATATATCGCGCCCTACTCAAAAACGCCGCTTTGTGCTACACTCTTGCGTCGCAGTCTGCCATAATCGGCTGCCCACAAACTACCGCTCCCGACCCCTCCTCCGGCGTTGGGGGCAATCCCATGGAAAGGAGGAACATCCGATGCGTCATTACGAAGTTGCTTTTATTCTGCACCCCGATCTCGAAGAAACCGCAACCAAAGAAGTGATTGAAAAAGTCCAGGGCTGGATTAAAGATTCCGGCGGGACGATTCACAAAGTGGATTTCTGGGGCCGGCGCAAGCTCGCCTATGAAATTCGCAAACAGCGCGAAGGCCAGTACATCTTCGTTTACGGTGAATTTGAACCCAGCCTGTGCGCTGAACTGGAACGCAACCTGGGCCTGATCGAATCGGTGATGCGCTTCATGCTCACCGCCGAAGAATCTGCCCCCGCTGCGGCCTGAACACCCCTGCCCGCTCTGTACGCCGCGCCTGCCTGAACCCTGAACAGGAGTAGTCATGAGCAGAGGATTGAACAAAGTCATGATCATCGGTCACCTCGGCCGCGACCCGGAGATGCGCTACACCCCCTCCGGCCGCCCGGTGACGACCTTCAGCGTGGCCACCACCCGCAACTGGAACACTGCCGATGGCGAACGCCGCCAGCAAACCGAGTGGTTCAACATCGTTGCCTGGGGCAGCCTGGCTGAAATCTGTAAAGAGTTTCTCGTCAAAGGTCAGCAGGTGTACATCGAAGGCCGGCTGCAAACCCGGCGCTGGAAAGCCGAAGATGGCAGCGAGCGCCACACTACCGAGATTGTCGCCAAAGAAATGGTGATGCTCGGTAACCGCAAAAAACGCGCCAACGGTGAAGAAGACCCCGAGGAAGAAGATGCTTTCTCCCTCGACGAAGACAATGATACAGACGATGACTTTCCGTTCTAGCCGCGTACTGAACAGCAACCTGAAACAAGGAGCAAGACCATGAGTGATAACGAACAAGGTGGCCGCGAGGGCGGCCGCGAAGGTGGCCGCGGGGGCAGCGGCGGCGGCCGGCGCTTTTACTCCCGCCCGCGAGTCTGCCAGTTCTGCGGCGATAAAAGCCTGGTGCTGAACTACAAAAACACCCAGCAAATGCGGTCCTTCATCAATCAGGAAGGCAAAATCCGCCCCCGCCGCCAGACCGGCACCTGCGCCAAGCACCAGCGCGCCGTGGCAGCCGCCGTCAAACGTGCTCGCCACATGGCCCTCATGCCTTTCGTTGGCGAGAGCCTTTCCTGAACCCCCGCCACCCCAGACCGGGCCGCCAGCCTAAACCGCAGGCTGCCCGGCCGGGTTGAAGGAAGACCATGCCAACCAAACAAGATAATCCTACCCCCCGCCTGGGGCGCATGGGGCGCGTGGAGCGTGAACAGCGCCTGAACCGCATCTTGAGCATCAGCCTGTACAGCGTGCTGGCTGCAGTCGTCCTGCTCGTTGTCGGTGGTTTCGTGCTGGAACGCTGGGTCCGCCCGGCCCAGCCGGTTGCCCGCGTCAATGGCGTAGAAATCAGCACTGAAGAATTTCAGAAACGCGCCCGGTTCACCCGCCGCTTCTATGTTCAGCAGTACCTGAGCCTTTACCAGTATCTTACTTCCGGCGTAGTGGACCCCGCGTTCGGCGTACAGTTTCAGCAACAACTGCTCCAATTGCAGTTCCTGCTGGAGCCTGAAACCGTTGGCCGCCAAACCCTCGATGACCTGATTGAAGCCGAACTGGTACGCCAGGCCGCCGCTGAAATGGGCATCAGCGTTTCGCCAGCGGAAGTGGACACCGCCGTACTGGAACTCTTCTTCAGTTACTACCCGCAGGGCCAACCCACCGCCACCATCACCCCCACGACCGCCCCCACCAGTACCTTCTCGCCGTCCCAACTGGCGCTTGTGACCCTCACGCCCACCGTGGTCATCCCCACTGCCACGCAGGACCCGGCCGTTGAACCCACGGCTACCACCATTGCCTTCCCGACCCCCACGGTCCAGAGCACCGAAGCCTTTGGGCAGGAATACCAGAGTCAGCTTGACCTCCTGCGTACCGATGTGCAGTGGGGTGAGCAGGACCTGCGCAACTATGCTGAAATCCTGATTCTGCGCGAGAAGCTTAAGGCTGCGGTCGTTGGCGACCTGCCCCGCACCCAGGAGCAGGTCTGGGCGCGTCATATTCTCGTGGCCGATGAAGCCACCGCCCAGCAAGTGCTGGACCGCCTTGCCGCCGGTGAAGACTGGGCCGCCCTTGCCCTTGAGTATTCGCAGGACACTGGCAATGCCACCCGCGGCGGCGACCTCGGCTGGTTCTACAAGGAAATGATGGTCTCCGAATTTGGCGATGCCGCTTTTGCCCTGGAAATAGGCGAAGTCAGTGCGCCGGTGGAGTCAGAGTTCGGTTTCCACATTATCCAGGTCCTCGGCCATGAAGACCGCCCGCTGGATAACGATGCCTACCTCCAATACCAGGACCAGGCTTTTGACCAGTGGCTGCAAACTCGCCGCGAGCAGTCTGAAGTGGAAGAATTTGACTACTGGCGCGAGCGCTCCCCATCTGACCCGGACATTCCGGCTGGCGCCCGGATTAACTAATCACCCAACTTGTATTCAAAACAAACACGCCGCAGGCTTCCCTGCGGCGTGTTTTACGATACTTCTGCCTACTCAGCCGGGATAACCAGCCAGCAAAGCAGGTACAGCCCGATGCCGGGCACACCGCCCGGGATGAACGCCAGCACGAATGCCAACCGGAACCACAACGCGCTGATCCCGAAGAATTCGGCCAGCCCACCACACACCCCGGCCAGATGCCGGTTGCGGCGCGAACGGCGAAGTTTCCGATTAGTAGTTTCCATTGCACAACCTTCCTTTCCTCGTTGGTTATTCAATAAATAATACGAGCATTGGCCGCCATTGTTGCATACTGGAAAATAGGATATTTGCCAGCCTGCCATCAAGACATCTTCGCGCTATGGACATCATTCGCAAATTGTGTAGGGGTCGAGCTAAGCTCGACCCCTACGAAAATGGCAACACAGCCCCGCCCAACTGCGTTTCTTCGCCGCCTTCACAATTCAAATCTCAATTCAGCTCTGACTTGGCTACCCCCATTGAAATCTGTACGGGCGATGCATGTATTGCCCGGTTAAGAAACTCCCCTCGTCAGGCGTACGTCTCGTCCACCTGGTCCAGCCGCAACGAAATCGACTGGCTGGTGGTGTCGCGCCCCATCGTAATCCCGTATATCACTTCGGCGGCCTGCACCGTATTGCGGTTATGGGTGATGATCACAAACTGGGTTTGGTGGCTCAACTCCTGCAGCAACTCCCGCAGGCGCTCCACATTGGCCTCGTCCAGGGCTGCATCCACCTCATCCATCACACAGAACGGGGTCGGCGAGGCCTTGAGCAACGCAAACACCAGCGCCGCGGCCGTCAGGCTGCGCTCGCCGCCGGAAAGCAGCGCCAGCCGCTGCATGCGTTTGCCCGGTAGGCGTGCCTCAATATCAATCCCGATGTCGGTCGCGTCTTCGCTTTCCGTCAGCAGCAGGCGCGCCTGCCCGCCGGGGAACAGCCGGGCGAAAATCTCGCGGAACTCGGCCGCCACGCGGTCAAACGTCTTGCGGAACTCGCGGTCCATCAGACCATCCAGCTCGGCAATCACCGCCGTAATATCCGTTTCAGCCTGTTGCAGGTCATCTACCTGGGTCGTCATCGACTCATAGCGTTCCTTGACTTGCCGGTACTCGCTCTGGGCATCCGGGTTGACTGCCCCCATGCGCCGCAGTTGCATGCGTTGTTGCTTGAGTCGTTCTTCCAGGTCTGGCGCGATGGCATGCATGACCGGCAGGCGTTCTACCATTTCGCCCAGCGGCAGGGGAGTGGGGCCGGAGACTTCCTTCTCGTAAGTGAAGTCCACCAGCCCGAAATCGTCTTCAATTCGACGGCGCAGGCTGTCCAGCGCTTCCTGGCGGCGGGCCAGCGTAATCTGGGCCTGGGCGTGGCCGCGTTCGGCGTTGTTGAGGCCCTGGCGCGCCTCGGCCTCGTTGGTTTCCAGTTCAGCCTGCTGGGCTTCGGCCGCTCGTAATTCCTCTTCGGCCGGGTCAATCAGTTCCTGCAGGGCGCGTAATTCAGTCCCAATCCCACCCTCGGCATTGCGCATATCCGTAACGGCGGCCCGCAGCGCCGCCAGTTGATTCTGGATTTCGGTTTCGCTGGCCAGCAGGCTGCCCGCCTGACTCTGGGCGCGTTCATGGGCCTGCTGGCGTTCGGCCCGCGCCGCCTCAGCATCTGCCAGGGCGCGCCGGCTGACGGCTACCTGAGTTTCCCAGTGCTGTACTTGCGTTTGTTGCTCATCCAGCGTCAGGCCTGCCAGTTCATTGGTACGGGCGCGTTGGGCTTCCAGGGCCTGCTCGGCGTTCTCGGCCAGTTCGGCCGCTTCGCGGTTCAGGGTTTCAATCTGGCTGGCGGCCTGGCTCAATTCCTGCGCCAGAGCGTCGCGACGGCTGTGCTGCCACTCCAGCTGGCGTTGGGCGCTGTCGCGCCCCAGCACCGCCTGCTGGTGGGTGCGGCCGGCCTGCTCGCTGGCGCGACGGGCTTCTTTCAGGCCGCCTTCAGCCGCCGTCAGTTCGGCTTCGGCGGCCGTCTGGCGTTCGGCCAGGGCTTGCAGCGCGGCATTGGCGGCGGTTTGGGCCTGCTGGTTGGCGGCCAGAGTTTCCTGGTATTCCTGGCGTTCGCGTGGCCGGCGCAGGGTGGCGGCGTTGCTCTCGGTATCCACCACAATCGCCCCGCCCGCCGCAAACACTTCGCCCCGCAGGGTAACGATCTGCACCCCGGCCGGTTGGCCGGCCAGCAGGCGGCGGGCCGCCTTGCGGTCACGCGCAATCAGTGTGCGGCCTAACAGCAGGTCCAGCGCCGGGCGCAATTCGGGCGGCGCACTCACCAAAGCCGCCGCCACGCCGAGGCAGTCAGCATCGGCCGGGGCTTTAAGTGGGGCAGGCGGGGTGAGGGACTGCAAGGGCAGCAGGGCGGCGCGGGCGGGTTCCAGTTCCAGCAGGGCCAGAGCCGCCTCGCTGGCACTGTTGCCCTGCACCACCACCGCATCCACATACTGACCTAAGGCAGCCGCGATGGCGGTTTCGTATTCAGTCGATACATTCAGGTAACTGCTCAAGGCGCCCTGCGTGCCGGCCAGTTCGCCGCGCCGGGCGGCTTCCAGCAGGTTCTTGGCCCCGCTGGCATAGCCGCTCAGGCTGTTTTCAGCCTGCACCAGCACGTCCAGTTGGGCTTGCAGGCGGGCTTGCTCGGCCTCGAGGCGGGCGCGCCCCTGCTGGGCGGCGGTTCGTTGGTTTTCGATATCCTTCAATGCGCTGCGAGCGGCTTCCAGCCGTTGCTCGGCCTGACTCTGGGCCGCTTCGGCCGCGGCCTGCTGCTGTTGGGCGGTTTGCAGGGCTTCTTCGGCGGCCTGCCTTGCAGTTTCGGCCGCGGTTACATCCGCCGCCACCGCGGCCTGCGCTTCGCCCTGCTTTTCGAGGCGGCTGGTCAGGTCGGCTTTCAGGGTCGCCAGTTCGATTTTGCGGGTGTTGAGGGCTTCCAGCCGGGCGCGGGCGGCTGCCAGTTCGGTTTCCAACGTGGCGCGCTGGCTCTGCCGCGCCGTCAGGGCGGCTTTGGCGGCCTCGGCCTGTGCTTCGGCGTCCGCGGCGTCCGCTTCCAGCCGGGCGGCTTTCACTTCGGCTTCCTGAAGGCGTTCGCGTTCCAGCGCCAATTCATGTTGTCTTTGGGTCAGGTCGCTGGCGAGCCGCGCCTGTTGTTCGCGCAGGGCGCGCTGGCGTTCATCGCTCACCGCCAGTTCACGTGTCGTCGACTCGCGGCGGGTGTGCAGTTCGGCCAGTTGGCGGTGCCACGAGCCGAGGCGGGCGCGCAGCCCGTTGAGCCGGTCGCGCACTTCCGTCAGCCCGCGGTCCAGTTCGGTCTGGCGGGCACGGGCGGTTGCCAGCGTTTTCTCCTGCTGGGTGGCGTAGGTCAGGCCGTCCAGGTACTCCTGCTGGGCACGGTGCCAGTGGTAGCCGTACCATTCACGCAGGATTTCGCGCAGGTCGGCCCGCACCTGTTCGTACTCGCCCGCCCGCTGGGCCTGCCGTTCCAGGCTGCGCAGGCGCGGCGCCAGTTCGGCCAGGATGTCCTGTACCCGTTCCAGGTTGCGCTTGGTGGCATCCAGCCGCCGCAGGGCCTGTTCGCGCCGCTGGCGGTAGAGGCTGATGCCGGCCGCTTCTTCAAACAGGGCTCGCCGGTCTTCGGCTTTGAGCGAAAGGGCTGCATCCACCATGCCTTGCCCGATGACGGTATAGGTGCGTTCGGCCAGCCCGGAGCGCGCCAGCAGTTCCGAGACATCCCGCAGGCGCACTTTCTGGCTGTTAATCAGGTACTCGTTCTGCCCGTCGCGGTACGCCCGCCGGGTAATCGACACTTCCGAAAAATCAATCGGCAGCCAGCCCTCGGTATTGTCAAAAGTCACGGTGGCCGAGGCCATCCCGGCCCGCGCCCGCGTCTCCGAACCGGAGAAAATCATGTCATCTGTTTTGCGGCCGCGCATCAGGCCGTAGGCCTGCTCGCCCAGCACCCAGCGCAACGCATCGGCGATATTCGACTTGCCCGACCCGTTCGGGCCGACCACCGCCGTAATTCGCTCGGCAAATTCCAACCGGGTTTTGCTGGCAAAGGTCTTATACCCGACCAGTTCCAGAGATTTAAGGCGCGCCGGACTCATGGGTTTCGATTACTCTCCGAGGCTTTCAAGGGCCATCTGGGCTGCCATTTTGCTGGCGCTCTGTTTGCTGCTGCCGCGGCCGTGGCCGAGGACTTCATGATTTACCACGACCTCCACCACGAATTCTTTCTCATGGTCGGGGCCGATTTCTTCCACAATCCGGTACAGCGGGGCGCGGTGGCCCTGCGCCTGCGCCCACTCCTGCAGGCGGCTTTTGGGGTCGTGCTCGCCCCCATTGCGGCGCACTTCCGGCACCGCGGTTTCGAGCAGGCCCGCCATGAAGTGTTCCACCGCCTGGGTGCCCTGATCCAGATATAGCGCCCCCATCAGGGCTTCAAAGCCC
>JANJTX010000058.1 GCA_024710875.1 Anaerolineales bacterium | reverse complement strand
CCGCCCGGCAGGCCACCACCACCTCGGCTGGTATCAGCCGCAACGCCAGCCAGACCAGCCCCGGCACAATCAGCAGGTCGTCCAGTTGCCCGAGCACCGGGATAAAGTCCGGGAGGATATCCACCGGCAGCACAAAATAGGCCAGCGCCGCCCCCAGCAGCAGGCGCGGCAGCCAGCCGGTGGCCGGGTGCGCCAGCACGCAGCGGTACACGCCGATTTCACGCTGAACGGATTGATAAAACGCTTTCAAGGGGTACAACATGGGACGGGCGGTTTACTTCCAGGCGCGGGCCTGCCACGCCAGATACAGCGCCACCGAACCCGCCACCGCCGCATTCAAAGATTCAATTTGCCCGCGCATCGGCAGCGCCAGCAGCACATCGCAGGACTCACGCACCAGCCGCCGCAAGCCCTCGCCTTCGCTGCCCACCACCAGCGCCAGCGCGCCATCCAGCCGCAGTTCAGCTGGCGGTTTGGCGGCGGCGTCTTCGCCTGCCAGCCCGACCACCCAGACATTATTTTCCTGCAAAATGCCGATGCTCTGCGCCAGGTTGGCCTGCCCCACCAGCAGGTGTTCGCACGCCCCGCTGGAGGCCGAAACCACCGCCGGAGTAATCGTAGCGGTGTGCGCCAGCGGCAGCAGGATGCCATGCACCCCCACCGCCTCGGCGGTGCGCAACAGCGTACCCAGATTCTGGGGGTCCTGCAAAGCATCCAGCAGCAGCAGAAACGGCGGCTCGTTACGTTCTTCGGCCAGGGTAAACATATCCATCAGGTCGGCGTAGGCATACGAACCCGCTTCCAGCGCCACTCCCTGGTGGTTCTCGGTCAGGCTGTCGAGCACATTGCGCCGCACAGTTTCAACGGCGATATTCCGGTTCTTGGCGATTTGCAAAATATCTGCCAACCGGCCCTTGGGTTGCGCCCCCTCGGCCACCCGCAGCCGCTTAAACGCCCGGCGGTCGGCCCGCAGGGCTTCGTAAATCGGGTTACGTCCGTAGAGCCATTCCATCGGTCGGGGCGCGGTTAACCGAACCGCCAGGTGCTGCCGTCTTTGCCGTCTTCCAGCGTCACGCCCAGTTCAGCCAGTTGGTCGCGAATCTGGTCGCTCAAGGCCCACAGCTTTTCCTTGCGCACCGCCGTCCGCACCGCCACCAGCAGGTCAATGAACGGGGCAGCTTCAGCCCCGCCGCTGGCGGCCTTCTCCAGCCGCAGACCAAACACGCCCGTCAGTTGGCGCAGGCAATCCTGGGCGGCCGCCAGTTCTTCATTGGTCGCGCCCGCATCTCGGGTGGCGTTGATGACCCGCACCAGGTCAAACAGATGGCCGAGCGCACCGGCGCTGTTGAAGTCATCATCCATCGCCGCCGTGAAGGCCGCCGTGGTCGTTTCGGCCTGCGCCGCCAGAGCCGCTTTGGTTTCGGCGCTGGCCCCGGCGGCCCCGGCAAAGGCCGGGCGCAACCCGTTGCGCAGGCGCTCCAGCCCCTTGCTGGCAGCTTCAATCACCTCGTCATTAAAGGTCAGCGGGCTGCGGTAAGAGGAGTTCAGCACCATCAGCCGCAGTACTTCGGCTTCGTTCTTTGCCAGAAAATCTTCAATCGTCACCAGATTGCCCAGCGACTTGGACATCTTCTCGCCGCTCAACTGCATCATGCCGTTGTGCACCCAGTAGCGCGCAAATGGTTTGCCGGTCAGCGATTCGGACTGGGCGATTTCATTCTCATGGTGCGGGAAAATCAGGTCGTTGCCGCCGCCGTGAATATCAATCTGCTCGCCGAGGTGGTGCAGGCACATGGCCGAGCATTCGATATGCCAGCCCGGCCGCCCCTTGCCCCAGGGACTCTCCCAGAACGGCTCGCCTTCCTTGGCAGCCTTCCACAGGGCGAAGTCCATCGGGTGTTCCTTGCGCGCATCCACATCAATGCGCGACCCGGCCTGCATGTCGTCCAGTTTGCGGCCCGAAAGGCGGCCATAGTCTTCATCTTTCTCGACCCGGAAATACACATCCCCTTCGGCCGGGTAGGCGTAGCCTTTGTCCACCAGCCCCTGAATCGTGGCGATGATTTGCGGCATCTCGGCGCTCACGCGCGGGTTGGCACTGGCGGGCAAGATATTGAGGTCCAGCAATTGCCCGGCATACTGGTTGATGTATTCCTCGGCCATCTCAAACGGGTCGCGTTCTTCATGCATCGCCCGCAGGATGATTTTGTCATCCACATCGGTGTAGTTCATTACATGCCTGACTTTGTAGCCGCGATATTCCAGGTAGCGGCGCAGGATGTCAAACACCAGGCTGGACATGGCATGCCCCACGTGCGCCCCGCTGTACACCGTGGGGCCGCACACATACAGGCTGACTTCACCGGCCTTCAGCGGTTCAAAGGATTCTTTCTTACGCGTAATTGTGTTGTAGATGTTCAGCGCCATGCTCGGCTCCTGCGCTCGGCTATTCGTGTTCCGGCTTGGCGAAGATCATCCGCCCGGCCGCGGTTTGCAATACTTTGGTTACCACGGTTTCCAGCTCAACCCCGATAAAGTTCTGGCCGTCCTGCACCACCACCATCGTGCCATCATCCAGGTAGCCCACGCCCTGGCTGGCCTCGCGCCCTTCCTGGATAATGCGCACCACCAGGGTCTCGCCCGGCAGGTATACCGCCTTGACCGCGTTCGCCAGTTCGTTGATGTTCAAAATCGTCACGCCCTGGAGTTCAGCGACCCGGTTGAGGTTGAAGTCATTCGTCAGTACCGGGGCGCGCATCTGGCGCGCCAGAATGACTAGCTTGTCATCCACCGCCCGCGAGCCTTCCACATCAATATCGCTGATGCGCACCGGGATGACCGGGTCTTTTTGCAGGGCGGCCAGAACCTCCAGCCCGCGCCGGCCGCGCTGGCGGCGCAGGTTATCGCCCGAATCGGCGATGTATTGCAACTCGTTGAGCACAAAGCGCGGGATCAACAACTCGCCCGCCAGAAAGCCGGTGCGGGCGATGTCCGCAATCCGACCATCGATTATCACGCTGGTATCCATCAGAATTGTACGGCTCTTGCCATTTGCCCGGCCGCCATCTGCCCCGCCTGCCCGGCTGGGCAGGCTATCCAGCGAGTTGAAAATCTCATCGCGCCGCGCCACAAACACCGTCACCCCCAGGTAGGCCACCAGCACTGCCGCCGCGAACGGCAATACCTCGCCAAACGGGGCCGGCAACAACGAAAGCGGGAACGCCAGCAACCCGGCCGTAATCAGGCTCACGATCAGCCCCAGCAGGCCGGCGAACAGCGTACGGCTGGACATCTGCCCCAGGGCCGCGCGTGCCGCTCGGATGGGCCGCACAGTCAGGTAGGGGGTCAGCACCAGCCCGGCCAGCGCCCCTACCAGCCCGATGATGGTCGCCCACAGTTCCACCGGGTCATTGAAGACGCGGCTCATTTCAGCGCCCAGCCACACCCCGCCAGCCCCAAAAGCCGCCATACCAATTAATCGTGCAATCGTTTCAATGCTCATAATTGCTCCTTTTCCCCCGCCGACTGCCGCTTAACTCACAAACGAGCGCACACTTCGCGCTCGCCGCAAACCAGCCGCCTGAATGAGAATCAACCGCTGATTCTCCTGCCATGATGTTGGGTCCTGCAACCTGCAATAATTCAGGGATAATGACTGTGCCCGTGCGAAGGGCGACCTTCCGGCGAGGAACAATAAATGGAATAAGTGCTGGTTGAATCATAGCACGATGCCCACCCGCCGTCAACGCCCAAACGCGGGAGGGGGTGTCAGTAAGGCCGCCCGGAACTCTCCGTTGTCCAGCCCCCTTTCGGCTGTGCTCAAGGCAGGCTTGTGGGCGTTCCAAAGACCAACAGCAATGGCGGTCACCCCGCTGCGATACCCACCCGCCACAGGTATAATCGCGGCGTGTCCCCTCTCCGTCTAACCTTCGCCCTGCTGCTGCTCACACTGACTGCCTGTGGCCCGGTTGCCCCGGCCGCCAGCCCAACCCTGCCGCCCGGCCTCACGCCGTATGCCAGCCCCAGCGCCACACAACCTGCCGCCCCAGCCGAGCAGCCCATCCCGGATGCCCCGGCCATCCTCCCCAGCCCGACCCCGTTTGTCTATGTCGTGCGGTCGGGCGATACGCTGCTGGGCATCGCGCTGCAATTCAGCGTCACGCTGGATGACTTGCAGGCCGCCAACCCGGGCGTAGACCCGCGTTTCCTCTCGGTCGATACGCCGCTCATCATCCCGCTGGAAGGCCTCCCGCCCGCTGCCGCCGGCCCCACCCCGGATGCCAGCCTGCTGACCCTCGCCCCGCCAACCTGCGCCTCCAGCGCCACCGGCGGCCTGTGGTGCCTAGCCGTAGCCGCCAACCCCGGCCCGCAGACCCTGGAAAATCTGGAAGTCGCCCTGCACCTGCTGGATGGCAACGGGGCGCGCCTCGCCAGTGAAACTGCTTTTATTCCACTTAATATCCTGCCCGCCGGCGAGAGCCTGGCCGTAGCGGCTTATTTCAGCGCTCCGCCGGCCGGCTGGCAAACCGCCGCCGCCGAGGTTCTGGCGGTGCTGCCCCTGGCCGATGCCGCCGGCCGCTACCTGCCAATTGCGCTGGAGGACCTGCAAACCACACTGCACCCCAACGGCCGCTCCGGCACGCTCACCGGCCGGCTCACCCTGCCCGCCGATAGCGCCGCCGCCGGGCAAATCTGGCTGGCGGTGATGGGTTGGGATGCTGAAGGCAACCCGGCCGCCGTGCGCCGCTGGGAAAGCCCGGCCGGCCTGGCCCCCGGCGCCACGCTGGATTTTGAAGTGGCGCTGTACAGCATCGGCCCGCCACTGGCTCGTATCAGTATCCTGGCCGAAGCCCGCCCCTGAAATCAAAACCGCGCCAGCGGGGTGCCGGTGCGGTTTGCATGAATCTTCTCAAGCTATCTGGGTCAGTTTCCGTAAAACAAGATGTCATCCATCTTGCATTCCGGGCCATCTGGCAGGGCCAGGCACACGGTTAGATAGACCCATGCGCCATTCGGATACGAAAGCGGCGGCAGGGTCAGTTGGGCCGCGCCGTGGGCGTCCGTGGGGCCAAAACGGTGTTGCTGACGGCTGCCATCCGGCAGGGTAACGGAAAGCGTCAGCGAGTGGCCGGACTGCGGCTCGGTACCGCGCAACACATTGGCCGATACCGTCAGCAGGGTACCGTCATCGGTAATCTCTTTTGAAACCGACATCAGCAATTGCAGGTCCTCTACCGGCACCCCCCCGGCCAGGGTGGCAAAGCGGTTGCGGTACTCCTGCCCCAAAGCCAGCGGCCTGACCTGTTCGTGGGGCGGGGCGGCCGGGTCAAAGGTCAGGCAGACTTTTTCAAAACACTGCAAATGAGTATTTTGCAACTCATCATACGAACGTTCCATTATGGGGTTACCGAACATCGCCAGCCCGCCGCGCGGTTGAATGTAGTCCCAGAAAAATGCAGGGATGTTGTAGCCAAATTGGCCGCTGGTATCCAGCGCCACAAAGTAGGCCGCCGGGGTGTTCAGGTTCTTTACCATCTGTCCGGCTTCAAAACCCAGCAAAGGTACAATCGGGCGAAGTTCGACCCGGGTCGCGCCCGGCCGCATGACCAGTACCGCGTTCTGGTACACGATTTCCTGGCTACCATCCTCCAGCGCGTAGGGCCCGTCCACCAGCAGCCCCAGCAGGTCACCGCCCAGCACGTCAATCACATCCTGAAATACGGGGGCTTGAATCCCGGTAGGCGTGGCAAACAGCGGGCCAGGGTGTTGGTAGCGGCACTCGGCATTACAACTGGCCACGCCATAGGCCAGCACAAACGGCTGTGCCTCCGGGTCATCCAGCCAGAAGCCGATGCCCAGGTTCTCAAAGTGCTGTTCCATGCGGTTAGAAGCCAGGTTGACCTGCAGGTTGGTGCGCGGCGCGCCGACCACTTCTTCGCCCAGAGCGAAGTACAGCAAGCGGATTTTGTCATGCGAAACGAAGCCATCTATCTGGATGTCTTCGGCGGCGGCGGCCGGCGTTTCCTGCGAGTACAGCCGCGCCCCCAGCGGCGCCAGCCGGAAACGCGCCTGCCCGTTCAGGCGGTCATCAAACAGCATTAACCCGGACTCAGTGTACTGGGCCGGCATGTCGTCGTATTCTGTTAACCCGCTGATGGCATGGCCAAGGACGGCCGGGCCGTTGACGCGATTATAGAACTCGCTGAACAGCGGCTCAACCGCCTTAGTGCCGCTGGGCGGGGGCGCCGCCGGTGTGCAGGCGCTGAGAAGCAGGCCAAGCAGAAGCAGGCCGGATGTAACCCGTTGGATGCGTGTTACGCGGTACGCCATCATGTTTATCCTGTCGAGGACAGGCTGTTGGGCTCATAGAGCAGGCCGGAGTAGTGCAGAAGCCATGCGGGTTGGCAAATCCCCCGGTCAGTGCGGCTAAGATGCAAACAGGGACTTAGCGGCGGCTACTATGAGCGCCAGATTAAAATACGCCTCAATCGCCAGTATAGCGGATGCGCAACCTCTTGTAAAGAGGGCATTTGTCCCCCACATGGCGGACGTGTCAAAACCATCCCAATGTGCCCTTTTATCTTTGCACACTTTGAGTTAGATGCCTTTCCGCCCTCCCCGCAATCCCCCTCGCAATTACTAATTACTAATTACTTCTTATCACCCCATCACCACCCGCAACGGCACCGGCATAAACAAGAGCAGGAACAGCAGCAGCGCCAGCACGGCCAGCGCCACCCGCTTGCCGTCCAGTTCGGTGATGTCATCCAGCGGCTCGGCGTTGCGCCGCCCGAACAGGTAAATCAGCCCCGCCCACAGCCACCAGCCTTCCCAGGCGAAACCCAGCAACCCCAGCGTAACGAGGATAAACGGCAAGACCTGCTGGGCGCGCTTGCCGAACAGCACATACAGCATGTGGCCGCCATCCAGTTGCCCGGCCGGGATGAGGTTCAGCCCGGTCACCAGCAGACCGGCCCAGCCCGCCCACGCCACCGAGTTCAGCAGCACATCCTGCCCGCCATACGGAATCGGCGCGGCGGTGAGCACATAGCGCAGCCAGTACAGGGCCGGCGGCAGCCCGCCGAGGCTCTCCGGGTTGGGCAGCCACTCGCCAAATACCAGATACTTGAGGCCCAGGTAGAACACCGAGTTGCCTTCCAGCATCAGCCCCTGCCCGGCCGGGATGCTGGCCGGGAGCGAACCGAGCTCCGAGGTCATCAGCCCGTAGACCAGAATCGGCACGGTAACGAGGAAGCCCGCCAGCGGCCCGGCGATGCCGATATCATGCAGCACACGTTTGTTGCGCGGCGGCGCTTTGAGTTGGATGAAGGCCCCCAGCGTGCCCAGCGGGCTGAACGGCAGCGGCAGAAAGTACGGCAGCGTCACCGGCGTTTTGTGATAACGCGCCGCCAGGTAATGCCCGAACTCATGCGCCAGCAAAATCGCCAGCATGCTGGCCGCAAACGGCACGCCCAGCGGCAACTGGCCCAGCAGCACGCCCATCTGCCCGAAGAAGTCCTCCGGCAGCGGCCCCTCGTAGGAATACAGCGCCCCGGTGAGCAGCAGGCTGATGACCGTCAGCCCGAACAGGGCCAGGTTCACCCACGGGTTGCTCGGCCGCACCTGCTCGGCCAGCCCGGGGATCAGCAGCACGGTGTGCTGGACGTCCTCGGCGCGGAACACGGGCGTGAGGCCGCGCGGCTGCACGGCGGCGGCCAGCTCGGCGTAGGCCTCGGCCGAGTCTTTGCGCAGGCGGCCGTGGTAGCGCGCCACAAACGGCTGGGCTGCGCCGCCCCAGGTGACGTTTTCAATCGTCAGGATGCGTTCAACCAGCGGGGTGAGTTCGTCAGAAGAGGCGAGGGTTTCAGTCATAGAATTCCTGTAGGAAGGGCGGGCTGGCGGGAGTGCATGGGAGTCGAACCCACCGCGGCCCGCAACGCGACCCGCCACCGATTTTGAAGACCGGGGAGCCCACCGGGACTCATCCACTCCCACCCCGCAAGCATACCCCACGGGGCGCGGCTTGGCAAGCAGGGCGGCGGATTGCTGATTGCGGATTGTTGATTTTAGATTGCCGATTGCTATAATGGGGCTATGAGCGCGGGCGATTTTACACAGAGTTTACAAGTTCGGCAAAACGCGGGTAACACTAGCATCTTTAACCCGAGATTAGGCAAATTCACTCAACCAGACACCATAATTCCGGGGGCGTTCAACCCGCAGGCGTTCAATCGGTACGCCTATGTGATGAATAATCCGGCAAACTTTGTGGATCCGACAGGGCATTGCCCTGTGCCACTATTGGATGGTGCTCGGTGCATTTACAACCCTGGGGTGAAATCGTCAACGTCGTCTGCAGATCCCATAGTGTCAGATTTGCCCGATTCTCCTCCTGATGGATTAGTTGCAGGGACGGATGCGGAAAAAGCATGGAAAGGACTGCAGAATATTAGAAAAGCAAATGGAGGCAGTTTAAGTGTGGAGGATGCTCTTGCCTTTGTCTTTTACACAGAGGTCGGTGGGAGACCGGGATCCTATACGGGTTTTCTTGAGGCATTTACTCGACGATTTTATGAATTTTGCTCGGGAGGGGCATGGGGACTTCGCTGTGTGAAGGGTTTTTGGGCTTACAT